>NZ_JBGCBZ010000002.1:0-423564 GCF_041262585.1 Planotetraspora sp. GP83 | reverse complement strand
ACCAGCTTGGCGATCTTCGACCGCAACTGCCCCGAGGTCAGGTTCTCCGCCCCATCGATGAGCCGATCCTCAACCAGGGCGGCATGCTCATCGCACACGAACGCGCACCCGTTGACGAACGCGTTGACCTTCGCAATGTCCAGCCGCCCCAACAGCAGCAACGCCAGCACCCGCGGAAACCGCCGGCGCAGGGTGCCGCCCTGAGCCACCAGGTAGGCGGCCGTGCCCGAGGTCACCCGCAGCTTGGCCGCGATCTCCTCCAGCACACCGTCGCGGTGCACCGCCGCCAACGTGGCGGGTAGCGGCGTGCCGTCCTCCCGCACCGCGGGCCGCTCGAACAGCTCCACCGCCGCCATCATCTCCACGCCCTGCGCCCAGGAGGCGATCCGCCGCGCCGCCGCCACCGCATCCAGCACATGCGCATCCGGCAGGCGCCCCAACCGGCCGAACGCCCACGCCACCCCCGACGCCGCACGCCCACCCGGCGCCATCCCGGCAAACCACGCCCACGTCTCCCCCAACCCCTCGCCCTGGGACCCGCCGTACAGCGACTCCTCATGCAGGGGCTCGTCATCCAGAGGCTCGTCACCCGTGAAGACGCTGTCGTCCGACAGGTCCTCCACCTCATCGAGCGGCGGCACAGAGGAGGGATCGACCCACCACCACTCCAACTCCTCACGCCGCCCGCCACAGACCTCGTCGTCCTGGCGGTCTGCCGTCTGCTGGATCACCCTTCACCTCCTCCGGCCACGTCAAGCATCCGACAGCCAACTCGAACATGCGAACGACTCGAATCCCCGATATCCCGCAATAACGGCACCAACCACCGCCCCCCCACACGAATTAGTTGGAGCGCCACATCAATCAGCGCACGGGGACAAGCCCAGGGCCCTACCGCGATGGCAGACCACAGGCGTCTTAGATCTGCGGCTGGCCGGACTCGACGATGGCGTGGTGGGCGGCCACGCGGGCCCGCCGTACGGCACGGTCCAGCTCGCGCAGCGCCTCGCTGCGGGTCGCGAGCTGCCCGGACGTCAGGCCGCGCTCGTCGGCGAGTCGCAGCGCGAGGGAGAGACGGGCGGCGAGGGCCCCGACCCTGTGGGCACGGCCGGGATAGCCCGGGGCGAGGGTGTCCTCGGTGTCGTCGAGCGAAGGGAAGCCCTGGGCCGGCCCGTCGACCGCGAGGAGCGCCTCGGTGGCGGACCGTATGGCGGCCGTCAGCATATGCTCCGCCTCGGCCAGCGAGGGAAGGTCCGGAACGGTGGCCGACGCCTCGGTCGCCGTCCAGCGGATGCCCGAATAGGAGGAACCCCGCCTGTCGGGGGCGGGCACCAGCCCGGCGCATCTTCCCGGCAGTACGGCTATCGCGGCCTGACCGGCGTCGATGGCCGCGCCGTTGAAGGCGGGAGGTCCCGTCAGCCCGAGGGGGTCGCCGGGGATCGGCAGAGCCAGCCGGAACGAGCTGAGCCCCTCGATCCGCTGGTCCACCAGGAAGGCGCGGAGCGTGGTCTCGGCCGCGGGGTCGCCTGCCTCCACCACCTGGGGGCCCGCCACGCGCTCGACGCGGTCCACGGCTTCGTCCAGGCCCACGTGCCCGGTCAGCCAGGCGTTGCCCCAGGAGACGAGGGTGGCGGAGATCGGTGAATCGATGCGCACCCGATCCACGATATGCGCTCGGACTGACATAGTTTTATCTAGCGAAACAACGGGAGGGGGACCATCCATGGGCGGTCAGGTGCTCGAGTTCCAGGACGTGGCCGTCCGCAGGGACGGCGCCGCGCTCCTGCGCGGGATCGACTGGAGCGTCCGGGAGGACGAGCGCTGGGTCGTCATCGGTCCCAACGGCGCGGGCAAGACCACGCTGTTGCAGGTGGCGGGCGCGCTGCTCTTCCCGACCGAGGGCTCGGTGGAGATCCTCGGCGAGCGGCTCGGCCAGACCGACGTCTTCGAGCTGCGGCCCAGGATCGGGCTGGCGAGCTCCGCGCTGGCTGAGCGGGTGCCGCCGGACGAGAAGGTCATCGACCTCGTCCTCACGGCGTCCTACGCGATTCTCGGGCGGTGGACGGAGGAGTACGACTCCCATGACGTGACCCGGGCGGTCGAGCTGATCGACCAGCTCGGCTGCGCCCACCTGATCCGGCGGCGCTTCTCCACCCTGTCGGAGGGGGAGCGCAAGCGCGTGCAGATCGCGAGGGCGCTGATGCCGGACCCCGAGTTGCTGCTGCTCGACGAGCCCGCGGCGGGGCTCGACGTGGCGGGCCGCGAGGACCTCGTCCGCCGTCTCGGCGCGCTGGCGCGGGACCCGAAGGCGCCGACGATGGTGCTGGTCACCCATCACGTCGAGGAGATCCCGGCCGGGTTCACGCACGTGATGCTGCTGCGCCACGGCTCCGCGGTGGCCCAGGGCCCCATCGACTCGGTGATGAACACGGACAACCTCTCCAAGACCTTCGGAGTGCCGCTGGCACTCGACCGCAGCGCGGAGGGCCGCTGGTACGCCAGGCCGTTCTGACATGCGCACTTAATCGGCGCGTAAAGAGAAAACCAAATATCCTCCAGTCAGGCTTACAGACTGGAGAGCCGGATGGGTCAGCTCATCGCCGCCGTGGTCGTCGTGGCAGTCGCGGGATTCGCCCTCGCCCGGACGATCCGTATCGTGCCGCAGGCGACCGCGCGCATCGTCGAGCGCTTCGGCCGCTACCACCGCACGCTGAACGCGGGCCTCAACATCGTTGTCCCGTTCATCGATCGGATCAAGGTCGAGGTCGACCTCCGCGAGCAGGTCGTCACCTTCCCGCCGCAACCGGTGATCACCTCGGACAACCTGGTGGTCTCGATCGACACGGTGATCTACTTCCAGGTCACCGACCCCAAGGCCGCGACGTATGAGATCGCCAGCTTCATCACCGCCGTCGAGCAGCTCACGGTGACGACGCTGCGCAACGTGGTCGGCGGCATGGACCTGGAGCGCACGCTGACCTCCCGTGAGGAGATCAACACGGAGCTGCGCGGCGTGCTCGACGACGCCACCGGCAAGTGGGGCATCCGGGTCAACCGGGTCGAGCTCAAGGCGATCGACCCGCCGGCCTCCATCCAGGACTCGATGGAGAAGCAGATGCGGGCGGACCGCGACAAGCGCGCCGCCATCCTGACCGCCGAGGGCCAGAAGCAGGCGGCCATCCTGACCGCGCAGGGCCAGCGGGAGGCGGCCGTGCTCAAGGCCAGGGGCGAGGCGGAGGCCGTGGTCCTGGGCGCGCAGGCCGACGCGGAGGCCCAGGCCATGCGGGCCAAGGGCCAGGCCGACGCGATCGCGATGGTGTTCCGCGCGATCCATGAGGGCAGGCCCGACCAGCGGCTCCTCGCCTACCTCTACCTCCAGGCCCTGCCCGAGATCGCCAAGGGCGACGCGAACAAGCTCTGGATCGTGCCATCCGAGATGGGCAAGGCCCTGGAGAACCTCGGCGGCCTCTTCTCCCCGCCCAAGGAACCGGACGTCACCCGCCCGTCCGCCTGATCCCGCCTCCTGTGACGTACGGTCCGCCGCCTACGATCGGGCGTTAACCGTACGAGGGGGGCAGCGATCGTGACGCCGTTGGAGGCGGCCGCCGTTTTCGCGGCCGGTGTGGGGGCCGGGGGCATCAACGCCGTGGTCGGGTCGGGGTCGCTCATCACGTTCCCGACTCTGCTGGCCCTCGGGTTCCCGCCGATCGTCGCGAACGTCTCCAACAACGTGGGGCTGGTGCCGGGCGGCCTCACCGGCGTCCTCGGCTACCGCGCCGAGCTCAAAGGCCAGCGGGAGCGGCTGATCCGGCTCGGTCTCGCCTCCGTCCTCGGGTCGGTGCTCGGCGGCGTGCTGCTCCTCCAGCTTCCGGCGAAGGCGTTCCAGGTCATCGTGCCGGTCCTCATCGCGCTGGCCTGCGTCCTCGTCATCGTCCAGCCGAAGCTGAACGGCTGGCTCGCCGGGCGGCGGACACACCCGCACGGCGGGCCGTGGCTGTGGCTGGGGGTCCTCGCGGCGGGGGTCTACGGCGGCTACTTCGGCGCCGCTCAGGGCATCGTCCTCATCGGGCTGCTCGGCATCTTCCTGGAGGAGGAGCTACAGCGCGTCAACGCGGCCAAGAACCTGCTGTCGCTGCTGGTCAACACGACCGCCGCTGTGCTCTTCGTGCTGATCGCGCACGTCGACTGGTGGGTCGCGCTGCTGGTGGCGCTCGGGTCGGCGGCGGGAGGGTTCATCGGCGCGCGGGTGGGCCGCAGGCTCCCCGCCCCCCTTTTGCGTGGATTCATCGTCTGCGTCGGTGTCGTCGCGATAGTGAAGCTCTTATCGTAAGAGTGTGAAGGGCGACCGAGTGGAGATCGTCATCGACGCGGGCGGCACCCCGCGCACCTACGAAGTGGTCGCGACGAAGGCCGGGCGTCGCGTCGAGATCACCACCGGCAGGGGCATCATCGAGGTCAGCGAGGTGACCAGGACCGGCACGCCGGTCCGTACGGCACGCTTCATGTCCAGCCGGATCCTCGCACTGGTCGAGCATCCCGCGGACGATCACTCCGCCGGGCGGACCTGAACGACGCCGTCGTGTCGTAACCGCGTCTGGAACGCCGGTTGCCGGGAGGTCGCCGGGCCGTGCACCACCGCGCCGTCCGCGATGCGGAAGACGCTGCCGTGCCACGGGCACACGACGCAGGGTTCGCCGTCCTCGACGGTGATGCGGCCCTGATGGAGGGGCCCGGCGAGGTGCGAGCAGCCGTCCGCCAGCACGCTCACCCCGTCGCCGAGGCGGAGCACGAACAGCTCGATGTAGCCCAGCCGCAGCCTGACCGGACGCCCGTTGGGCAGGTCCTTGAGCGCGCACAGGTCGTGCCAGCCGAGCGGCACCAGGTGGCTGACCTGCTCGGCGTGGTTCGCCCCCGCCGCCTGCCGGTAGGCCATGTGGCCGCCCAGGTAGGCGCCCGTGCTCGCCGCCGCGAGGCCGGCGAAGGCCAGCGCCCGCCCGGCCCGCTCCCGCCCGCCCAGCCGCATGAGCAGCGAGCCCGTGTACAGCCCGGCCGCGGCGATGTTGGTCATGGCGTGCACGAAGCCCACCCGCTGCTGCTCGCGGTGCAGCGTCGACCAGTCGGTCAGCCCGGCGGTCGCGGTGGGGAGGGCCATGCCCAGCCCGGTCGCGAGCAGCGCCCGCGACGCGCGGGAGTCCGCCTTGGTCACGTCCAGTACGGATGTCGCGATCCAGCACCCCACGCTGACCATCGCCAGCGCGGGATGGAGGGGGTGCCCGATGGGCACTCCGTGGAGCACGTCGCGCAGCGTGCCGGGCCCTAATTTGCGCCGCACCGTCTTGGAGATGGCGGCTATGGGCCGGTCGAGGGTGGTGGTCCGCTCCAGCCCGTCGAGCAGCTCCGGCGACGGAATCCGCGGCAACCGGCCTGCCCGCCGTGTCCTGGTCGTCTTCTCCATTTTCGCCCCCTTACCACGGATCACGTACCCCCGCGCCACGGCGGCGAACATTTCACACGGGCGTGATGATTACCGGGACGCCGTTGAAGACCGCGTTGCCCGAGAGCGGATCGACGACCGTCTCGTCCGTGAGGGCGTTCACGTTGACCCCGGCGTTCCTGGCCGCCACGGCCTGTGGCGTGCCGTCGTGGCCCCATCCATGGGGCAGGCTCACGACGCCGGGCATGATCGAGTCCGTGGGTTCGAGGGGTACGGCGAGCTCGCCCGCCGCGGACCGCACCAGCGCCTTGTCGCTCAGCCCCAGCCGGGCGACGTCGGCGGGGTTGATCTGCAGCGTGCAGCGGTTGCTGCCGCCGACCAGCGAGCCCATGTTGTGCAGCCAGCTGTTGTTCGACCGCAGGTGACGCCGCCCGATGAGCACGAACTCGGGCGTCCGCCGTTCGAGGCCGCCGCGGAGCCGTACGAGATCGTCGAGGAGGGGCGCGGGGGCGAGCTCGACGAGCCCGGAGGCGGTGCTGAGGTTGCCGGGCAGGCGCGGCTCCAGAGGGCCGAGGTCGATCCCGTGCGGGTGCCGGAGCAGCGTGGGTAGGGAGAGGTCGCCGCCGTTCCACTCGCCGTAGGGGCCGAGCCGGAGCATCGCGTCCAGCCGCAGCTCCGCGCCGTTGGCTCCCTCCAGGGAGGCCCGCAGCTCCGCCGGGTGACCGCCGTGGACGCGGAGCATCTGGTCTAGGATCAGCTCGTCGAGCAGCGCCGGATCGGCGTCCGCGCCCTGGCCGGAGGCGATCATGGC
Source organism: Planotetraspora sp. GP83 (assembly GCF_041262585.1). Taxonomy (NCBI): domain Bacteria; kingdom Bacillati; phylum Actinomycetota; class Actinomycetes; order Streptosporangiales; family Streptosporangiaceae; genus Planotetraspora; species Planotetraspora sp. GP83. Next base: position 417,319 of record NZ_JBGCBZ010000002.1, on the reverse strand, counting down.
GAGCCGCGCGAGGATCTCGGCCTCCGACGGCCTCCCGTCGAGCGGCAGGACGGGCGGGGAGTAGCGCGCGTAGTTCCGTACGGCGAAGCCCAGCAGAGCGAAGTCGTAGTGCCCCGACTGCAGGATCCTCGGCGGCGGCAGGATCACGTCGGCGTGGCGGGTCGTCTCGTTCAGGTAGGGGTCGACGCTGACCATGAACTCGAGCTCGCCGAGCGCCCGGTCCAGCCGTGTCCCGTTCGGCGTGGAGAGCACGGGGTTGCCCGCGACCGTGATCAGCGCTCTGACCCGGCCGTCCCCCGGAGTCTCGATCTCGTCGGCGAGGGTCGCCACCGGCAGCTCGCCGTTCGCCTCCGGCAGGCCGCGGACGCGGCTGTGCCAGCGCCCGGTCCGGTACGGCTTGCGCCGGCGGGATGGGTTCGCCGGCGCCTCGGTGGCGGGCCGGGGGAACATCGCGCCGCCGGGCCGGTCGAGGTTCCCCGTGAGGGCGTTGATCACGTCGACCAGCCACTGGGCCAGCGTCCCGAACTCGGCCGTACAGGTGCCGATGCGGGCGTACACGGCCGCCGTGGGAGCCGCGGCCAGCTCCCGCGCGAGCCGTACGATCACCTCGGCGGGCACGCCGCAGGCGCTCGCGCAGGCATCGGGGGAGAAGGGCCGGATAGCCTCGGCCACCTCGGCCAGGCCGTTCGCGGGCACGGTGACGGTGACGAGGTCTTCGGCGAAGAGCGTGTGGACGATCCCGGCGAGCAGGTAGGCGTCGGCGCCCGGCCGGATGAAGACGTGCTCGTCGGCCAGGGCGGCGGTGCGGGTGCGGCGCGGGTCGACGACGACGAAGCGGCCGCCGCGCCGGCGCAGCGCCTTGAGCCGTCCCGGGAAGTCGGGCGCCGTGCACAGCGAGCCGTTCGACTCCAACGGGTTGGCCCCCAGCATGAGGAGGTAGCCGGTGCGGTCGAGGTCGGGCACCGGGATCGTCAGCGGATGGCCGAACATGAGCCCGCAGGACACGTGCTTGGGCATCTGGTCGGCGGTGCTGGCGGAGAAGACGTTGCGGGTGCCGAGCGCGCGAATGAGCGGCGCGCCGTAGAGGGCGCCGGCCATGGTGTGGGCGTTCGGGTTGCCGAGGTAGATGGCCCGCTCGGGGCCGGGAATACGGGAGAGGCCTTCCTCGACGGCCGCGAAGGCCTCCGCCCAGGAGACCGTGTGCCACTCGCCGTCTCCGCGGACCAGCGGCGCCTGGAGGCGGTCCGGGTCCTCGTCGAGGCGGCCGAGCGTCGCCCCCTTCGGGCAGACATAGCCCTTGCTGAAGGGATCGTCCCGGTCGCCGCGCACGTCGGTCACGCGCCCGTCAATGGTGATCGCCAGTCCGCAGACGGCCTCGCACAGCGGACACGTCCGGTACGCGGTCTCCATGTACGGCCTCCCTGGGACGCTACGCGCTGAAGAGACGTCCGACTTCTTCCAGTTCGCGGACCAGGTCGAAGCGGGGGTCGCGGTAGAGACGCGCTCCGAAGCCGGTGCGGCTGACGGTCCACCGGAGCTGACGCGCCCACCGGTCCTGATCTGCACACAGAGCGCTGTCCGCCATGCTGACGTGGGTCTTGATTAGAAATAACCAGTTGGTACCGTGGGGATGCATAAGAGACTCCTATTCGGATGGAGTTCTCGTGGGTCTTCGCCGGGTCGGCAGGTGGCAGCCTCTCGGCCCGGCTGTTCCCAAGGAGCGTTTCGCCGTACGCGTATCGGCGCCCCCCGTGCTCCGGGAACCTTCCCTCACCGATCGTGACCCAGGACAGATATCCCTGCAATACTTGACGAAAGGAAACTTGCAACAATCTTTTCGGCGTGCGCCGCATGAATCGGTGCAAATTGCACCTCTCGGCGGCGTTCTACTTGTGCGAGGGGGTCGGGCGGGGTGCCGGACCATGGCAGTCCCACCGTCCGCCGGCGAAGGCTCGGGCAGGAGCTCCGGCGGTTGAGAGAACGCGCCGATCTCACGGGCGAGCAGGTCGCGTCCCGGCTCGGCTGGTCGGCGGCCAAGGTAAGCCGTATAGAAACGGCGAGAACCGCGCCACGCGGAGCCGACGTCGAGGCGCTGCTCGTGATCTACATGGTAGATTCGGATCAGCGCCAAGAGCTGCTGTCCCTTCATCGGGACGCCGCCCGGAAGGGCTGGTGGGAGGACTACCGGGACTCGCTGCCCAAGGAATACACCACTTTCCTGGGGCTTGAGGCCGAGGCCACGGCGGCACGCGACTGGGAACCCCAGGTCGTGCCGGGTCTGTTCCAGACAGAGGCATATGTCCGAGCCATGATGGAGAGCGGACAGCGGAGCACTCTCGAAGCGCCAGGCGGTGTCCGGAGCCGGATCGAGGTCCGGATGGCCCGCCAGGAGGCCATCCTCACGGCGGAGAGCCCGTTGGCGCTCTCGGTCGTCCTGGAGGAGTCCGTGCTGCTTCGCCGATTCGGCGACGACGAGGTCATGCGCGAACAACTCGGACGTCTGGTCGAGGTCTCGGAACTTCCCAACGTCCAGTTACGGGTCCTCCCCATGGATGCCGAGCATCCGATAAACACCGGGTCGTTCTGCCACCTCAAGCTGCCAAATTTCCATGACGTCGTATATCTCGAGGCACTCCTGGGCGGACGCCTCGTGGAGGACGAGACCATCGTCTACCGCTACGAGGTCGCCTTCGACTACCTGGAGACAAAGGCGCTGGACGTGGACGCCTCCCGCGACCGTATAGCGAGAACTATCAACCGCTGGCGATAGCCGGTGGGGAGAGACAACCATCCATGTACTCAACTGACCTGTCCGGTGCCGCCTGGTGGAAGAGCAGCCGGAGCGCGAACAACTGTCAGTGTGTCGAGATCGCCGTCCTGCCCGGCGGCGAGGTCGGCGTCCGCGACAGCAAGAACCAGGAGGGCCCCGTTCTCGTCTTCACTCCGGGTGAATGGGACGCCTTCATCGGCGGCGTCAAGGACGGCGAGTTCGACCTCTAGAAAATAGGCGTACGGCTTGTGCCAGAGGCACAAGCCGTACGCTGTTTGGGGAGGGTCAGGCGAGGGTCCAGGCGAGTGTCCAGACGAGTGTCAGGCGAGACCGAGGCCCTGCGAGACGCCCTGGCCGAGGTCCTTGTGGACGCTGGTCCAGTAGTCGACGACCCGCTTCTTCATGTCGGTGGTGACCTCGGGAGCCGAGGCGTGGCCGACGATGTTGCTCACCAGGTGCTCGCGGTCGGTCTCCGACAGCACGTTCTCCCACAGCGCCCGCGGTTGGACGAAGTCGTCGTCTTCACGGTGCTTGATGTAGGCGGACCGGATGATCTCGCCGCTGACGTGGTAGTGCTCGCCCTCGTAGAGCGACGGGTCGGCGGCCGGCCCGTTGAAGGAGTTCGGCGCGTAGACCGGGTCACCCGGGTTGCTGAACCGCATCTGGCCGTCGCGGTTGTAGCTGTGGACGGCCGTCCTCGCCGCGTTGATCGGCAACTGCTGGTAGTTCGCGCCGATGCGGTAGCGGTGGGCGTCCGGGTAGGAGAACAGGCGGCCCTGGAGCATCTTGTCCGGGGACGGGCCGATGCCGGGCACCAGGTTCGCGGGCTCGAAGCCGGACTGCTCGACCTCGGCGAAGTAATTCTCCGGGTTCCGGTTCAGCGTGAACTTGCCGATTGTGATCTCGGGGTAGTCGCTGTGCGGCCACACCTTGGTCAGGTCGAACGGGTTGAACCGGTAGTCCGCGGCGTCCTCGAACGGCATGATCTGAACGTTGACCGTCCAGGACGGGTGGTCGCCGTTCCTGATCGCGGTGTGAAGGTCCCGGATGTGGTAGTCCGCGTCCTGGGCGATGATCGCGCCCGCCTCGGCGTCGGTGAAGTTCTTGATGCCCTGGTCGGTCTTGAAGTGGTACTTCACCCAGAACTTCTCGCCGGCCGCGTTGTACCAGAGGAACGTGTGCGAGCCGAAGCCGTGCATGTGCCGCCACGAGGCCGGCGTGCCGCGGTCGGTCATCAGGAACGTCACCTGGTGCGCGGACTCCGGCTGGAGCGTCCAGAAGTCCCACTGCATGTTGTGGTCACGCAGGTGGTTGTCGGCCCGCCGCTTCTGGCTGTGGATGAAGTCGGAGAACTTCTGCGGGTCGCGGATGAAGAAGATCGGCGTGTTGTTGCCGACGATGTCGTAGTTGCCGTCCTCGGTGTAGAACTTGATGGCGAATCCGCGGGGGTCGCGCTGCGTGTCCGGGCTGCCGAGCTCACCCGCCACCGAGGAGAAGCGCAGGAAGAGCGGGGTCTCCTTGCCCTTCTGGAACAGCTTGGCCTTGGTGTACTGACTCACGTCCTCGGTGATCCGCAGGAGCCCGTGGGCGCCGCCGCCCTTGGCGTGCACCACGCGCTCGGGAACCCGCTCGCGGTTGAAGTGCGCCATCTTCTGGATCACATAGTGGTCCTGCAGCAACAGGGGGCCGTTGGGACCGACGGACAGCGAGTGATCGTCGCTGGGGGCGGGAACGCCGACGTCGGTGGTGCTGATCGGCCTGCTGGTCATAGCAGTAGTCCTCCGGGGTTCAAGGGGCACGAAGGGGGAGTGCGCTTGTGGCGTGCGCGGGTCCATCGGCGAGAACGCGGCAGTCCGGGCAGAGTCCCCAGTAGATGACATCCGCCTCGTAGACCAGGAACCCGGCGTCGGAGACCGGATCAAGGCATGGAGCGTGCCCGACCGCGCAATCGACGTCTGTGACCTTTCCGCATTGCCGGCAGACGAGATGGTGGTGGTTGTCGCCCACACGTGTCTCGTACCGGGTGGGGCTTCCCGCCGGTTCGATGCGGCGGAGGAGCCCCCCACGCTGGAGAGCGCTCAAGGAGTCATATACGGCTTGCAGGGACACCTGGCCGACCCGTTCACAGACACCGCGGTGTATGGCGTCCACATCGAGGTGTTCGCCCTGCCGTACGGTCTCCATGATTGCCAGCCGGGCCGCGGTCACCCGCAAGCCTGCCTGGCGAAGTCGGATGGCGTCTCCCACGTGCCCCAGGCTAGCATCAAACCTGAACGATTCAAGTAAAGGAACTGTCCCAGGTTTTTGGCCGAAATCTATGGCATGCTCAGGTGCCGTGAGACGTGCCTCCCTGGTCTGTGCCTTCGCCGTCCTCCTCGTCGCCGGTTGCTCCGCCGCCCAGGGCGAGCGCGTCCCCACCGCGGCGCCGGAGGACGTGGCGACCGCCACGCCGTCCCCCACCCCGGAACGCCGGCCGTACACGATCTCCTTCGCGGGGGACGTGCACTTCGAGGGCGTGCTGCGCGGCCGTCTCAACAGTGATCCGCGCACGGCGCTCGGGCCGATCGCGAGCGTGCTGCGCCGGTCCGATCTCACCGTTCTCAACCTGGAGACCGCCATCACGACGGGCGGCTCACCCGCCCCCGGCAAGCAGTTCACGTTCCGGGCGCCGCCGGCGGCGTTCGCGGCGCTCAAGGCCGCCGGGGTCGACGTCGTCAACATGGCCAACAACCACGGCATGGACTACATGGAGACCGGCCTCCAGGACACCCTGGCCGCGATCAAGCAGGCCAGGTTCCCGGTGATCGGCATCGGCAAGGACGAGGCCGAGGCATACCGCCCGTTCAGGGCGACGGTCAAGGGCAACCGGGTGTCCGTCATCGGCGCGACCCAGGTGCTCGACTCGCAGTTCATCCAGTCCTGGACGGCGACGGCGGACAAGGGCGGCCTCGCCTCCGCCAAGAACGAGCCGCGCCTGATCAAGGCCGTACGGCAGGCCCGCAAGAGCTCCGACACGGTCATCGTGTTCCTGCACTGGGGCACCGAGCTGGTCAAATGCCCCACGCCCGTCCAGCGCGACCTGGCGGCCAAGCTCGTCGACGCGGGCGCCGACGTGGTGGTGGGCAGCCACGCGCACATCCTGCTCGGCGGCGGCTACTCCGGGCAGGCCTACGTGCAGTACGGCCTGGGCAACTTCGCCTTCTACAACTGGGGGCCGGACACCGGCACGACCGGCGTGCTCACGCTGAAGATCGAGGGCCGCGAGGTGCTCAAGGACCAGTGGACTCCCGCCCGGATCAACGGAGGCGTGCCGATCCCCATGACCGGTACGGCACGGCAGCAGGCGCTGGCCAACTACCGGGCTCTCCGGGGCTGCACCGGCCTGTCGGCGGGATGAAATGATGGGTTAGGCCTGACCTCGGCGGCGTTCAGCGGGCAAGATGGTCGTGTGTCCAGCCAGCCAGTGCAAGACTCAACACCGCTGCGCCGACGGCCCTCGCAGCGGCGGAGCGCCCGCAGGGTGGAGCGGATGCTCGACGCGTGCGCCGCGTTGCTGGACGAGGGGGGCTACGAGGACCTCTCGACCACCCGCGTCGCGGAGCGCGCCGGTGTGGCGATCGGCTCGGTCTATCAGTTCTTCCCTGACAAGCGGGCCCTCAGTCAGGCCGTGACCAGGCGAAACGTCGAGTTGTTCGTCGCCAGGGTCGGTCGCCGCTTCATCACCGAGGACTACGAGGGGTGGTGGGACGCGGTCGACGCGATCATCGACGAGTACGTCGACATGCACCGCACCGTGCCCGGCTTCCGCTCGCTCCACTTCGGCGACGTGGTGGACCTCAACCTCCTCGACTCGGTGGCGGACAACAACACCGTGATCGCCGGACGTCTGCGGGCGCTGCTGCTCGCCGAGTTCGGGCTCGCGGACAGCGAGGAGATGGACCGTGCCATCCTCGTCGCCGTCGAGGCGGGGGACGCGGTGCTGAAGCTCGCCTTCCGGCACGACCCGAACGGCGCGCCCGAGATCGTCACGGAGGCGAAGCTACTGGTCCGGGGCTACCTCTCCCGCCAGCTCAGGGTTTAGCCGGCGGGAGGCGGCGGGCCGGGACCTCCAGCGAGGTCCAGATGGTGGGCGCCATGACCCGCACGTACGCCGTGTTGTGCCAGGGCCTGATGTGGGTACGCCGGGGGAACTGGAGCTCTCTCTCTTCGTCTCCGGCGGCGCGGGGCGGACCGCACGGCACGGCGGCGGCCGGCTCCACGGTCAACTCCACCATGCGGAGCTGGGACTGGAGCCGGGCGAGCTCCTTGCGCGCCTGGTCCAGCGCCTGGAACTGCGCCGTCACGTAGCCGGCGACGCCGGGGACCACGGCGGACAGCACCGTCGCGGAAGCGAGAGTCAAGATCACCCGCTTTGACATGGCCTATCGCTCCTCCGCGAGCTCCGATTAGCACAGCGGGGGCAATATGCCCGGTGAGCAGTAGTGGGACACGGTTCGTACACGAAGGTGTACTAATCGTTGCTTCCCGAATGCCCGCACAAAGACACGCCGGGATCGGTAGCCTCGGCTCTGTGGCACATGTGACACATGAGCAGCTGGACCGGCTGCTCGAACAGGCACTGCTGCTTGATGACCACGGTGCCCTCGCCCGTCAGCTTGACGCGTTGGCTCAGGGCTACGAGTCCGGCGAGGTGTCGAGGGCGGCGATCCTCGTGCTGGCCGCCGAGGAGTGGCGTCAGGCGGGTCAGCCCGCGACCGCCCTCGACCGCTTCCAGAGCGCGCTCGACGACGGCGGCGAGGTGCTGGTCGACCCCCGGTCCGGAATCGCCGACACGCTGTTCGAGCTCGACCGTCCCGACGAGGCCAGGGACGTCATCGCGGCCGTCAGGGCCGACGGCTGGAACGCCGCCACGGCGCTCACCGTCGCGGAGACGCTGGCGGCCTACGGCGATCTGGACGGCGCCCACGAGTGGGCCACCGAAGGGGTCCGCGCCTGCGTGCCCGGCACCGCGCTCCGCGAGGCGCTGCTGCGCACCCGCTACCGGATCCGGATCGATCTGGGCCTGCCCGAAGACGATCTCGACGCGCTGCTGGACGCGATAAAGGGGCCGTGATCACGACTGATCCACGGCCCCCTTTACGGCTTCCCCTGGTTATGGCAGGAGCTTGCTTATGTCGGTGAGGTCACCGGTCGTGGGGACCGGCGCCGCCGCCTTCGGGTGCACCCGGCCCTCCCGGTGCGCTGCCCGCGGGCTGGCGGCCGGGGTCGCGGGCGCTGCCGGGGCCGCCGGAGTCGCCTGAGCCGCCGGGGCGGCCGACGTCACCGGAGCGTGGTGGCGGCGGTGAGCGTGGCGGCCCCCCTGATGGACCTGGTTCTTGTGGTGGCGTTTGCCATGGTGAGGCAGCGGCACGAAGGCCTCCCCGTTGGCGGGGGGCTGTGACTGCGTGCGCTGCTTGGCGCCGTTCGCGACCTTCGGCTGGTCCGCCGGCTTGTGGTGCCTGCGCGGGTGCTTGTGACGGGGCTGTCCCGCGATCGGCTCGGTGACCACCGGCGCGGCCGGCACGCATGCCGGGCCGGTCAGGTTGGGCCGTGCGGGAGCGACCGCGAGGAGCGGCACCGTCGGCAGCTTCGGCGCCGGGAGAGGGCCCTTCGGCGCTGCCGGGACGCCCGCCGGAACGGCCGCCGGGGCCGCCTTGGGCTGCGCCGCGGGGATGAGCCTGGCCGCGGGCGGGGCCGCGCCCGGCCTGCCGGGCAGCGCCGGGACGCCCTGCCCGGCCGCCGCCCCGGCGGCGTCGGTGATGCTGAGCACACCGGTCGCCGGGGCGAGGCTGTGCAGTGCTGCCGCGCTCTTGTTCTGCGGCTCGCAGGTGGTGGTCACGGTGGCGGCGGCCCCCGCCATCGCCTGACCGGTCGCGAGCCAGCTGACGCCGATGGTGACCGCCGCCAGTGCGACGTACCGCCCTCGAATACTTCGTGATGTCGTGGACATCCACGTCCCCCTGATTGCTTACCGTAGTCCGACGAACGCCGAACGTAGCAGCGAGGGGAAAGGGCGGGGCCGGCTTGCCGCAATGGTGGGGAAGACCTTACCGAGTGGGGCCGATGCTTAGAGTGTCCCCAGCATCGTCAAGGTCCACCATTACCTCGTCGCCGTCGCGGACCTCGCCCGACAGCAGCTCCTTCGCGAGCCGGTCGCCGATGGCGGACTGGATCAGCCTCCGCAGCGGGCGCGCGCCGTACAGCGGGTCGAAGCCCGTCAGGGCGAGCCAGTCGCGGGCGGCGGGCGTCACGGTGAGCCTGAGCCGCCGGTCCGCGAGCCTCCTGGCGAGGCGCGAGACCTGGAGATCCACGATCTGGGACAGCTCCTCGGTGCCGAGCGCGTCGAACACGATGACGTCGTCGAGCCGGTTGAGGAACTCCGGCTTGAACGCGTTCCGCACCGCTGTGAGCACGGCCTCGCGCTTGGCGCCGCTCTCCAGCTTCGGATCGACCAGGAACTGCGAGCCAATGTTGGAGGTCAGGATCAGGATCGTGTTGCGGAAGTCGACCGTACGGCCCTGCCCGTCGGTGAGCCGGCCGTCGTCGAGGACCTGGAGCAGGATGTCGAAGACCTCCGGGTGGGCCTTCTCGATCTCGTCCAGCAGCACCACGGTGTACGGCCTGCGGCGGACGGCCTCGGTGAGCTGGCCGCCCTCCTCATAACCGACGTATCCGGGCGGGGCCCCGACCAGCCGGGCCACGCTGTGCTTCTCGCCGTACTCGCTCATGTCGATGCGGGTCATCGCCCGCTCGTCGTCGAACAGGAACTCCGCGAGCGCCTTGGCCAGCTCGGTCTTGCCGACGCCGGTCGGGCCGAGGAACAGGAACGAGCCGGTGGGGCGGTCGGGGTCGGCGATACCCGCGCGGGCCCGCCGCACCGCGTCCGAGACGGCCTGTACGGCCTCGCGCTGGCCGATGAGGCGCCTGCCGAGCTCGTCCTCCATGCGGAGCAGCTTGGCGGTCTCGCCCTCCAGCAGCCGCCCGGCGGGGATCCCGGTCCACGACGAGATCACCTCGGCGATGTCGTCGGGGCCGACCTCCTCCTTGACCATGGGCTCGGACTCGGCCTCCTCGGCGACTCTGGTGGCCTCGGCCAGCTCCTTCTCCAGCCGGGGCACCTCGGCGTACATCAGCCGGGACGCCTCCTCGAAGGAGCCGTCGCGCTGGGCCCGCTCGGCCGCGCTCCGCGCCTCGTCGAGCTGCTTCTTCAGCTCGCCGACCTTGTTCAGGCCTGCCTTTTCCCGCTCCCAGCGGCCGACCAGGGCGTTGAGGTCCTCCTGGCGGTTGGCCAGCTCCTCGCGGAGCTTCTCCAGGCGCTGGCGGCTGGCCTCGTCGGTCTCCTTGGCGAGCGCGAGCTCCTCCATCTTCATGCGGTCGACAGCACGCTGCAGTTCGTCGATCTCCACGGGCCTGGAGTCGATCTCCATGCGGAGCCGGGACATCGACTCGTCCACCAGGTCGATGGCCTTGTCGGGGAGGAACCGGGCGGTGATGTAGCGGTCGGACAGCGTCGCCGCCGCGACGAGCGCGCTGTCGGAGATCTGCACCTGGTGATGCGCCTCGTAACGGCCCTTGAGCCCGCGCAGGATCGCGATGGTGTCCTCGACCGAGGGCTCGCCGACGTAGACCTGCTGGAAGCGCCGCTCCAGCGCGGGGTCCTTCTCGATGCGCTCGCGGTACTCGTCGAGGGTCGTCGCGCCGATCATCCGCAGCTCGCCGCGGGCCAGCATGGGCTTGAGCATGTTGCCCGCGTCCATCGCGCCCTCGGCCTTGCCGGCGCCGACCATGGTGTGCAGCTCGTCGATGAAGGTGACGATCTGGCCGTTGCTCTCCTTGATCTCGGTGAGCACGGCCTTGAGCCGCTCCTCGAACTCGCCGCGGTACTTCGCGCCCGCGACCATCGCGCCGAGGTCGAGCGCGACGAGCCGCTTGTTCCGCAGGCTCTCCGGCACGTCACCGGCGATCATCCGCTGGGCCAGGCCCTCGACCACGGCGGTCTTGCCCACGCCGGGCTCGCCGATGAGGACGGGGTTGTTCTTGGTGCGGCGGGACAGCACCTGGACGACCCGGCGGATCTCGGTGTCCCGGCCGATCACCGGGTCGAGCTTGCCCGCCCTCGCCTGCTCGGTGAGGTCGACGCCGTACTTCTCCAGCGCCTGGTAGGTGTCCTCGGGCGTCTCGCTGGTGACCCGGGAGTGCCCCCGGACCTTCTCGAACGTGTCGAGCAGGACGCTCGGGGTGGCGCCCTGAGCCTTGAGCAGCTCGGCGACCTGGCCGCCGTCCGTCGCCAGCCCGACGAGCAGGTGCTCGGTGGAGACGTACTCGTCCTCGAGTTGCTTGGCCCGCTGGGCCGCCGTGTTGACCACGGTCAGCAGCTGCCGCGAGCTCGACGGCGCGCTCACAGTGGAGCCCTGCGCCTTGGGCAGCCTGGCCAGCAGCTCCTCCGCCTGTGTGCGCAGCAGCTTCCAGTCGGCGCCCGCCGCCTCCAGGAGCGGTACGGCGGTGCCGCCCGTCTGGGCGAGCATGGTCGTGAGCAGATGGGCCGGGGCGACCTCCGGATTGCCCTCGGAGGCCGCACGGCGGACCGCCCCGGACAACGCCTCCTGGCTCTTCTGCGTCAGCTTGTAATCCATCGGGGTCGATGCCTCGCTTTCAGGCAGGCGGCAGTTCGTACCGGACGAGCGCCCGCATCATGGTGACCTCTCCCCGCAGCCGGGCGACCTCGTCGCGCAGGCGCAGGTTGTCGGTCTCCAGCTGGAGAATTCGCTTGATGCCCGCGAGGTTGATCCCGTCCTCCTGGGAGAGCCGCTGGACCTCGCGCAGAAGCACGATGTCGCGGGTCGAGTAGAGCCGCCCGCGCCCCGCCGTACGGCCCGGGCTGACGAGCCCGAGCCGGTCGTACTGGCGGAGGGTCTGCGGGTGCAGCCCGGAGAGCTGGGCGGCTACCGAGATGACGTAAACAGGAGTGTCATCGGACAGATCGAAGAAGTTGGCATCCATCGGCTCACTCGCTTCTGGCCTGCTTGATCAGCTCTTCTCGGAGGTCCGCGCCCTCGGTCGCGTCCCGGAACTCCTCCAGGGCCGCGCGGGCCTTGTCGTCGAGGTGCTGCGGGACCGTCACCTGCACGGTGACCAGCAGGTCACCCTTGGTGCCGTCCTTGCGGGCGGCGCCACGGCCGCGGACCCGGAACGTCCGCCCGTTGGGCGTGCCCTCCGGGATGCGGAGCGTGACCGGCATGCCGCGCAGCGTCGGCACCTTGATCTCGGTGCCGAGTGCCGCCTCCGGGAAGGTGACCGGAACGGTGACCGTCAGGTTCTCCCCGCTGCGGCCGAAGACCGGGTGCGGCTTGACGTGGACCTGCACGTAGAGGTCGCCCGCGGGGCCGCCGTTCTCGCCTGGCGCGCCCTTGCCCTTGAGGCGGATGCGCTGGCCGTCGCCGACCCCCGCCGGGATGCGGGCCTGGATCGTGCGGGTGCTCTTGCCGCGCCCGCTGCCCTCGCAGACCGGGCACGGGTCGTCGACCAGGAGGCCGCGGCCCCGGCAGTCGCGGCACGGCTCCGAGAAGGCGAAGTTGCCGAGATTGCGGCTGGCCGCCCCGGTGCCCTCACATGTCGGGCAGACCCTTGGCGTGGTGCCCGCCTTCGCCCCGGTGCCGGCGCAGGCGGCGCAGGCGGATGAGCTCGTCAGCCGGAGCGACACCGTGCTGCCGTCCACGGCCTCGCCGAAGGCGAGCGTGACCTCGGACTCGATGTCCTGGCCACGTCGCGGTCTGGTCGTGGCGGTCGTGCGCGTACCGGTGCCGCCGCCGCGGTTGAACAGGCCGCCGAGCAGGTCGCCGAACCGGTCACCCCCGCCGGTGTGCCCGGCGCCGCTTCCCGAGAACAGGTCTCCGAAGTCGAAGTTGAAGCCGCCGCCGCGGGGGCCGCCCGCCCCGGCGTAGCCACCGGAGAACAGGGTGCGTGCCTCGTCGTACTCCTTGCGGCGCTTGACGTCGGAGAGCACGTCGTAGGCCTCGGAGACCTCCTTGAACTTCTCCTCGGTCTGCGTGTCCCCACGGTTGGCGTCGGGGTGATACTGCCTGGCGAGCTTGCGGTACGCCTTCTTGATCTCCTCAGGGGTCGCGGTCTTGGGCACACCAAGGACGGCGTAGTAGTCCTTCTCCAAGTAGTCCTTGGTGCTCATCTATCGCTTCCTTCGTAAGAAAGGGTCGCCTCTCCCGGACGGGGAGAGGCTCCCGGGTGTCTCAGTTGTCTCCGGAGTCGTCGATCTCACCGGTCTCGCCGGTCGACTCCTCCGGAGTCTCGTCCTCTCCTGGCTCCGCCACCGCCACGCGCGCCGGGCGCAGGATGCGGTCGCCGATGCGGTAGCCCGGCTGGAGGATCTCGATGCACGTCGGCTCGCTCACGTCGGCCGAGTAGCTGTGCAGGAGGGCCTCGTGCACGGTCGGGTCGAACGGGTCGCCCTTCGCGCCGTAGGTGGTGAGGCCGAGCTTGCCCACGGCCGCCTCCAGCGACTCGCTCACCTTGGCGAAGCCGCCGGTGAGCTCACCGTGGTCACGGGCCCGGCCGATGTCGTCGAGCACGGGCAGGAGCTCGGACAGGACGTTGGCGACCGCGTGCTCCTTGACGGTGATCCGGTCCCGCTCGACCCGCTTACGGTAGTTGCTGAACTCAGCCTGGAGGCGCTGCAGGTCGGCCGTGCGCTCCGCGAGGAGGTCCGCCGCCTCGTCCGCCGCCTCAGCGGTCTCCCGGGCCGCGCCCGTCTCCGGGTCGATCTTGCGGTTGTCGCGGATCACCGGCTCCTGCTCGGAACCGTTCTCGCGCGGGGTCACTTGTTGCCGCCCTCCTGCTTCGGCTCATCGTCGATGATCTCCGCCTCCACGACGTCGTCATCGGCCTTGTCCTGCTGCGCTCCGGCGGCCGCCGCGCCGTCCTCGCCGCCGCCCGCGGCCTGGGACTGGGCGTAGATGGCCGAGCCCATCTTCTGGCTCACGGTCGCCAGCTTCTCCGCGGAGGCGCGGATGGCCGGCGTGTCGGTGCCCTCCAGAGCCTTCCTCAGCTCGGCGAGCGCGTCGTTGACCTCGGTCTTGACGTCGGCCGGAACCTTGTCGTCGTTCTCCCCGAGGAACTTCTCCGTCTGGTAGGCCAGCGCGTCCGCGTTGTTGCGGACCTCGGCCTCCTCGCGGCGGTTCTTGTCCTCCTCGGCGTAGGACTCCGCCTCGCGCATCATGCGCTCGATGTCGTCCTTCGCCAGCGCGGAGCCGCCGGTGATCGTCATCGACTGCTCCTTGCCGGTGCCGAGGTCCTTGGCGGAGACGTTGACGATGCCGTTCGCGTCGATGTCGAAGGTGACCTCGATCTGCGGGATGTTGCGCGGCGCCGGGGCGATGCCGGTCAGCTCGAACGTGGCCAGCTTCTTGTTGTAGGCCGCGATCTCACGCTCGCCCTGATAGACCTGGATCTGCACCGACGGCTGGTTGTCCTCGGCCGTGGTGAAGACCTCCGACCGCTTGGTCGGAATCGTGGTGTTGCGCTCGATGATCTTGGTGAAGATGCCGCCCTTGGTCTCGATGCCCAGGCTGAGCGGGGTCACGTCCAGCAGCAGGACGTCCTTGACCTCACCCTTGAGCACGCCGGCCTGGAGCGCGGCGCCGATCGCCACGACCTCGTCCGGGTTCACGCCCTTGTTGGGCTCCTTGCCGCCTGTCAGCTCCTTGACCAGCTCCGACACGGCCGGCATGCGGGTCGAGCCGCCGACGAGCACGACGTGGGCGATGTCCGCGACCTTGATCCCGGCGTCCTTGATGACCTGGTGGAACGGGCCCTTGCACCGCTCGAGCAGGTCGGCGGTGATCCGCTGGAACTCCGACCGGGTCAGCTTCTCCTCGAGGTGCAGGGGGCCCTCGGCGGAAGCGGTGATGTAGGGGAGGTTGATCGAGGTCTCGGTCTGGCTGGACAGCTCGATCTTGGCCTTCTCCGCGGCCTCACGCAGGCGCTGGAGGGCCATCTTGTCCTTGGCGAGGTCGACGCCGTGGGCGTTCTTGAACCGGGTCGCCAGCTCGTCGACGACGCGCTGGTCCCAGTCGTCGCCGCCCAGGTGGTTGTCACCGCTGGTGGCCTTCACCTCGACGAAGCCGTGGCCGTCCTCCTGGCCGACGTCCAGCAGGGACACGTCGAAGGTGCCGCCGCCGAGGTCGAAGACCAGGATGGTCTGGTCCTTCTCCTTGTCGAGGCCGTAGGCCAGCGCCGCGGAGGTGGGCTCGTTGATGATGCGCAGCACGTTCAGGCCCGCGATGGTGCCGGCCTCCTTGGTGGCCTGCCGCTGGGCGTCGTTGAAGTACGCCGGGACGGTGATCACCGCGTCGGTGATCTTCTCGCCCAGGTAGGCCTCCGCGTCCTGCTTGAGCTTCTGCAGGACGAAGGCGCTGATCTGCTGCGGGGTGAACTTCTTGCCGTCGATCTCGACGGTCCAGTTGGTGCCCATCTCGCGCTTGACCGAGCGAATCGTCCGGTCGACGTTGGTCACGGCCTGCCGCTTGGCGACCTCGCCGACGAGAACCTCACCGTTCTTCGCGAAGGCGACCACGGACGGCGTGGTCCGCGAGCCCTGCGCGTTGGCGATGACGGTGGGCTCACCGCCCTCGAGGATCGAGACGACGGAGTTGGTCGTCCCCAGGTCGATACCTACCGCACGTGCCATGAGTACGTCCTTGTAGTCAAAGTTGAGTCGGTCCGACTCAGATATTGAACCCGCCCGAAGGCTTTGTCAAACGTCTTGAGTCTAGGAGGCTCAACTCTCGGCGCGGCGAAACCATTCCCGGAGCGGCGGCCGTATGTCAGCCGCGGGCGCCGTCCACGACGTGGCGGTGGCCGAGCGGCGTCCTGAGCCGCACCGTCGTGGTCTTCCGTACGGCGATCAGGACGCACATCCCGGCGTTCCTGGTGTGCCCTTCGTAGAGGGTCACCGTCACCTTCCGGGACGTCTCCTTGACGCGGACCCGGTCGAGGACCCAGCAGGGCGCGATGCCGGACGTCCAGGTGATCCGCAGATAGCGGCCATGCCTGATCGGCTTCGCCGACTCCCAACGGACCTTGTGGGGATCGAGGGTGCCGCCCTGCGGCTTCACCGGTACGGGATCCGAGGCGCCGGTCACGGCGAGGGCAGGCGCGCTGACGGTGAGGGCCAGGGCAGTCGCGGCGATCGCCGCGATACGTCGTGTCGTCCGCATGACCCTTTGACGGCACCGCGCGGCGGCCGGTTCACCAAGCGGTCAGAACCGGCATCATTTCGCGCCGTCTATGACCTTCCGGGTCCCGAGGGGGGCGGAGAGCTTCACCGTGGTCTGCTTCTGGATCGCGATCTCGATGCAGACGGCGTCGGGTTTGCGCCGGTCATGCCCCTCCCAGAGAGTGACCGTCACAGCGTCCTTGGTCTCCGTGACCTCCACGCGGTCGAGGACGTAACACGGCTCCACGCCGGACCACCAGACCACGTTCAGCGAGGAGTCCGTGGGGGTCGCGCTGATCCACGGCACCTTGTGCGCCTTCAGCGTGTTCCCCACGGGCGTGGCCGGAGAGGGTTCCGCGCTGGGCGCCCCCGAACTGGCCGGGACCCCGACCGCCCCGTCGGGCTGCGGTGCAGGCGTCTCCCCGCAGGACACGGCCATGAACACGACTGCCACGAGCCAGAGCTTTCGCATACCCCTTTGACGGATGGGCCGCCCGCGCGGTTCAGCGACCTGTTGACGGCGGCATGCCGGAAGGTTAAATTCAACGCATGATGAATTTATCCGATCCTGCGATCTCCGTACGGGATCTGCGGGTGTCCCGAGGCGGCCGCGAGGTGCTGCACGGGCTCACGTTCGAGGTGCCGAGAGGCCAGGTGACGGGCCTGCTGGGCCCGAGCGGCTGCGGCAAGACGACGCTTATGCGGTCGATCGTCGGAGTTCAGCTCGTCGCCGGCGGGGAGGTGACCGTGCTCGGCGAGCCCGCCGGGAGCCCCGCCTTACGGCGCAAGATCGGCTACTCCACGCAGAACCCGGCCGTCTACCGGGACCTGTCGGTGCGGGAGAACCTCCGCTACTTCGCGGCCGTGCTGGGCGCGCCCAAGGGAGACGCCGACCGGGTGCTGGAGGAGGTCGGCCTCGCCGGGGCGGGCGACCAGCTCGGCGGCAGCCTTTCAGGAGGTCAGCTCAACCGGGCGAGCCTCGCGGTGGCGCTGCTCGGCAGCCCGGAGCTCGTGGTGCTCGACGAGCCGACCGTCGGCCTCGACCCCGTCCTGCGCCAGGAGCTCTGGCGCCTCTTCCAGGGCCTGGCCGACCGCGGCGTGACGCTCGTGGTCTCCAGCCACGTGATGGACGAGGCCGCCCGGTGTCAGCGGCTGATCGTGCTGCGCGACGGGGAGATCTTCGCCGACGACACGCCCGACGGCCTGCGCGAGCACACCCGGACCACGGATCTGGAAGAGGCGTTCCTGCGCCTCATCGAGGAGAGGGCGGCGGCATGAACCTCGCGATCACCCTGGCCACCGCGCGCCGGATCATGACGCAGCTCCGCCACGACCATCGCACGGTCGCCCTGATGGTGCTCGTCCCGACGCTGGTGATCGTGCTGCTCTACTACGTGATGGACGACCAGCGCTCGTTCGACCAGTGGGCGCCGATCCTGCTGTGCGTCTTCCCCTTCCTGGTGATGTTCCTCGTCACCTCGATCGGCACGCTGCGCGAGCGCACGTCCGGCACGCTGGAGCGCCTGATGGCCACGCCGCTGGGCAAGCTCGACCTGCTCCTCGGGTACGGCGTCGCGTTCGGCGTGATGGCCTGCCTCCAGGTGGCGCTGGCGCTGACCGTCTCCCTCACCTGGCTCGGCCTGGACCTCTCCGGCTCGCTGTGGCCGCTGGTGCTGGTGGCCCTGCTCAACGCGTTGCTGGGCACGGCGCTCGGGCTGTTCTGCAGCGCCTTCGCGCGCACCGAGTTCCAGGCCGTGCAGTTCATGCCGCTGGTCATGATCCCCCAACTCCTCCTCGGCGGGATCCTCGTGCCCCGCGACCAGATGGCGCCGGTCCTGGAGTGGATCTCCAACGTGCTCCCGATGTCGTACGCCATCGAGGCGATGAAGGACGCGGTCATGGGCCACGACCTGGGCGGGGACTTCTGGCGCGACGTGGTCGTCGTCGCGGGGTCCGCGCTGCTGGCCCTCGTATTGGGCGCGGCCACCCTGCGCCGCCGTACCCCGTGACCGGCCGCCGGGCCGCGAAGCACGCCACGAGCCCCTGACCCGGAGGTCAGGGGCTCGTGGAGGTCGTGCAAAAGGGGGGTTAGCGCTCGCCGGGGACCCAGTCGTCGTCCTGGGTGGCCGCACGCGCGGTCGCCGCCGGCGGGACCGGGTCCGCGAACGGCGCGCAGTGGACGTCGGGCCCGGGCAGGCTCGCGGGCAGCGTGCCGTCGGTCAGGTACGCCTTCCAGATGTCGTCGATGCAGGCGTTCCCGCGACCGGTGAGGCCGTGGTTGCCGCCGCCGTCCATGACCACCAGGCGCGAGGCCGGGAACAGCTTGTGCATCTCGACGCCGCCCTGGTACGGCGTGGCGGCGTCCTTGGTGTCCTGGAAGAACAGCGCGTCCTTGACCCACCGGCCGCTGATGCGCTGCTCGTGCTGGGCGCGGACCGGCCAGGAGGCACACTGCGCGTTGAACCAGGCGTTGCCCCAGGTCAGGAACGGGGCGGTCTGGTAAGACTGCCACCAGTCGTGGTGCCACTTGGCCCAGTTGCGCGGCCAGCGGACGTCGGAGCACTCCACCGCCGAGTAGACCGCGAAGGTGTTGTCGTCGCTGGCGTAGTCGCCGTACAGGCCGAACGCCCCGATCAGCGGAGCGGTGTCGTTCGCCGTGACGTACTTGGACAGCGCGTTGGCGAGGCGCGGCCAGCGGCTCTTGAGGTAGCCGCCCGCCAGGTAGGTGTCGTCGAGCTCGTCCGGCCCGACCGTGCCCTCGGCGGGGGTCGCCTTCAGCTTGGCGCGGGCCCCGTAAAAGGCCTTCTCCACGTCGGCGCCGGTCGTGCCGAGGTGGTAGGTCGCGTCATACTTGGCGATCCACGCGAAGAAGTCCTTCGCGCGCACCTCGAAGGCGTGGTTCTGGTCGATGTTGGCGTCGTACCACACCCGGTCGGGGTTGACGATGCTGTCCAGCACCAGGCGGTGGAGCTTGGTGGGGAACAGGGTCGCGTACGTCGCGCCCAGGTAGGTGCCGTAGGAGTAGCCCACGTAGCTGATCTGGTTCTGGCCGAGGGCCTTGCGGATCAGGTCGATGTCCTTGGCCGCGTCGACCGTGGTCATGTGCCGGAGCAGGTCGCCGTAGGTGTCGTCGCAGGCCTGGGAGTAGGCCCGGGTCTTCTTCACCCACGCCGCCTCCTCGGCCCAGTCGCCCGGGACGTAGTCGGGCCGCACCGGGTCGAAGAAGTGCGGGTCGCAGCGGAGCGCGGGCTCGCTCGAACCGACGCCGCGCGGGTCGAAGCCCACCAGGTCGTACTGCGCGGCCAGGGCGGAGCCGAGCCGGGCCTCCATCACCGCGGGATAGGCCAGGCCGCTGCCTCCGGGACCGCCCGGGTTGAACAGCATGGCACCCTGGTAGTGGGCCGTGTCCGTGGCCTTCTTACGCGACACCGCGATCTTGATCTTCTTGCCCCATGGCCGGTCGTGGTCGAGCGGGACCTCGACCAGCGCGCACTCGATGCCCGCGGGCAGGCCGTCGCACTGTGCCCACTGTGGAGCGGGTGGCGTGTAATCCGGAGCCTGCGGAGCACTGGCCGTCGCGGGTCCCGCGACCAGCGCTCCACTCAGACCCAGGCCGGCGGTGGCCAGCGCTATCAGGATCTTCTTCACGTATACCCCTTCGACGTCAGCGGTTCCGGCGTTGGAACCGACTTATGACACCATCCGGTAGATCATCCGGATAAAGGCGACGCTTGTCGCGGGTGGTTGTGAAACCGCAACATGAAGGCCGCGCTCCGGTGATCGGCGCCCATGGACTCTTAGGCTGGGATCCAGGAGGTGGTGGAGTGATGCGTGCGATTCTGGAGGCCGCGTGGCGTTGGCCGGCGCGGCGCCACGTGGCGGGAGACGCGGGAGCCACAGCCGAGGACGCCTGCCTGGCCGTGGCCGGGCTCGCGGCCGAGGGCTTTCCGGTGACCGTCGATCATCTCGGGGAGAACGACGAGAAGGACTTCCTCACGCTGCTCGACGCCCTCGCCCGGCGGGGGCTCGCGCGGGGGGCGGACCTGACGGTGAGGCCCCAGAAGCTCGACCGCGAGAGCGTCGGGCGTCTCTGCGAGGCCGCGAGGGACGCCGGGGCCACGGTGACCCTCGACATGCCCCTCGGCAGGCCCCTCGACAGGGAGGACCACACGGCCGTCGACGCCACGCTCGCCGTGCACGCGGCGCTGCGGGGCGAGCACCCCACGCTCGGCGTCGTGGTCCAGTCGTCCCTCAGACGCGCCGAGGAGGACTGCCGGGCCCTGGCCTCCGCTAGGGTACGGCTGTGCAACGGCGGCTACGACGCCGCTCCCGCCCTGGCCTACGAGACGGCCCACGAGGCCGACCTGTCGTACGTGCGGTGCCTCAAGATCCTGCTGGCCGGCCCGGGACACCCGGTGATCGCCACGCACGACCGGCGGCTCATCGACGTCGCCGCCGCGCTGGCCGCCCTGAACGACCGCGAGCCCGACGGCTTCGAGTTCCAGATCCCGTACGGCGTGCGCCCCGCCGAGCGGCGCAGGCTCGCGGGCCGGGGCGCCCAGGTGCGGGTGCACGTACCGATAAAGGAGTGACATGATCGCGATTTTGGGAACCGGAAAGATGGGCGAGGCCCTGCTGTCCGGGCTGGTGCGCGCCGGGCTCCGCCCGAACGAGATCATGGCGACCGCCCGGCGCCCCGAGCGGGCCGAGGCGCTGCGCGAGAGGTACGGCGTGCGCGTCGCCGGCAACGCCGAGGCGGCCAAGAGCGCCGACACCCTCATCCTCGCGGTGAAGCCGCAGGACATGGCCGGCCTGCTGACCGAGATCGCGCCGTACGTCCCGGCCGGCCGGCTCGTCATCTCCGTGGCGGCGGGTATCACGACGGCGTTCGTCGAGTCCAGGCTGGGCGACGACGTCCCGGTGGTCCGGGTCATGTCGAACACCCCGGTGATCGTCGACGAGGCCATGAGCGTCATCTCGGCCGGGGCGCACGCCTCGGAGGAGCACCTGAAGCGCACGGAGGACCTGCTGAGCCCGGTCGGGAAGGTCCTGCGCATCCCCGAGTCCCAGCAGGACGCCGCGACCGCGCTGTCCGGCAGCGGCCCGGCCTACTTCTTCTACCTCGTCGAGGCCATGGTCGACGCCGGGATCCTGCTCGGCATGCCGCGCGCCGCCGCGCTCGACATGGTGACCCAGTCGATCGTCGGCGCGGCCATCATGCTGCGGGACTCCGGGGAGCATCCGGTGATCCTGCGGGAGGCCGTGACCTCGCCGGGCGGCACGACCATCTCCGCCATCGCCGAGCTGGAGCGCCACAAGGTAAGGGCGGCGTTCCTCGACGCCATCGAGGCCGCCCGCGACCGCAGCCGCCAGCTCGCCTCCGGCTAAACCGATTCGGAAACCTTCCCTTTTGGGGGCATGATATGTCCGGACAAATGGGAGGGGACGAAGTGGCGCAAGCCGTACAGGTTGCGGGACAGACCCGGCGGCCCGCTCTCTGGACGCGTGACTTCGCGCTCTACTTCGTCGGACGGGCGATCTCGATCCTCGGAGACGCCATGCTGCCCGTGGCCGTCTCCCTCGGCGTGCTGGGGGCCGGATACGGGGCCACGGGGGTCGGGTACGTCCTCGCGGCCTGGATGGCCCCCTTCGGCGGCCTCATCCTGTTCGGCGGCGTCTTCGCGGACCGGTTCACCGCCCGTCGCATGATGATCGGCGCGGACCTGGTCCGCGTCGTCACCCAGTCGGTCATCGCGGCCGCCTTCCTCACCGGCAGGCCCGCGCTTTCGCTGCTCATCGTGCTGTCCGCGCTCAGCGGCGCCGCCGCGGCGATGTTCCAGCCCGGCGTCAGCAGCATGGTGCCGCAGATATCCCCGGACGTGCAGCGGGCGAACGCCACGCTCCGGGTGGCGGACGCCATGGCGCAGCTCCTCGGCCCCGCCCTGTCCGGCTCGCTGATCCTCCTCGGAGGCGCCGGCGTCGTGTACGGGGTCAACGCCGGGACGTTCGCCGTGAGCGCCGTCTGTCTCCTCGCGCTCCGGGTCCGCCCGGTCGCGACGCTGGCCCGCGGCTCCTCGTTCCTGCGGAACCTCCGCGAGGGCTGGGACGAGTTCCGCTCCCGCACCTGGATGTGGGCGGTCATCATCGTCTGGGCCGTCTACGGCGTGCTGGTCTTCGGCCCGCTGATGCCCCTCGGCCTCGCGATCGTCAGCGAGAGTCTCGGCAAGGCGGCCGTCGGCTGGATCATGTCGGCCGCCGGGGCGGGCACGATCGTCGGCGGAGTGGTCGCGATGTGGTTCAAGCCGGTCAGGCCGCTGGCCGCCGGAGCGGTCGCCATGATCGTGTACTTCCTGGAGCCTCTCGTCATCGCCGTCCACATGCCCGCCCTGGTGGTCGCCGCGGCCTTCGCCCTCAGTGGCGCGGCGTGGGCGTTCTGGTCGGTCATGTGGGCCACCAGCGTGCAGACCCAGGTCACCCAGGACGTCCTCAACCGGGTGACGGCCTACGAGGTCGCGGGCTCGGTGCTCAGCATCCCGCTCGGGCAGGCGCTCTCCGGCCCCGTCGCCGCGAGGGTGGGGGCCGAGCACGTCCTGCTGTTCGGCTTCGCGGTCGGCCTCGCCGGCGTCGTCTGCCTGCTGAGCGTGCCCGCCATCAGGAATCTGAGGCGCGTCTGAGGGGACCGCGTGACCCCCCCTTTACCATTGGCCGGGTGACGTTTCGTGGCGGAATCCTCCCGCTCCTCGCCGTCCTCCTCGTCGCGGGCTGCTCCGCGTCCGAACCCGCGAAGGTTCAGATCGCCCGGGTGACCCGCGCGCCGGTCAGCGAGGTCGTCGAGGCGCCCGCGACGGTCGGCGCGCGCGCCACGGCCGCCCTGACCGCTCCGGCCTCCGGCACCGTCGCCAAGCTCTACGTCCAGGACGGCGACACCGTCGAGAAGGGCCAGATCCTCGCGAAGATCAGCTCTCCGCAGGCCAAGGACCAGCTCGACCAGGCCCATAAGGCCGACAGGCAGGCCTCCCGGCCCGTCTCCCTCGGCGGCGGCGCGACCTCCGTGCGCCTTCCAACGCTCAAGCTGCCCGGATCGCCCGACGTGGCCCGCTGTTTCGCCCAGGCCAGGAAAGCGGCGAAGAAGATCAAGGATCCCCTGATCAGAGCCCAGTTGCTGTCCGCCATCGACACGGCCGAGGCCCAGCAGAGGGCCCAGCAGCGCGCGCTCAGCCAGGTCGTCACCGGGCTCAACCAGTCGATCAGCCAGGTGACGGGCCGGCTCGGGGCGGGCCTGAGCGGGCTGACGGCCTCCATGTCGTCCCTCCAGGCCGCGTCGAGGTCCCAGGCCAAGGCCGCGGTCAAGGCCGCCCAGCGGACCGTGGACGGCCTCGTCGTCAAGGCGCCGTTCGGCGGGGTCGTCACTCTTGGCGGCCCCTCTTCCGGTGGCGGTACGGCCGGCCTGAGCGGCCTCATCAGCCAGCTCCCCGCAGGGCTGGCGGGCCAGGCCGGAGCCGCGGCCGCCGCGCCCAGTGGCCGGTCCGGAGGCGTGATCGCGACCGGCGTCCCGGTGGCGGTGGGCGACACGATCGCCACGGTGACCGACGTGTCCACCCTCACGCTCTCCGCCGACGTGGACGAGACCGACGTGCTGCTGGTGAAGGAGGGGACGCCCGCCCAGGTCGAGCTCGACGCGGTCACCGGCGCGACCTACACCGCCACGGTGACGGGCATCGGGGTCACCCCCAAGGAAGGCGCCACCGGCGGGGTGAGCTATCCCGTACGGCTCAGGCTCGGCAAGGGGGTCTACGACGACCAGAGCGCCGCCCCGTGGCCCAAACCCGGGATGAGCGCCGTCGTCCGCCTCACCGTGAGGGAGTCTCCGGACGCGACAGCCGTACCGGCCTCGGCGATCGTGACGAGCGGGCGGGAGACGATCGTCTGGGCGGTCCGCGGCGGCAGGGCGGAGCGGCGGGTCGTCAAGCTGGGGGCGCAGGGCGACGCCGCGGTGGAGGTCCTCAGCGGCGTCTCACCGGGCGACCAGGTCGTCGTCAAGGGCGCCGACACCGTCCGC
Organism: Planotetraspora sp. GP83; assembly: GCF_041262585.1. Taxonomy (NCBI): domain Bacteria; kingdom Bacillati; phylum Actinomycetota; class Actinomycetes; order Streptosporangiales; family Streptosporangiaceae; genus Planotetraspora; species Planotetraspora sp. GP83. The sequence continues at coordinate 393,223 of NZ_JBGCBZ010000002.1, read as the reverse complement.
CAAGCCCAGACGCTCCCATGACCTCCCCCTACTTCCCGCGTGATCATGCATTGGGGGTGGCGTGAGGTGAGTGATCCGGCGTTCGAGGCGGTGGGGCTCACGCGGTCGTACCGCCTCGACGGTGTCTCCGTGGACGCCCTGCGCGGCGTCGACCTGCGCATCGACCAGGGGGAGTTCGTGGCCATCCTCGGCCCGTCGGGTTCGGGCAAGTCCACGCTCATGCACCTGCTCGGCTGCCTCGACCGGCCCACATCCGGCATCCTGCGGGTGGGCGGCGTGGACGTCTCGACCCTCGACGACACCAAGCTGGCCGAGCTGCGCAACCAGACGATCGGTTTCGTCTTCCAGTCCTTCCACCTGCTGGCGCGCACGTCGGCGATCGACAACGTGGCCCTTCCGCTGGTCTACCGGGGCGTCTCGGGGACGGAACGGCGGGCGAGGGCCAGGGAGGCCCTGGAGGCGGTCGGCCTGGGGCACCGGCTCGGGCACCGGCCGTCCCAGATGTCCGGCGGCGAGCAGCAGCGGGTCGCGATCGCCCGCGCTCTCGTGGGCGACCCCAAGGTCGTCCTCGCGGACGAGCCCACCGGCAACCTCGACACGCGGAACGGCGATGAGGTCATGAACCTGCTGGAGCGCCTGAACGCCGACAGCGGCGTGGCCGTCGTCCTGGTGACGCACGAGCCCGAGGTCGCGGCCCGCGCCCGCCGCCAGGTCCACGTCCGCGACGGCCTCATCGAGCGTGACACCCGATGAGGACGGCGGAGGCGCTGCGGATGGCGCTGGAGGCCCTGCGGGTCAACCGGCTGCGCAGCACGCTGACCATGCTCGGCGTGATCATCGGTGTGCTGGCGGTCGTGATCCTCGTCGCCATCGGGACCGGGGCCAAGAACGCGGTGGAGAAGGAGATCGCCGGGCTGGGCAGCAACATCATCCTCGTGGTTCCCGGTCAGGTGGGCCTCGGCGCCGCCCCGACGCAGAGCCGGCTCGACCTGTCCGACGTCGCCTACGTGCGCCGCGTCGTCGGGGATCCGTCCAAGGTGACCGTCGCGGTCAACTCCGGCGAGTCGGTGCGGGTCGGACGGACCGAGGTGTTCGCCACGCTCACCGGCACCGACGAGAACCTGCCGAACATCTTCGACCGGCCGCTGCGCCGCGGCCGCTATCTGAGCGCGACCGACGTCGACACCCGCCGCCGGGTGGCCATTCTCGGGGCCGAGGTGGCGGGGAAGCTGTTCGGCGACGTCGACCCCATCGGCCGCCAGGTCACGATCGCGGGGGTCCGGTTCCGGGTGATCGGGGTCTACGAGACGGTGGGCTCGACGTTCGGCGTGGCGCGTGACCAGGAGGTCCACATCCCGGTCACCACGGCCCAGCGGCTGATCGGGCTGCCCAGGATCAACGGAATCGCGGTCGGCGCGTCCGGCCCCGACGAGATCGAGCCGCTGCAACGCCGTGTCGTCGCCGCGCTCGACGCCCGCTATCCCGACGAGAAGTTCTCCGCCGTGACGCAGACGCAGCTCCTCGGGACCATCGGCACGGTCCTCAGCATGCTCACGGGCGTGCTCGCCGCCATCGCGGGCATCTCGCTGCTGGTCGGCGGGGTCGGCGTGTCCAACATCATGCTGGTCAGCGTGAGGGAGCGGACCAAGGAGATCGGCCTGCGCAAGGCCCTCGGCGCCCGTCAGCGCGACATCCTCGGGCAGTTCCTCATCGAGGCCGTGCTGCTGACGACCCTCGGGGGGCTGATCGGCATCCTGCTCGGCGTCGGCGGGGCGCTGCTGATCCAGGCCGTCTCGCCGGTGCCGGCGGCGATCACCTGGTGGTCGATCGCCCTGGCGTTCGGGGTGTCGGTCGCCGTGGGCGTCTTCTTCGGCGTCGCCCCGGCGCGGCGGGCCGGAAGGCTGGACCCGGTCGTCGCCCTCCGCACCGAGTAACGGTACCGTCGCGGTCATGAGTCAGGCGGTGCGGGTCGTCTGGGATGACGCGCTGATTTCGTACGACTTCGGTCCCGAGCATCCGCTGGCGCCGGTGCGGGTCGAGCTCACCATGGCGCTCGCCCGGGACCTGCGCGTGCTCGACGGCGTCGAGATGACCGGCTGCGTCGCCGCGACCGACGACGAGCTGGCGCTGGTCCACAAGCGGGACTACATCGACGGGGTGAAGGAGGTCTCCCGGACCGGCCGGCCCGATCTGAGCCGCGGGCTGGGCACCCCCGACAATCCCTCGTTCGTGGGAGTCCACGAGGCGTCGGCGCTGATCGCCGGGGCCACGCTGGAGGCCGCGAGGGCGGTGTGGAACGGCGAGGCCGAGCACGCCGTCAACGTGGCCGGGGGCCTGCACCACGCGATGCCCTCCACGGCCAGCGGCTTCTGCGTCTACAACGACCCGGCCGTCGCGATCGCCTGGCTGCTCTCCCAGGGCGCGTCCCGGGTCGCCTACGTCGACGTCGACGCCCATCACGGCGACGGCGTGCAGGCGATGTTCTACGACGATCCGCGGGTCCTCACGATCAGCCTGCACGAGAGCCCACGCACGCTCTTCCCCGGCACGGGCTTCCCCCAGGAGACGGGCGCGGAGGGCACCTCGGTCAACGTGGCCCTTCCCGCCGGGTGCGGCGACAGCGGCTGGCTGCGGGCCTTCCACGCGGTCGTCCCTCCGCTGCTCAGGGAGTTCGCGCCGGAGATCCTCGTCACTCAGCAGGGCTGCGACAGCCACGCGCTCGACCCCCTCGCCCACCTCATGCTGAGCATCGACGGGCAGCGTACGGCCTACGCGGAGCTGCACCGGCTGGCTCACGAGACCGCGGGGGGCCGGTGGATCGCCACCGGCGGCGGAGGTTACGAGCTGGTCCAGGTGGTGCCACGGGCCTGGACACATCTCATCGCCGAGGCGGCGGGCGCCCCCGTGGATCCGGAGACGCCGACGCCGCAGAGCTGGCGCACCCTGGTCCGCGAACGGACGGGCGAGACGCCCCCGCTCACCATGACCGACGGGCGCCACCCGGATTATCGTGACTTTTCCGAAGGGTACGATCCAGCCGACGCCATCGACCGGGCCATCATGGCGAGCAGGAACGCGGTCTTCCCCCTCCACGGGCTGGATCCGATGCCCTGACGGAATCATGACGAGACGAGGAGCGCTGTAGCCCCTGTGACCCTTCCTCCGCACGCCGCCTTCGCCACCGCCTCGGCCGTTCCCTCGCGCGCCGAGTTGCGGAACCACCTCGTCAGGACGGGAATCGCCGGGGACGTCGCGACCACCCGCGAGAACAACCTCGATCACTATCGGTCGCTGGCGCTGCGCGACCCTTACTACATGTTCGGCCTCACGTTCTCCGAGGACTGGACGTACGCCGACGTGCTGGAGCTGATGGCGAAGAAGGCCGGCGTGGTCGCCGACCCGGCGCACCGCGAGGGACAGGACACGATCGATCCCGAGCGGACCATCGACGCCGTGGAGGAGATGGGCGACCGCGTCGCCGAGGCGCTGCGGCCGGGCGGCGCTCGGGTCATCGTCGCCACGGGACACCCGACCGGCCTGCTCACCATCCACCTCGGGTTGGCCCGGTTCCTGGAGGCGTACGGCGCGACCCTGCTCACGCCCGCCGAGGGATGGAGCTACGTCGGCGGTGGCCTCGGTCGCCGGAAGAAGATCCGCTATGTGGACGACGTGGCCATGCTGTCCGACGGCGGAACCCTCGTCCACACGCATGATCCCGACCCGATGCGGGCGATGCTCGCGGAGGAGCGGCCCGATCTGGTGATCGCCGACCACGGCTGGGCGGGCGCGGCCGGAGAGGCCGGGATCGAGACCGTCGGGTTCGCGGACAGCAACGACCCCGCCCTGTTCGTCGGAGAGGCCGAAGGCAAGATCGCGGTGACCGTGCCGCTGGATGACAACGTGTTGCCCCGGTATTACCGGCCGCTGACGGCCTACCTCCTCGACCGGATCGCCCAAGCCCTCTGAGATCCAATCGGACTTTCCGGGTCACCCCAAACCGGGCATTTCAGGCCACTTTTGGACCGGTGTGTCGACCGTTTGCCAACTTTTTGGTGTGCCTGGGCGACTCTAATGTGAGAGAAGTTGGTCCGTTCCAAGATTGAGGCGAGGGGCACGACCCGGCTGCTGCCAGCGTTTTTCTCGATTTTGACGGCACAAGACTCCGGTGACTGATGAAATGGGGGGTTTGCCTACTCGGAGTCCGGACTTACGCTGACGGCAGTACACGTGCGTGAGCGATGGCACCAGTGGGGATAACCCGGAAACACGTGCGGAAGAGGCGTCCGATGGGTGCAGGCGAAAGACCTCTCAGCGAGGTGAAGTTCCTGACGGTGGCCGAAGTGGCCACTGTCATGCGGGTGTCCAAGATGACGGTGTACCGGCTCGTGCACTCGGGTGAGCTGCCGGCCATCCGGGTCGGCCGATCCTTCAGAGTGCCCGAACAGGCGGTACACGACTACCTGAGGGATGCCTTCATCGAAGCTGGATGAAGCGGCCCCGCGGGCCACGCGGGGTCCCCTGGGGGCGATCTACCGTGGATCGCCGGTAGGCTGTTGAGCCGGTGTGCGCTCGCGCGCCGGTTTGACATTCACTACCTTCACCTGGGGGTCCCGTGGGCTCTGTGATCAAGAAGCGCCGTAAGCGTATGGCGAAGAAGAAGCACCGCAAGCTGCTCAAGAAGACCCGCATCCAGCGGCGTAACAAGAAGTAGTCGAGACGGAGCGCGCACCGGTCCCCGAGGGGCCGGGCGACCGTGAACACGGACACCCCAGCGAGGCGGCGATGACCCATACCGTGCTTGTCACCGGGGTCTCCCGTCACATCGGTGCTCGGCTGGCGAGCGCTCTCGCGGCGGACCCGGGCATCGACCGGGTCATCGGAGTCGACACGGTGCCACCCCCCTCTCCGGCGAGAGACGGCGGCGCGCCGCTCGGCCGCACCGAGTTCGTCCGCGTCGATCTGCGCAGCCCCGACATCGCGCAGGTCATCGCGGCGGCGGACGTCGACACCGTTGTGCACATGAGCCTGGTCAGCGGCCCCGCCCAGAGCCGCTCGGCCATGAAGGAGCACAACGTCATCGGCACCATGCAGCTGTTGGCGGCCTGCCAGCGGTCGGCGACGGTGCGCAGGGTGGTGGTGCGATCGACCACGGCCGTGTACGGCTCGTCGCCGCACGCCCCCGCGGTGTTCACCGAGGACACCGAGCCGGTCGACGTGTCCCATTCGGGCTACGCCAAGGACGCCCACGAGATCGAGGGATACACCAGGGGCTTCGCCAGGCGGCGTCCCGACGTGGCGACCTCGACCTTGCGGTTCGCCAACTTCATGGGCGCGGGCATCGACTCGCCGCTGACGCGGTACTTCTCGCAGCCCGTGCTGCCGACCGTCTTCGGGTTCGACCCCCGGCTGCAGTTCGTCCACGAGGACGACGCGGTCGAGGTGCTGCGCCGCATGGCGGTCGAGGACCACCCCGGCGTGTTCAACGTCGCCGGAGACGGCGTGCTGCTGCTGTCGCAGTGCGCGCGGCGGGCGGGCCGTCCGGCGGTCCCGGTGCCGTCTCCGGCATTCCGCGCGCTCGGAGGGCTGGCGCGGAACGCGGGCCTCGTCGACTTCTCCCCGGAGCAGATCGCGCTGTTGCTCCATGGCCGTGCCGTGGACACCACCCGGCTGTCCGCCGAGCTGGGCTGGAAGCCCAAGTACAGCACGGCCGCCGCTTTCGACGACTTTCTCCGGTCCCGCGGCACCGTCGGGATCGCCGGAGACCTGCAGGTGGCCGTGGTGGACTGGCTGTCCGGCCTGGCGACGAGGTGGTGAACGAGATGCCGGCTTCCGGCGCGGACGGCGCGCGGGTCATCCCGATCTCGGCGGCCCGCGGCGCTTCTCCACCCGGCCCGCCGGACGAGCGGCTCGCCGAGCTGTTCGCCTTCCTGCGGCGCAGGGTCTCAGGGGAGTACGAGGTCGACGAGTTCGGCTTCGACCCCGAGCTCAGCGACAAGGTCCTGCTGGAGCTCATCCGGCCGCTCTACCACCACTGGTTCCGGGTTGAGACGCTGGGGCTGGAGAACGTGCCGGCCGACTCCGGCGCTCTCGTGGTGGCCAACCACTCCGGAACGCTCCCGGTGGACGCGCTGATGATGCAGGTCGCGCTGCACGACGAGGCCAAGCGGCCGGTGCGGCTGCTGGGCGCCCACCTGGTCTACCAGCTTCCCGTGCTCGGGCATCTCGCCCGCAAGACGGGACACACCTTGGCCACCCCGGAGGACGCCGACCGCCTGCTGCGCAAGGGCGAGCTCGTAGGAGTCTTCCCCGAGGGCTTCAAGGGCGTCGGCAAGCCGTTCTCCGAGCGCTACAAGCTCCAGCGGTTCGGCCGGGGCGGCTTCGTGGCGTCGGCCATCCGGGCCGGGGTGCCGATCGTGCCCTGTGCCATCGTCGGGGCCGAGGAGATCTACCCCAAGGTCGGGGACTTCCGGACGCTCGCCCGGCTTCTCGGCCTGCCGTACCTGCCGATCACGCCGTTCTTTCCCTGGCTGGGGCTGTTAGGGCTGATCCCGCTGCCGTCGAAGTGGCTCATCGAGTTCGGCGAGCCGATCCGGACGGACGAGTTCGACCCCGATGAGGCGGACGACCCCATGCTGGTCTTCAACCTCACCGACCAGGTGCGCGAGACCATCCAGCAGCGGCTCAACGCTCTGCGGCTGCGGCGCGGCCACGCGTTCCCGCCGCTCTTCTAGGTTGTCAGACGACTAGTTCTGTCAGACGACCGAGCGGTAGTGCTTGCGCAGCGCGATCCCGGCGGCGATGCCGCCCGCGATGGCGCCCGCCGTGGCCGCGATCGGCAGGCCGATCATCGTGGCCTTCCGGCCGGTCCGGAAGTCGCGGATCTCCCAGTCCTGCTCCCGGGCGTGCTCGCGGAGCTCGCTGTCGGGGTTGATCGCGTACGCGTGGCCGACCAGCGAGAGCATGGGCAGGTCGTTGGCCGAGTCGCTGTAGGCCGAGCAGCGGGACAGGTCGAGCCCCTCGCGGCGGGCCAGCGCCCGGATCGCCTCGGCCTTGGCCGGCCCGTGGAGCAGGTCGCCGACCAGTCTGCCGGTGTAGGCCCCGTCGGCCGTCTCCGCGACCGTGCCGAGCGCGCCGGTCAGCCCGAGGCGCTGGGCGATCACCCGGGCCAGCTCGACCGGGGTGGCGGTGACCAGCCACACCCGCTGGCCGGCGTCGAGATGGGCCTGGGCCAGGGCCCGGGTGCCGGCCCAGACGCGGTCGGCCATGACCTCGTCGTAGATCTCCTCGCCGAGGTGCACGACGTCGTCTACCTTGAGCCCGGCGACGAAGGCCAGCGCCATCTCCTTGGCCCGCGCGATGTGCTCGGGGTTCTCGTTGCCGCGGATCCGGAACCACGCCTGGCCCACGGCGAACTTCAGCAGGTCGTTGGTGGTGAACAGGCCGCGCGAGGCGAGCCCGCGGGCGAAGTGGTAGATCGAGGCGCCGCGCATCATGGTGTTGTCGACGTCGAAGAACGCCGCCGCGCTGAGATCGGGGACGATCACCGGGGCCGAGACCGCGGCCGCGGCCGCCACCTCACCCGCGATCTCCGCCGCCTCCCGCCGTCGCAATAGCCGCCTCATGGCACATCAGCTTAATCGCCCATGTGCGCGGCGAGCCGTACGTCAATGGCCGGAAGCCGTGAACGTGTCGATATAGCTCAGGTACTTGTTGGCTTTGTCGCGGTTCTCGTCGTCGAGCTTCGGCAGCAGGGGCTCCACCATCGTGCGCTGCTCCCGGGCGAAGCGGCGGGCCTCCCTGCTCTCCTCGCTGTTGGCCGGTCCACGGTGCTGCACGCGGCTCAGAGCCGCCCGGGTCGTCGTCTCCATGTCGTCGAGCGCCTGCTCGATCAGCCGGTCGCGATCCGGCGCCGAGTAGCCCACCAGTGAGGCGGTCTCCGCCGCCCGCAGCCGTGCCGCGATCATCTCCCGCTCTGCCCGTTCCTGGTCGTCGGTCGCCAGGGACAGCAACGTCGACTCGGCCGTCCGCTTGAGCGGATACAGCACGTCACCGGGCACGGAGTGGTAGGTCCTGACGCCCGTGGCGTACATCCCGGCCAGCAGGACGGCGAACACGATGGCCGGGCGGAGCCGTACGAGAAGGGACCGGCGGCGGACCTCGGGCCGCCGGGCGGGCGGGTCCCCGGCGGGGACCCGCTCGGCGGCGTGCGCGCGCAGCAGCTCCTCGCGGAGGCTCGCGCGGAACTCGGGGCTCGGGGCGCCGCCCAGGCGGAGGGAGAGCAGGCGCGCGGTGACATGGCCGGTCGTGCGGGTGACCCACCCGTCGCACGGCCGGCGCGAGGGTCGCCACCAGCCCATGAACGCTCCCGCCATCCCCGCTTGATGATCCCGCCCCTGCCACATGCCCAACGACGGGACGGCGGTATGGGTTACGGGCTAGAGGTCCTTGGGTAGCGTCCGAGCGAGTGCCTTGATAGCCCGGAACTGCAGGGCCTTGATCGCGCCGCTCTTCTTGCCCATGACCATGGCGGTCTCGGCGAGCGACATTCCATGGAGGAAGCGCAGGATCACGCACTCCTGCTGCTCCGGGCCGAGCTGCTTGATCGCCTGCATCACCCGCTCGTTGACCATGTTGGTGACCACGGCGTTCTCGGGGATGTGCGGGCCGTCGAGCGGGGTGTCCAGGACCTCGGCCGTGACCACCTCCAGGCGGTTCCGGCCGGACTTGAAGTGGTCGGTCACGAGGTTGCGGGAGATCGTCACCAGCCAGGCGCCGAAGTCACGGCCCTGCCAGGTGAAGTCGGAGATCCCGCGCAGCGCGCGCAGGAAGGTCTCGCTCGTCAGGTCCTCCGCGAGCGCGTGCGCGCCCACCCGGAAGTAGACGTAGCGGTACACCAGCTCCAGATAGCGGTCGTACAGCATGCCGAACGCCTCGGTGTCGCCGGTCTTGGCGCGCAACACCAGCGTTCGCATCTCGTCGTTCTCGCCGGCGGCGGGATCGACGGCGCGCGCGGGGAGCGCTGCTCCGGCTGGAGGGGACAGCCCGGCCATCGGCCACGTGTTCGGCATCCGGTATCCCATGGGGGAAGGGGAGTCGGCGTGCTCGAACACTCTAGAAATCATCGGGAAATAACACAATCCGTCTGAGCACAGTAATCAATTCCCGTAACGGTGCTTCCGGTCCGTAGACGCCCCTGGGGAACCGGCTACCGGTCGGAAGGCAATGTCCGGCAGCATGGGGTCCACCATGGAAGTCCTTGTCGCTCTCCTCGCGTTCGCCGGCGCCCTGCTTGCCGGGATCACCACCGGCGTCCTCATCGGGCGCCTTCGTGACGAGCCCACCGGCTGGTTGATCGCGTGGAGCGTCACCACGGGTGCGCTCGCCCTCTCGCTCGGCGCGATCGCGGTCGGTCACCTGACCGGTTTCGGGTCCGCCACCTTCCGGGCGTTCGAGGTCACCGGCTCGCTGCTGGCGCCGCTCTGGCTCGCGGTCGGCGTGCTGCAACTCCTCGCCGAGAAGGCGTCGGCCCGCTTCGGCGGGTGGTTGCTGGGCATCGCCCTCACGGTCGTCGGCGTCGTCATCATGCTGCTCGACCCGGTCGCCGGCGGGTTCACCAAGCAGCTCCCGGACGCCCCGGTCCACTGGGACATCTGGCCCGAGTGGCTGCTGCGGGGCATCCACGTACTGGTGATCGTCACGCTGCTGATCTCCCTGGCCGTGGCCCTGCTGAGCTGGCGCGACGGGGACGACTACGACGCCGACAACATGAACGCGACCGTGGTGCTCGCTCCGGCCGGCATGGCGCTCGTGGGCGCGCTGGAGCTCACGCTCCCCGGGATCGTCATCGTGGCGCTCCTCGCGGTCACCGCCGGTGGGATCTGGTACGCGGTGGCCAGGCCGCTCGCGCCGTACGACGAAGACGAGGACGAGGACGAGGACGGCGAGTGGGAGGAAAGCGGGCGCCGCCGCGCCGTCGATCGCCGGGAGGCCCCGCCCGCTCCGCAGGTTGTGCCGCCTGCCCCGCCCGCCCAGGCTCCGCCCCGTCGTTCCGGCCTCGGTGACCTCGTGGCCGAGTACCGCGCCGGCGAGGAGGTCGACTACGCCGCCCGCATGCAGCCGCTCGACGACTTCGGCGGCCCCGCGACGGGCCAGCTCATGGCCGCCGACGTGTACGGCATGCCGGCGCCCGCCAAGGCGGAGCCGCAGCAGGGCATGCCCGCCACGGGCGCCGTCTTCCCCGGGGTCGAGATCCCGCCGGAGGTCGCCGCCAGCTTCGGCGTGGGCTTCGGCTCGGCGTCCCGGCAGAGCCCCGCGCCGGCCCCACGGGGCGGGTCGGTCAAGCCGTCCCCGTCCATCTACGGCCTGCTCACGGTCTTCACGCTGCTGGACGGCTCGGGCGAGGCGTTCGACAAGCTGGCGGAGGAGACCGTTGAGGCCGTGCAGCGCAACGAGCCCGACACGCTGGTCTTCGTCTGCCACGGGGTGAAGTCCGCGCCGCTCCAGCGCATCGTCTACGAGCTCTACCGCGACGAGGTCGGCTTCTCCGAGCACCAGCGCCAGCCCCACATGGAGCGTTTCGCCACTGAACGCCAGGCGCTCGTCCTCGCCACCAACGTGATCGAACTCACCGTCAACGCCGCGAAGGTCGTCCCCCTCCCCACCACCTTTGTCTGAGACGTACAACCGAAGTCGCCGTGATCATGCGCGGCGTCCCGGGAAGCTCCGTGACGTACGGTTTCTCAGGGTGCGATCATGCAGGGATTCCGCCGCACGCAGTCTGACCAGCGCCACGGCGCTTCGTGATCATGCGATGTGCCCGTCCTGCGGGCGCGCGCCGCACAGTGCATGATCACGCCGTCAATGCATCGCGTAGGCGGGCTTCGTTGACGCGCCAGTAGTCGTGCTGGACGCCGTCGATCAGGACGACGGGGATCATCTCCCCGTATTCGGCCTGGTCCTGGGGGTCGGCGGTGATGTCCCGCTCCTCCCAGGGCACGCCGAGCTCCTCGGCGACGCGCTGGATGATCGCGCGGGCGTCGTCGCAGAGGTGACACCCGGGCTTGCCGAGGAGGGTGATGCGGTGATCACGAGGGGTCATGACCTCAGATTATTGCGGCGAGCGCGGGCCGGATTCGCCACCGGGGCGCCGTGCTGGGACAGTTAACGGGCACTCACTTTGTGCGCGGCTTCACAAAGGCACTAACCTAGATGTCTACGACATCCGTCGCATCCGCTCGTGCGGCCGGGGGCGCACCGGCCGTCCGTCCCCCTGGAGCACCGGCACGTGATCCGCCGCATCCCACAGGCCCGCGAACGTGGCATTCCCGACGCGACCGTCGCGCGACTGCCGCTCTACTTGCGTGCGCTGAACGGGCTGGCGGAGCGGGGCACGCCGACGGTGAGCTCGGAGGATCTCGCGCTGGCCGCCGGGGTCAACTCGGCGAAGCTGCGCAAGGACCTGTCCCACCTCGGGTCGTACGGCACGAGGGGAGTGGGCTACGACGTTCAGTACTTGATATACCAAATATCGCGTGAGCTTGGTCTCACCCAGGATTGGGCCGTCGCCATCGTCGGTGTCGGCAACCTCGGGCGAGCTCTGGCCAACTACGGAGGGTTCGTGTCCAGGGGATTCCGGGTGGCGGGCCTGCTGGACGCCGATCCGGAAGTCGTCGGCGACCGGATCGCCGGTCTCGTCGTGGAGCACACCGACGAGCTGGAATCCGTGATCACCGAGCGCGGGGTCTCCATCGTGGTGATCGCGACGCCCGCGACGGCGGCCCAGCATGTGTGCGACCGGGTCATCGCGACCGGCGTCACGAGTATTTTGAACTTCGCTCCCGTCGTTCTGGCTGTGCCTGACGGAGTAGATGTCCGTAAAGTCGATTTATCCATCGAGCTGCAGATTCTTGCGTTCCACGAGCAGCGCAAGGCAAGTGGAGGGCCCATCATGGCCGAGGAGTGGCCGGACGGGGTGGTCATGTGAGTGAGCGAGCGATCGGAGTGTGCTCATGAGCCTCCTCGTCGTCGGCCTCAGCCACCGCACCGCGCCGGTGGCGCTGCTCGAACGCGTCACGGTCACCGGTGACGCGCTCGCCAAGCTGCTGCACGACGTGTGGCAGGACGAGCACGTCTCCGAGGCGCTGGTCGTCTCCACCTGCAACCGGGTAGAGGTCTACGCCGACGTCGACCGCTTCCACGGCGGCGTGACGGCGCTGACCGACCTGCTGAGCGCGCGCTCCGGCATGCCGCAGGAGCAGCTGGCCCGGCACCTGTACGTGCACTACGAGGACCGCGCGGTCGAGCACCTGTTCGCGGTGGCCTGCGGCCTCGACTCGATGGTGGTCGGCGAGGGCCAGATCCTCGGGCAGATCCGTACGGCGCTGCGCCTCGCCCAGGATGAGGGCACGGCCGGGACGGCGCTCAACGAGCTGGCCCAGCACGCCCTGCGCGTCGGCAAGCGGGCGCACGCCGACACCGACATCGATCGGGCCGGGGCGTCGCTGGTGGGCGAGGGCCTGACGCTCGCCGAGCGGGTGATGGGCCCGATCACCGGCAAGCGCGCCCTCGTCGTCGGAGCGGGCTCGATGAGCGCGCTGTCGGCCGCGACCCTCTCCCGCGCCGGCGTGACGGACATCGTGATCGCCAACCGCACCCACGAGCGTGCCGTACGGCTGGCCGAGACCGTGGGCGGGCGGGCCGCCGAGCTGGCGGACGTCCCCGCGGAGCTGGCCGAGGCCGACCTGGTGGTCTCCTGCATCGGCGCGGGGACCCGCGCGATCACCGCCGAGATGGTGGCGACCGCGATGAACGGCAGGACCGGGCTCTTCCTGCTCGACCTGGCGCTCCCGCACGACGTCGATCCGGGGGTTCGGGCGATCCCCGGCGTGACGCTGGTCGATCTGGAGTCGATGCAGCAGGCCGGGCTGGGGAGCGACACCGCCGACGGCGGGCGGGCCGAGGCGATCGCCGCGGTCAGGCGGATCGTCGCCGAGGAGGTCACGGCCTACCTGGAGGCGGAGCGGGCGGCCAAGGTGACGCCGACGGTGATCGCGCTGCGCACCAAGGCGGCCGGAGTGGTCGAGTCCGAGATCGGCCGGCTGATGTCGCGGCTTCCCGAGTTGGACGGCCGGATGCGCGACGAGGTCACCCAGACCGTCAGGAGGGTCGTGGACAAGCTGCTCCACGAGCCGACGGTGCGGGTGAAGCGGCTGGCCGCCTCCCCGGCGGGCGATCACTACGCCGAGGCGCTCCGTGAGCTCTTCGACCTCGATCCCAAGGCGCCGGACGCCGTCTCCCGGATGGAGATGGACCAGTGAGCGATCCTCTGCGTCTCGGCACGCGCAAGAGCCTGATGGCGACGACGCAGTCGCAGCTCGTGGCCGACCGGCTGACCGCCCTCACCGGGCGTGAGGTGCGGCTCGTCGGCGTGACGACCTTCGGCGACGTGACCAAGGCCCATCTCACCCAGCTCGGCGGGACCGGCGTCTTCGTCAGCGAGCTGCGGAACAAGCTGGTCGAGGGCGAGATCGACTTCGCGGTCCACTCGCTGAAGGATCTCCCCACCACGCCGGACGAGCGGATCGTGATCGCGGCCATCCCGCCGCGCGACGATCCCCGTGACGCGCTCGTGAGCGTGGCGAAGCTCTCCGATCTTCCGCCGGGCGCGCGGATCGGGACCGGGTCGCCGCGCCGGGTCGCGCAGCTCCGCATGATCAGGCCTGACCTCGACTATGTCCCGATCAGGGGCAACGCGGACACTCGTATCGGCAAGGTAACCTCTGGTGAGCTCGACGGGGTCGTCCTGGCCGCCGCCGGGCTCGGCAGGCTCGGCCGTGACGGTGACATCTCGCAGGTCTTCGAGGTCGACGAGATGCTTCCCGCCCCGGGGCAGGGAGCGCTCGCCCTCGAGTGCCTGGCCGCCCGGGCGGACCTGATCGAGCTGCTGAGCGCCGTCGACGACCCGCGTACGCGGGCCGCGGTGACGGCTGAGCGCTCGGTTCTCGCCGCCCTCGAGGCCGGGTGCGCGGCGCCGGTAGGTGCTTTCGCGTCCGGTGACGGGCACATTCTCAATCTGACCGCAACCGTCGTCGCCGTCGACGGGGTCCGGTCGGTGCGTAAGTCCACCTCCGGACCTTCTCCGGCGGCCATGGACCTGGGCCGCGAGCTCGCGGCCGCCATGATCGCCGAAGGGGCCGGCACGTTGATGGGGGAGCAGGCCCATTGAGCTCCGTGAATCACAGTCCACACGCCTGTACCGGGTTCGTCGCCTTCGTCGGCGCCGGGCCGGGTGACGAGAACCTGCTCACATTGCGCGGCGCCGACCTGCTGAGCAGGGCCGACGTCGTCGTCCTCGACCGGGAGGCGTACGGCTCGCTGTTGCGCCACTGCCGTCAGGGCGTGGAGGTCGTCGACGTCTGCGCCGACGCGGCGGAGAACTCCGTCTCGCTGCGGACCATCCAGGAGGCGAAGGCCGGGCGGACCGTCGTGCGGCTCTGCCCCGGCGACCCGTCGTTCTTCTCCTCGGTCACCGACGAGGTCACGGCATGCGCCAAGGCCGACGTCGACTTCGAGATCGTGCCGGGCGTCCCGCCCGCGACGGCCGTGCTGACCTACGCGGGCATCCCGCCGGCGGTGGCCGTGCCGGAGTTCCGGATCGTGGACGCGGCGCAGGTGGAGGACTGGGCTCCGCACGCCGCCTGCGAGGGCACCCTGGTCATCTACAACGGCGTCGCGGACGCCGTGCCGATCGCCAAGGCGCTGATCGCGGCCGGCAAGCCCGACTCGACACCGGTGGCCGTCACCAGCGACGGCACCACGACCGAGCAGTACACCGTGGTCTCAACGCTGGGCCGTCTCGGCCCCGACCTGAAGCACGCGGGCATGACCGAGCCGGCCGTCGTCGTCGTGGGCGAGGCCGTCGGCATGCGCGACCGGCTCTCCTGGTTCGAGACGAAGCCGCTGTTCGGGTGGCGGGTCCTGGTGCCGCGCACGAAGGAGCAGGCCCAGGGCCTGTCGGAGCAGCTCCGCTCCTACGGCGCCGTGCCGGAGGAGGTGCCGACCATCTCGGTCGAGCCGCCGCGGACTCCGCAGCAGATGGACCGCGCCATCAAGGGCCTGGTCACCGGCCGCTACGAGTGGGTCGCCTTCACCAGCGCGAACGCGGTCAAGGCCGTGCGCGAGAAGTTCGAGGAGTACGGCCTGGACGCGCGGGCGTTCGCCGGGCTCAAGGTCGCCGCCGTGGGCGACGCGACCGCGCGAGCGCTCGTCGAGTTCGGCGTGAAGCCCGACCTCATGCCGACCGGCGAGCAGTCTTCGGAGGGCCTGCTGGCCGAGTGGCCTCCGTACGACTCGATGCTCGATCCGATCAACCGCGTCCTGCTGCCGCGGGCGGACATCGCGACCGAGACGCTGGTCGCGGGACTCACGGAGCTCGGCTGGGAGTGCGACGACGTCACGGCGTACCGGACGGTCCGGGCGGCGCCCCCGCCCGCCCCGATCCGGGAGGCGATCAAGAGCGGCGGCTTCGACGCGGTGCTGTTCACCTCGTCGTCGACCGTGAGGAACCTGGTCGGCATCGCCGGCAAGCCGCACACCGTCACGGTCATCGCGGTCATCGGCCCGCAGACGGCCAAGACTGCCGAGGAGTTCGGCCTGCGGGTTGACGTGATGGCCGACAAGCCGTCGGCTTCGGCCCTGGCCGCCGCCCTGGCGGACTATGGTGCCAAGCAGCGGCAGGCGGCCCTTTCGGCCGGTGAGGTGCCCCGGAGGCCCTCACAGACCCGCAGAGGGGCCCGCCGCCGTGTCAAGTGACGCCGGATGGAGGCGACGGTGACCATGGCCGAGTTCCCGGCGGCACGGCCGCGCAGGTTGCGCCGTACGGTCCCGCTGCGCCGGATGGTCGCGGGGACGCGGCTGCATCCCGCCGAGCTGATCTTACCGATGTTCGTCAAGGAGGGCATCGCCGAGCCGCAGCCGGTCGGGTCGATGCCGGGCGTCGTCCAGCACACGCGGGACTCGCTGCGGAAGGCCGCCCACGAGGCGGCCGAGGCGGGCGTGGGCGGCGTCATCCTGTTCGGGGTGCCGGCCCACAAGGACGCCCGTGGGTCCGCCGCCGACGATCCCGAGGGGATCGTGCAGGTGGCCCTGCGGGATCTCGCCTCGGACGTGGGCGACTCCCTGGTCGTGATGTCCGACACGTGCCTGGACGAGTACACCGACCACGGCCACTGCGGCCTGCTGACCGGCACCGGAGAGGTGGACAACGACGCCACCCTGGAGCGGTACGCCTCGGCGGCGGTCGCCCAGGCGGCGGCCGGATCGCAGGTCATCGCGCCCAGCGGCATGATGGACGGCCAGGTCGGGGCGATCCGCCAGGCGCTGGACGCGGGCGGCTACGCCGAGATCCCGATCCTGGCCTATTCGGCCAAGTACGCCTCCGGGTTCTACGGGCCCTTCCGCGAGGCCGCCGAGTGCGCGCCCCAGTTCGGCGACCGCAGCGCGTACCAGCAGGACCCGGCCGGGCCGGTCGGCGAGGCGCTGCGCGAGGTGCGGCTCGACCTCGCCGAGGGCGCGGACGCCGTGATGGTCAAGCCCGCCCTGGCCTACCTGGACATCCTTCGCCAGGTCCGCGACCTGGTCGAGGTGCCGGTCGCGGCCTACCAGGTGAGCGGCGAGTACGCGATGGTCGAGGCGGCCGCGGCGAACGGCTGGATCGACCGGGAGCGGGTCATCATGGAGTCACTGATAGCCATCCGCCGCGCCGGGGCCGACATGATCCTGACCTACTGGGCCACGGAGGTCGCACGCCGACTATCCTGACCATTCATCGCGTCATCGCGGAGGCATCGCGGGAGGCATCGCTAGTCACGTTCCTTGTGGGGAGGAGCACCATGGTCGGGGTACCGCTGGCCCGTCGCACGAAACGGCGTGCGCACCGGGCGGCGCCGCGGAAGATCTCTTCGGTGCTGGAGTACGCCCGGCTCGGGTGGGCGAGCTGTATGGGCGCCCATCCGCTCGCCGAGGGAGGGCGCGCGTGCTCCTGCGACCGGGTCGGGTGTCCGGAGCCGGGCATGCACCCGGTCTCGCCCGCCTGGCAGATGCAGGCCACGACGGACTCCGCCCTCCTGACACGGTGGTGGGAGCAGGAGCCCGACGCCAACGTGGTCCTGCCCACCGGCAGGGTGTTCGACGTGTTCGACGTACAAGCCTCCGCGGGGACGCCCGCGCTGGCCGCGATGGACGCAGCAGGCCTGGAGATAGGCTTCGAAACGGGCCCGGTCGCCGTGAACGGCGACCGGGTCCTTTTTTACGTGGCGACCAGGGGCGCGCCGGAGGACGAGGACGAGTGGTGGTCGTGCCACCTCGACGCCGGCCCCGAGACCATCGACGAAACGCCCGGCCTGCGCTGGCACTGCCGCGAGAGCTACGTCCTGGCACCACCGTCCACGCTGGCCACCGGCGGCGCCGTGAGCTGGCTCCGCCCGCCGGACGGCCGCCCGCTGCCCGACCCGCTCCGCGTCCTCGACCTGCTCGCCGACTTCTGCGAGTGATCCCTCCCCCACCAGACCCCGTCCACCAGATCCGGTACGGGTGCCGCGCCCCCGGGCCCGTAATCTGGGGGACGTGACTCGAACGCAGACCTCCGAGGACCTGTTCGCCCGCGCCCGTGAGATCGTTCCGGGCGGTGTCAACTCGCCGGTGCGCGCCTTCGGCGCCGTGGGCGGCACGCCCCGGTTCATGGCCTCCGGCGACGGGCCGTACGTCACGGACGTCGACGGCAACCGCTACGTGGACCTGGTGTGCTCGTGGGGCCCGATGATCCTCGGCCACCGGCACCCCGCCGTCGTGGCGGCCGTGGAGGAGGCCGTCTCCCGTGGGTTCTCGTTCGGCACCGCGACCGAGGGCGAGGTCCTGCTGGCCGAGGAGATCGTCTCCCGCGTCGAGCCGGTCGAGAAGATCCGCCTGGTCAGCTCCGGCACCGAGGCCACGATGTCGGCCGTACGGCTGGCCCGCGGCTTCACCGGACGGTCGAAGATCGTGAAGTTCGCCGGCTGCTACCACGGCCACGTGGACGCGCTGCTCGCCTCCGCGGGCTCGGGAGTCGTCACGTTCGGCCTGCCGGACACCCCCGGGGTCACCGGGGCGTCCGCCGCCGACACGATCGTCCTGCCGTACAACTCGGTGGAGGCGGTCGAGGAGGCGTTCCGATCCTTCGAGATCGCCTGCGTCATCACCGAGGCCTGCCCGGCGAACATGGGCGTGGTGCCTCCGGCCGAGGGCTTCAACCAGCGCCTGCGTGAGCTGTGTACGGAGAACGGCGCTCTGCTGATCATGGACGAGGTGCTGACGGGCTTCCGGGTGTCCGCGGAGGGCTGGTACGGCGTCGATCCCGTCGAGGCCGACCTGATGACGTTCGGCAAGGTCATGGGCGGCGGCCTGCCCGCCGCGGCGTTCGGCGGCCGGGCCGACGTGATGGCCGCCCTCGCGCCGGAAGGCCCCGTCTACCAGGCCGGCACGCTCTCCGGGAACCCGCTGGCCTGCGCGGCCGGGTTGGCCACGCTGCGGGCCTGTGACGACGACGTGTACGACAGGGTGGACGCGGCGGCGCTGGTGATCGGCCGGGCAGCCTCCGACGCGCTGGCCGCCGCGGGCGTGCCCCACCGGCTCCAGCGGGCCGGCAGCCTCTTCTCGATCTTCTTCACGGACCGCCCGGTCACCGATTTCACGTCGGCGCGGACCCAGAACACCGGCGCTTACCGGGCGTTCTTCCACAGCATGCTCGACCAGGGGGTCTACCTGCCGCCGTCGGCCTACGAGGCGTGGTTCCTGTCGTCGGCCCACGACGACGAGGCGCTCACCCGCGTCGCCGAGGCCCTCCCCCTCGCCGCCAAGGCCGCCGCCCAAGCCGGTTAAACGCGGCCGAGGAGGGCATTCAGGTCGATGTCGATCGTGAACGGGACGGAGACCGCCAACCGATCGTGGTGGATGCCGGTGACGCTGTAGGCCCCGGTGGCCGGGTCGATCTCGTAGACGTAGACGACCGGCCGCCCGTCGTTCTCCTCCACTCGCCACTCCTCCACTCGCCAGAAGTTCGGGATGCCCGCTTCCGCGTACCGCTGCGGCTTCGTCTTCCGGTCACGATCCACCGAGCCGGGGGACACGATCTCCACGACGAGGTGGACCTCTGCGGCGACGTAGAACGTCCGCTCGTTGTCGGCCGCCGCGGCCGCGTCGATGGCCAGCACATCGGGGCACGGGCGCATCCGGTGCCCCAGCATGACGTCCATCTGGTCTACGGCCGACAGATGAGCTGGGGCCTGGGCGTCCAGCCGCTCGGTCAGGCCGCGGATCAGGCGCTGATGGAAGCGCCGCTGGGGGGATATGAAGACAAGCGCTCCATCGATCAGCTCGACGTGCTTGAAGAAGTCGGGTTCACCGTTCGGGCCTTCAGGCGGCAGGCGATCCAGATCATCGGCGGTTCATCCCCACGGGGGAGGAGCCGGCCAGTACTCCAGTGCGCTGCTCACGTCGCTCACCGTAGCATCGTCCACGCTACTCTCCGTGGCCATCCCGCTCGCCTCCGTGCGCTTTGTCCATTCTCTCCTATGGGGAAGGAGAAGTCGCTCGGCCGGCATGCCGGCGCGCATGCCCACGAGGAGCAGGCCGAACTGCGCCACGCCGAGCGACGGTCGGTGGGAGGACGTCAGCGGGAGGAGGTGTTCTGCCTGTTTCTTCTCTGCCGGGCGTCGGCGGCGAGGGCCTCGAGGTAGGACGGACGGGTGGGCTTAGTGAAGAGCTTGTTGAGGATTCGCATGCCCATATCGTTTCACTGCTTAACAGTTGAGGACAAGCGAGATTTTCTAAGCAGAACGGTTTAGACTGGCTTACATGTTGGATCTCCACCGGCTGAAGGCACTGCACGCGGTGGCCGTCTACGGCTCCGTGGGCGCGGCCGCCGAGGCACTGATGGTCACCCCGTCCGCCATCTCCCAGCAGCTCGCCAAGCTCGAACGCGAGACGGGCACGGTCCTCGTCGAGCGCAACGGCCGGGGGGTCAAGCTCACGGACGCGGCGGGGCTGCTCGCCGAGCACGCGGAGAAGATCCTCGCGCTGGTCGAGACCGCGGAGGCCGACTTCGAGGCGTTGCGGGGCGCCGTGGTGGGCAGGCTGACCATGGCGGCCTTCCCGACGGCGGCGCGCGGCATCCTGCCCCAGGCGCTCTCGGTGCTGAAGAAGCACCATCCCGACCTCGACCTGCTGATCTACGAGCGCGAGCCGGAACGGCAGCTCCGCGAGGTGTCCCGGGGTGAGATCGACCTCGCCGTGGTGCAGGACTGGCTGAACCGGCCCATGGCGCTGCCCGAAGGCCTGTCCCGCGTGGCGCTGCTCGACGACATCGCCGACGTCATCGTGCCGGTCGGCCACCCTCTGGCGGGCCGGGAGCACGTCGAGCTCGCCGACCTCCCCGGCGACAGCTGGATCGCCTCGACGCCGGGCACCGTGTGCAACGACTTCCTGTTGTTCCTGCTCCGCTCGGCCGAGAAGGAGCCGGAGATCGTCTGCATGGCGGAGGAGTACCCGACCCAGATCGCCCTGGTCGCGGCCGGCCACGGGTGCGCGCTGGTCCCCCGCCTCGGCCGGGGACCGCTCCCCGAGGGCGTGGACGTGGTGCCCATCCAGCCGCCGCCCGTGCGGCGCCTCTACGCCGTCTGGCGGACCGACGCCGCCCGCCGTCCCGCGATTCGCGCCGCCGTCGACGCGTTGCGTACCGCGTGCGAGGGCCTGGACGCCGGGTAGGCTGTCGAGGCCATGACTGAGACGACCGTCGTCCACCTCCTCCGCCACGGTGAGGTCCACAACCCTTCCGGGATCCTGTACGGCAGGCTGCCGGGCTACCACCTGTCCGAAAACGGCAGGCAGATGGCCGAAGTGGTCGCCAAGGCCATCGGGGGCAGGGACGTCGTCGCCGTCTGGAGCTCACCGATGGAGCGCGCCCAGGAGACGGCCGCGCCCGCCGCCCAGGCGCTGAACCTGGACGTCACGCTCGACGACCGGCTGATCGAGGCGTCCAACGTCTTCGAGGGCATGCGGGTCGCCGGCGACGGCGTGTTCCGCGATCCCCGCTACTACCGGCACTTCAGGAACCCGTTCCGGCCGTCCTGGGGCGAGCCGTACACCGAGGTCGTCACCCGCATGAAGTCGGTCGTGGACGACGCGCGGGAGCGGGCGCGCGGTCACGAGGCCCTGCTGGTCAGCCACCAACTGCCCATCTGGGTCATCCGCCTGGCGGCCGAGGGCAGGCGCCTGTGGCACGACCCGCGCCGCCGACAGTGCGCGCTGGCGAGCCTCACCAGCTTCACGTTCGAGGGCGACCGCCTCATCAGCGTCGGCTACAGCGAGCCGGCCGGCACGCTCCTCAAGGGCAATCCCGTCCCCGGGGCATGACCCGCTGGCCGGGGCACCCCGTGTGCTCGGTAGGCTTGCAGCTCTACCGGTTGTAGTACAAGGAGATTTCCTCCCGTGTCCGCCAAGAGCCTGTCCGTGATCGTCGCTCTGGCCGTGACAGCCCTCGCGGGCTGTGCGGGCGGTCAGGCGTCCCAGCCCCGATCCGGCGACACGAGGTTCGTGGCGGGGGACGGCAGGGTCGAGCTCTTCGGGGCCTCCGCCCGTCAGAAGGCGCCCGCGATCGAGGGCGCGACCCTCGACGGCGGCACGGCCAAGCTTGCCTCCGGCAAGGTCTACGTGCTCAACTTCTGGGCGTCGTGGTGCGCCCCCTGCCGGGCCGAGGCCCCGGTGCTCAAGGACATCGCGGCCAGGACCCGCGCCAAGGGCGTCGAGTTCGTCGGCGTCAACTTCAAGGACCTCCAGGCGTCCGCCCAGGCCTTCGACCGCACGGTCCAGCCGGGCTACCCGAGCATCTACGACAAGACCGGCAAGGTGCTGCTCGCGTTCCAGGGGACCGTCCCTCCGGCGGCCATCCCCTCCACGCTGATCATCGACAGCCAGGGCCGGATCGCCGCCCGCGCGCTCGGCGAGGTCAAGTACAAGGACCTTCTCGACGCGGTCACCAAGGTGAGCGATGAGTAACCTCGGCACCACGGTCGCGACCGGATCGCTGCTGGTCGCCCTGCCGATCGCGCTGGCGGCCGGGCTGGTGTCGTTCCTTTCTCCCTGCGTGCTCCCGCTGGTTCCGGGCTACCTGTCGTACGTGACGGGCATGAGCGGCGATCCGAAGCGCGGCCGGATGATCCTCGGCAGTGCCCTGTTCGTCCTCGGCTTCGCCGCCGTGTTCGTGCTGGGCGGAGCGCTGTTCGGCGGCCTCGGAGGCGTCCTGCTCGGCAACGCCGACGTGATCACCCGCGTGCTGGGGGTCGTCACGATCGTCCTCGGCCTCGCGTTCGTCGGCCTCATCCCCGGCCTCCAGCGTGACGTGCGGTTCCACCGGCTCCCGGCGGCCGGGCTCGCGGGCGCGCCGCTGCTCGGGGTCGTCTTCGGGCTCGGCTGGACGCCCTGCATCGGCCCCACACTGGCCGTCGTCCTCACGCTCTCCGTCGACCAGGGCAGCGCCGCCCGGGGGGCCGTCCTCGCCTTCGCGTACGCCCTGGGCCTCGGCCTGCCGTTCGTGCTCGCCGGGCTGGCCTACCGGAAGGCGCTCCACGCGTTCGCCGCGGTGCGCCGCCACACCCCGCTCGTCACCCGCGTCGGCGGCGCCATGCTCGTCGGCGTGGGTTTGCTGCTCGTGACCGGGCTCTGGGGCGACCTGATCGCCGGGCTGCAGGGCTGGGTCGGCGGATTCGAGCCGGTGATCTGATGACGGCGCCCCACGACACCGTCGAGGTCGCCCCGGACCCCGTGCGCCCCGTGGGGCTCGGGCCCATGGGCTGGCTGCGGTGGGCCTGGCGGACGCTGACCTCGATGCGGACGGCGCTGATCCTGCTGTTCCTGTTCGCGCTCGGCTCGGTGCCGGGCTCGCTCTACCCGCAGCGCGGCGTCGACCCGGCAAGGGTCGCGCAGTATTACGCCAACAGCCCCACCGAGGCCAAGTGGCTGGACCGGTTCTGGCTGTTCGACGTGTTCACCTCGCCCTGGTTCGCGGCCATCTACCTGCTGCTGTTCGTCTCGCTGGCGGGATGCGTGTTCCCCCGGGCGCTCGTCCACCTCAAGGAGATCCGCCGCGAGCCTCCCGCCGCGCCGCGCAACCTCCTGCGCCTGCCGTACGGCGAGTCGTTCGAGAGCGGCCTGACGGTCGAGGAGGCGGCGGCCAAGCTCCGGAAGAGGCGGTTCCGCGTCGTCACGGGGCCGGACTGGGTCGCCGCCGAGAAGGGCTACCTGCGGGAGACCGGCAACCTGCTCTTCCACGTCGCGCTGCTCGTGCTGCTCTTCGCGGTCGGCGCCGGCGGCCTGTACGGCTACCGCGGCAACGTGCTCGTGGTCGAGGGGGACGGCTTCGCCAACGCCGTCGCCGCGTACGACCGGTTCATGCCGGGCCAGCGGGTGACGGCCGAGTCGCTCGAGCCGTTCTCGTTCACGCTCAAGGACTTCCAGGCGAGTTATGTCGCGGCCGGGGCGAAACAGGGCCAGCCGCTCGACTACAGCGCGAAGCTGTCCGTCCAGGACTCCCCAAGTGCCGCCCCCCGGGACTTCGACCTCAAGGTCAACGACCCGCTCGACGTGAACGGCACGCTGACCTACCTCATCGGGCACGGGTACGCCCCGACGTTCAAGGTCATCGACGGCAAGGGGCAGGTGGCCTTCGACGGGCCGGTGCCCTGCCTCGCCAACGACCAGGCGACCTACACCTCCGAATGCGTGATCAAGGTGCCTGACGCGCAGCCGGTGCAACTCGGGTTCCTCGCGCGCTTCCTGCCCACCACGGTGCCGAACGGCGGCGCCTGGGTGTCCGTCTTCCCCGGCGCGGTCAACCCGACGGTCCAGGTCTTCCCGTTCTCCGGCGATCTCGGCCTGAAGAACGGGCGGCCGCAGTCGGTCTACCAGCTCAACACCGACCATCTGAAGCCGCTCGGGACGATGTCGGCCCAGCCCGCACCGCTCAACGTGGGCGACACCCGCGAGCTGCCCGACGGCGCGGGGAAGATCCAGTTCACCGGCGTCAAGGAATGGATCAGCCTCCAGACGACCTACGACCCCGGCCGGTTGCCCGCCCTGCTCGCGGCGGCCGCGGCGGTGATCGGCCTCGTGCTGTCCCTGACCATCCGCCGCCGCAGGGTCTGGGTCCGGACAAAGGACCGGCAGGTCACGGTGGGAGGATTGACCCGCGCGGAGGGCGGCGGCGCGAGCTTCTCCGAGGAATTCTCCGAGATCGTCACCATGCTGCGCCCGGACGAGGAGTAGAGATGCCTGCCCAGGTCAACGAGGGACTCGCCACGCTGAGCGACCAGCTCATCCTGGCGACCGTCCTGCTCTATCTCGTCGCCATGATCGGTTATGCCCTGGAGCTCGCCTTCGGCCGGGTCCGTACGGCGGCCGCCGCCCCCAAGCGGGAGCTGGTGTCCGTCGGCGCCGGCGGAGGGGACGCCCTTCCGGAGAGCGGAACTAAGCCCGATCCGGGGCCTGCGCTGTGGGCGGTCAAGGCGGGGGGCGTCGCGGTCGTCCTCTCGTGGATCGCGTGGGCGGGCAACCTCGCCGGCATCCTCACCCGCGGCCTCGCGGTGGACCGGTGGCCGTGGGGCAACATGTACGAGTTCGTGGTGGCGATCTGCTTCGCCGCCGTCACCGCCTTCCTCGTGCTGCTGACCCGGCAGCCGATCCGCTTCCTCGGCGCGTTCGTCACCTTGACGGCCGCCCTGGGGCTGGGCTTCGCGGTGCTCTTCCTGCACGTCCAGGCCGGCCCGGTGATGCCCGCGCTGCACTCCTACTGGATCGCCATCCACGTGACGGCCGCCATCGTCTCCAGCGGGCTGTTCATCCTGGCCGGCGTCTGCGCCATCCTCTATCTGATCAGGAAGGACGGGCGGCCGTCGGTCCTGCCGTCACGCGCCGACCTGGAGCGCATCGCGCACCGGGCGATCGTCATCTCCTTCCCGATCTGGACGTTCGCCGTCATCGCCGGCGCCCTGTGGGCCGACCGCGCGTGGGGCCGCTACTGGGGCTGGGACCCCAAGGAGGTCTGGGCGTTCGTGACCTGGGTCGCGTACGCCGCCTACCTCCACGCCCGGGCCACCGCCGGATGGCGCGGCAAGGCCGCCATGATCGTGTCGCTGGTCGCGTTCGGGTGCCTGCTCTTCAACCTGATCGGCGTGAACGTCTTCATCAGCGGCCTCCACTCCTACGCCGACGTCCCCCGCTAACCCCCATGGCCGGTTGGCCCCCGCCCATGGTTGGTGATCATCATGTGGTTGGTGATCATGCACAGAGTCCCAGGCTGCCCTGTCATCGGCCAAAACCCCGCTCAGGGGCCGTTCCCGGGAATCTCCGCATGATCACGCCGGAGAGGGGGGAGGGTTAGTCGTCGTCGCGGAGGCGTCGCTCCAGGTGGCGGAGGAACTCGGGGTCGTCGTCGGGCCCCCGGGGGACGCCACCCTGTGGAACGTCTTGCCGCGTTCCAAACGCACCCTGCGGGCCGTACGGCACGACCGTGGACCCAGAGGCCTTAGGGCGGCCGAAGAGGAGCCAGAACACGCCCCCGATGTCGGCGAGGAACACCACGATGAGGATCCACAGCAGCTTCGGGAGATTCCGGATCACCGAATCCGGGGTCGTGATCACGTCGAACAGGCAGTAAAGCCAGAAGGCCAGCAGCGCCAGACCGAGAATCACGCTAGGCATGCCCACACGGTAAGCCATGTCGCCTTGTGATCGTGTTTGCGGGGTGATAGCCGTACATGATTCCGGGTGACGCGGCCAGGCGGGCAACGTACGGTGGACCGGTAGAAACTCAGGCGCGAGGGCATGAGGGGTGCGATGGCGGAGCCGGGCGACAGGGGCCGCCACCGGCGAGGGTCGCGGTGGTGGCAGCGCGGGCCGTACGTCTCGTCGCACCGCGAAACGGAAGAGCGGTGGCCCGAGCGGTCCGTGGAGCGGGTGCACGCGGTGAACGCGCCCGTGGTGGACGACCGGCCGCAGTACACATGGCGGGATTTCGAGCTGGACGACCAGCCCGCGCGGGCCGAGCCGCACCGGCCGGACGCGCCCGACCTGCGAGACGGCCGCAGGCACTGCGGGCCGCTTGAGCGCGTCCTCTACCGTCAGTGGGACGCGATGGACGGTCCTCCTTCGGCTGACGCGGTGCGCGCGGTGGACAGCCTCGCCCGGCTGCCCGAGAAGCTCAAGACCAAGCTGGCCATCGGGCTCGACGGCATCTACATCGGCCGCGGTGGCGTCCCCGACCTGGACGACATGGGCTACCTGCGCGGCGCGCCGCTGCCGTCGGGGCGCGCCACCTGGGACATCTGCGCAGGCGCGTACGGCGACCGCAAGATCGTGGTGGGGGACCGCCCGTCTCCGACGCCGGACGTGATGATGCACGAAGTCGGACATGCGCTGGACGACGTGGACGCGAGTCCGGGAGAGTGGGTGTCGGACTCTCCCGAGTTCGCCGCGCTCTACGAGGAATGCCGCCCGCTGTTCGCCTCGGCGTTCCACCGGCAGCCCGGCGGCCTCGGGCGCAAGGAGTTCTTCGCCGACGCGTTCGCGGCGATCGCGTCCCGGCAGCGTCCGGCCCTGGTCGACATGCTGGGCGGGGACACGCGGACGGCGCTGAACGTCATGCTGTTCTTCAACCGGCGCTACGGAATCTAGGTGGTCTGGATGTACGTGATCCGGCTCGGTGACGGGACACTCCGCGTGCCCCAATCACTGACCAGCGATGACGGGCGCCTGATCGGCAACGCGTACATGGAGATCGCCCCTGGTGAGCCCGACTACGACCGCTGGGCGGCGGAGTCGATCACCGAAGAGGAGGAGGCCGAGCGGCGGCGCCGTTGGCGCGAGGAGAACGACGAGCTGGAGCGCGAGTTCCTGGCCTTCAAGGCCGAGCAGGACTGAACTCGTGGCGTGGCTGACATGGGGGAAACGTGGGGATGGCTCAAGACTGACTCGGGTGACCCTGCGCTATCGGGGTAGCGCGCAGGATCACCTGGTGCTGGTACATGCGTCAGACTCGCGGTGAGTCGCCGTTCGGCCGATCGGCCGTAAGGACGTCCTCTCCGCGAAGGAGGGCGTGCACTTCCGACTCGCGGAACCGCCTGTGCCCTCCGGGGGTACGGATGCTGCTGATTCGCCCCGCCGCGGCCCAGCGTGTCACGGTCTTCGGGTCGACCCGGAAGAGGGCGGCAACCTCTCCAGGGGTCAGCAGTCGCTCGCTGCTACTCTCCACAATCTCTCCCCCTCGCGTCCCGCGTCCTGCAGCGGGCGGACAGGTAACCAGTGTGCCGAGCGAAGCCTGATTTATCCGTGGTTTTCATAGAAGATCACGGGTTGTTACCGGCTCAGTGCCCGATTGTTATATGATAGAGCCTCTTTGGGGCGCTCATGGGTGTTTCTTTACAAAAGCGCCTTGTTGTGAACACTAGCAGTGCTCGCACCAGATGCGAAGACAGACCGACATCTCGTGAGGGTGACGTAACCTCGACGCTGTGCATCCGGTAGTCGTATACACGCTTTCGCGCCTCGGCCTGTTCGCCGTCGCCCTCGCTGTCCTCTATCTCGTCGGCGTTCGCAACGCCTACGTGCTGTTCGCTCTGGCGTTCCTGATCAGTGGCGTGGCCAGCTACGTTCTGCTGTCGAAACAGCGGGACGCGGTCAGCGAGCGGATCGCCAGGAATCGCCGGGGAGCGGGGGAGAACTAGGTCGCCGGGAACATGCCGACCCGGGCATGGTACTCATGCCCGAGCCTCGTCGTGTCGCTTCCCACCAAAAGCCCCTTCTTAACTGTCAGGAACGCCTTTACCCCGATTCCCCTTTCTCGCGTGGGGTTCCAACTTTGCGCCTTGCCGGTCACGGGGTTGATCGCCCCGATGCCCGGCCGGCTGACGGCCCCCGGCCCGGCGGTGTCCGAGCCCAGGGGGTTGTCCAGCCAGCGCTGGTGGCCGCCCACGTAGACGGCCGATCCGGTGATCGCCACCGCGTAGAGCGAGTCACCACCGGTCAGGTTCACCCAGGTAGGACGGATTCGATCACCTCGGGCGTACGTCTCGAACCGGGCGGCCGAGTCGCACAGCTTCGAGGTGCGCGGCGCGGGACCGCCCGTGGTGACGACCACGAAATAGCGCCCGTCCGGGGAGAAGTCGAGCCCGCGGACGTAGGAGGGGAAGCTCGCCCGGCAACTGGCCGCGTACGCCTCGGTGTGCCAGTCGAGGACCCGCCCGCTCGCCAGGTCGATCAGCCCGATCTGGGGGCGGCGCAGGCCGTCGAGGGTCGTGAAGGACCCGTCGACCGCGAGCGTGCCCCGGGTGGCGGCCATCGCGTAGATCCTGACGTCGCCTCCCCGGCCGTCACCCGGCGTGACCGTGAAGTTGGGATCGACGGCCCCGGTTTCGGCGTCCACGCGGGCGAGAGCCGTACGGGCGCTGTGGCCGATCCTGCTGAAGTCGCCGCCGACTAAGAGGTCCGCGCCCTGTCGTATGAGGCTGGAAACGTTCCCTCCGTAGACGGGCGCCGAGAACGACGGCACGGCGGAGCCGTCGCTCACGCGCAGCCGGACCAGCGCGCGGTCGAAGGGGCCGTTGAAGGAGCCGCCGGCGTAGACGGTGCCGCCGGGCCCCGCCGCCAGGGCGGACACCGGGCCGTCGAGGTCGGGCGCGAAGCCGCGCAGGACCCGGCCGGTGCGCAGGTCGAAGGCGAAGATATTGGCGCGGGGGAGTTCCCGCGTGCTCCCGGCGTCGCGCACGGCGCTGAACTCGCCGCCGACCACCACCGTGTCGCCGACGAGCGCCAGGGCGTTCACGATGCCGTCGAGAACGTGCGGCGTCGTGTCGACCGGGTTCTCCGACACCACGTGGGGCTGGCTCACGCCGGCGAGGGCCGGGGCCACGGGAAGTGCCGCGAGCGTTGCCACTGCGATCAGTGCGGTTCTGGCGAGCATTCCCCAAGTTCTAGCAGACGGAGCGTAATCAACAAACTACGTTGCGCGCATCCAGTGATGGTGGTGAGGCGCTTACCGGGCCGCCGCCTAGGCTTGCCACCATGACGCGCGCATCGCTGGACAAGCAGCCGCACGAGGTCGCCGCGATGTTCGATCGCACGGCCCAGCGGTACGACCTGGTCAACGACGTCCTCTCGCTCGGGCAGGACCGGCTGTGGCGCAGGGCGACCGCCGCCGCGATCGACGCGGGCCCCGGCGAGCTCGTGCTCGACCTCGCGGCGGGCACCGGCACCTCGACGGACGCCTTCACCATGCTGGGCGCGCGTGCGATCGCCTGCGACTTCTCGCTCGGCATGTTGCGGACCGGCGTGGCGCGGCGCGGCGGCTCCGGCCTGTACGGCGGCGGCGTCCGGGGCGTGAGCTTCATCGCGGGCGACGCTCTTCACCTGCCGTTCGCCGACGACGTCTTCGACGCGGTGACGATCTCCTTCGGGCTGCGCAACGTGGCGGACACCGGGCAGGCGCTGCGCGAGATGCTCCGGGTCGCCCGGCCGGGCGGCAGGCTTGTGATCTGCGAGTTCTCCCGGCCCGTCATCAAGTCGTTCGACCTGGTCTACTCGCAGTACCTCATGAAGTTGCTGCCCCAGGTGGCCCGGGCGGTCAGTTCGAACCCCGACTCCTACGAATATCTCGCCGAGTCGATCAGGGCGTGGCCCGATCAGGCCGCGCTCGCGGCCGTCATCCAGCGCGCGGGCTGGGAGAAGGTCGCCTGGCGGAACCTTTCGTTCGGCATAGTGGCCCTCCATCGGGCCGTCAAGCCGGAGGCCGTAAATCCTTAGCGCACCCCCTCTGACATTGTTCGGGGAATAGGGGTTAGACTGCGGCGCGAACAGTTTGTGAAGTGGTTCACAAAGGCACGAAGGTGACAGGACAGGTCCCCCGTGAGCGAGCAAGGCCGCAGACAGCGGAAAGCAGCTGAGGCCGACGTCATCGTCGTCGGCGCCGGCCCCGCCGGGTCGACTGCCGCCTTTTACCTCGCCCGTGCCGGGCTCGACGTGCTGCTGCTGGAGAAGACCCGGTTCCCGCGCGAGAAGGTGTGCGGCGACGGGCTCACGCCCCGGGCCGTCAAGGAGCTCATCGGGATGGGCGTCGACATCGACGGCCCCGGCTGGATCAGGAACAAGGGCCTGCGCGTCATGGGCGGGGGCCTGCGCCTGGAGCTCGACTGGCCCGAGCTGCACAGCTTCCCGGACTTCGGGCTCGTCCGCACCCGGATGGACTTCGACCAGATCCTCGCCGAACACGCGGCGCGCGGCGGCGGCGTCACCCTGATCCAGGGGGTCAACGTCACCGGCCCGGTGCTCGACGAGCGCGGCGGCCACATCGTCGGCGTCACCGCCCGGCACGACGGTGAGGACGTCACCTACGGGGCCCGGCTCGTGCTCGCCGCCGACGGCAACTCCTCCCGGCTGTCCCTCGCGATGGGCCTGCACAAGCGGGAGGACCGCCCGATGGGCGTCGCCGTACGGACCTACTACACGAGCCCCCGGCACGACGACGACTACCTGGAGTCGTGGCTGGAGCTCTGGGACGGCGACCGGTTGCTCCCCGGCTACGGCTGGATCTTCGGCGTGGGCGACGGCACCTCCAACGTCGGCCTCGGGCTGCTGAACACCAGCGAGGCGTTCAAGAACATCGACTACCGCGACCTGCTCAGGCGCTGGGTGAAGAACATGCCCGCCGAGTGGGGCTACACGGACGAGAACATGACCGGCCCGATCAGGGGCGCGGCGTTGCCGATGGCCTTCAACCGGCAGCCGCACTACACCCGGGGCCTGGTGCTCGTCGGCGACGCGGGCGGTTCGATCAACCCCTTCAACGGCGAGGGCATCGCCTACGCCATGGAAACCGGGCGGATCGCCGCCGAAATCGTGGTTCAGGCGCTGTCCCGGGCCACTCCCGCCCAGCGTGAGCGGGTGCTGCTCCAGTATCCGCGTATCCTCAAGGAAACCTATGGGGGATACTTCACCCTCGGGCGGCTGTTCGTGGAGGCGATCGGACGGCCCGGGGTGATGAGCTTCGCCACGCGGCACGGCCTTCCGCATCCGACCCTGATGAGATTCGCGCTGAAACTCCTGGCTAATCTCACAGATCGGCGAGGCGACGCCTCCGACCGCATTATCAACGCCCTTTCCAAGGTGGCTCCGCCCGCATGACTGTCCCTTCCTACCGACCAAGCGAGGACATGTAGCCATGGAGCTGTATGTGCCGATTCTGGTGCTCGCGGTCCTCGCGGCGGGGTTCGCCGTGTTCTCCGTGGGCATCGCGCCCTTCACCGGGCCGAAGCGCTGGAACCGCGCCAAGCTGGATGCCTACGAGTGCGGCATCGAGCCCACTCCGCAGCCGGTCGGCGGAGGGCGCTTCCCGCTGAAGTACATGATCACAGCGATGCTGTTCATCGTCTTCGACATCGAGATCATCTTCCTCTATCCGTGGGCGGTGGCCTTCGACAAACTCGGCGTGTTCGGGCTGGTCGAGATGGTGCTGTTCATCGTCACCGTCCTCGTGGCGTACGCCTACGTCTGGCGCCGTCGCGGCCTCGATTGGGATTAGCCATGGGTCTTGAAGAGAAACTCCCGAGCGGGTTCATCCTCACCACCGTCGAGCAGGTGGCGGGCTGGGCCCGGAAGAACTCCGTCTGGCCGGCGACTTTCGGTCTCGCGTGCTGCGCGATCGAGCTGATGGCCACCGGAGGTCCCACGCACGACCTGGCGCGGTTCGGCATGGAGCGGGCCTCGGCGTCGCCCCGGCAGGCCGACCTGATGATCGTGGCCGGCCGGCTGTCGCAGAAGATGGCCCCCGTGCTCCGCCAGATCTACGACCAGATGGCAGAGCCCAAGTGGGTCATCGCGATGGGCGTCTGCGCGTCCAGTGGCGGCATGTTCAACAACTACGCCATCGTGCAGGGCGTGGACCACGTCGTGCCCGTCGACATCTACCTCCCCGGCTGCCCGCCGCGCCCGGAGATGCTGATCGACGCCATCGTGAAGCTGCACGACAAGATCCAGAACATGAAGTTCGGCGCGCACCGGGCCAAGCAGATCGACGAGCTCGAGCTCCAGGCGCTGCGGACGCTGCCGCTGATCGACCAGGGGGCCCAGAAGTGAGCACCGGCAACCTCCCTGGAAACCTCCCCGGCGTGCCGGAGGAGCCGGTCGTCCGCACGGGCATGTTCGGCGCCAGCGGCACCGGCGACACCTCCGGTTACGGTCGCCTGGTCGTCCGGCGTCCACCGACGATCTTCACCGCCAGGCCGTACGGGTCGTACTTCGACGAGGTGGCCGACGCTCTGGAGCCGTCGTTCGGCGACGCGATCGAGCGGGTGGTCGTCGACCGCGGCGAGGTCACGTTCCACATCGCGCGGGAGCGCCTGGTGGACGTCATGCGCCACCTGCGCGACGACCCGGCGCTGCGGTTCGAGCTGTCGCTCGGCGTCTCCGGCGCGCACTACCCGCAGGAGACCGGCGGCGAGCTGCGCGCGGTCTACCACCTGTGCTCCATCACGCACAACCGGCGGATCCGGGTCGAGGCATCCTGCCCCGACGCCGACCGGCACATCCCGTCCACCGTTTCTGTCTACCCCACGCACGACTGGCACGAGCGGGAGACGTACGACTTCTTCGGCATCGTCTTCGACGGTCACCCGGCGCTGACCCGGATCGAGATGCCCGACGACTGGGAGGGTCACCCCCAGCGCAAGGACTATCCCCTCGGCGGAATCCCGGTCGAGTACCGCGGCGCCGAGATCCCCGCGCCGGACCAGAGGAGGTCTTACACGTGAGCACGACGGAGGCCGAAGGCCGCGTCTACGACGTCGCCGGCCAGGACTGGGACGAGCTGGTCGAGACCGTCACCGACTCGGCCGAGGAGCACCTGGTCATCAACATGGGGCCGCAGCACCCGTCGACCCACGGCGTGCTCCGTCTCGTGCTGACGCTCGACGGTGAGACGGTGAACGAGGCCCGCACGGTCATCGGCTACCTGCACACCGGCATCGAGAAGAACATGGAGTTCCGGACGTGGACCCAGGGGGTCACGTTCGTCACCCGCATGGACTATCTCTCGCCGATCTTCAACGAGACGGCGTACTGCATGGGCGTCGAGAAGCTCCTCGGGATCACCGACAGGATCCCGGAGCGCGCGCAGGCCATCCGGGTCATGATGATGGAGCTCAACCGGATCTCCTCGCACCTGGTGGCCATCGCGACCTTCGGCCTGGAGCTGGGCGCGACCACGCCGATGCTGTTCGGCTTCCGCGAGCGGGAGATGGTGCTCGACCTGTTCGAGTACATCACCGGCCTCCGGATGAACATGGCCTACGTCCGGCCGGGCGGCGTGAGCGTCGACCTGCCCGCCGGGGCGGTCGACAAGATCGGCGAGTTCCTCAAGGTCATGCCGGGGCGGATCAAGGAGATGCGCAAGCTCCTCGACGCGAACCCGGTCTACACCCGCCGCACCAGGGACGTCGCCTACCTCGACCTCACCGGTTGCATGGCGCTCGGGATCACCGGGCCGATCCTGCGGGCCGCGGGCCTGCCGTGGGACCTGCGCAAGTCGCAGCCCTACTCCGGCTACGAGACCTACGAGTTCGACGTCCCGACGCAGAACACGTGTGACGTGTACGGCCGCTATCTCGTCCGGGTGGACGAGATGGAGGAGTCGCTGAAGATCATCGAGCAGGCGCTGGACCGCCTGTCCGGACCGCTCAAGGGCGGCGCGGTGATGATCGAGGACAAGAAGATCGGCTGGCCGGCCCAGCTCGCGCTCGGCCCCGACGGCCTCGGCAACTCGCCCGACCACATCGCGCACATCATGAGCAGCTCGATGGAAGCCCTGATCCACCACTTCAAACTGGTCACCGAGGGCTTCCGGGTGCCGGCGGGCCAGGTCTACGCCGCCGTCGAGTCGCCGCGCGGCGAGCTCGGCGCGCACGTGGTGAGCGACGGCGGCACGCGCCCCTACCGCGTGCACTTCCGCGACCCGTCCTTCACGAACCTGCAGGCGGTGCCCGCGATGTGCGAGGGCGGAATGATCGCCGACGTCATCTCGGCGGTCGCCTCGATCGACCCCGTCATGGGAGGTGTGGACCGATGACTTATTCACCTGAGGTCCGCGAGCGTCTGGAGACGGACGCCAAGGAGATCATCGGCCGCTACCCCCGGCCGCGGTCGGCGCTGCTGCCGCTGCTGCACCTGGTGCAGTCGGAGGACGGCTACGTCTCCGACGACGGGCACGAGTTCTGCGCGGAGATGCTGGGCCTGTCCAAGGCCGAGGTCGTGGGCGTCGCGACGTTCTACACGATGTACAAGCGGAAGCCGTCCGGCGAGTACAACGTCGGCGTCTGCATCAACTCGCTGTGCGCGATCATGGGCGGCGACCAGATCTGGGACGAGCTGACCGAGCACGTCGGCGTCGGCCACGACGAGACCACCACGGACGGCAAGGTCACGCTGGAGCGGCTGGAGTGCAACGCCGCCTGCGACTTCGCGCCCGTGATGATGGTCAACTGGGAGTTCTTCGACAACCAGACCCCCGAGTCGGCCAAGCAGCTCGTCGAGGACCTGAGGGCGGGCAAGGAGGTCGCGCCGACCCGGGGCCCGGGCAGGCTGTGCACCTTCAAGGAGGCCTCGCGGGTGCTCGCGGGCTTCCCCGACGGCCTCGCCGGCGAGGGCCCCGCCGCGTCCGGCCCGTCGCTCGAAGGCTTGAAGATCGCCAAGGCCAACGGCTGGGAGGCACCGGTGAGCGACCGATGACACAGCTCACGCCGGTTCTGACGAAGAACTGGGACCTGCCGAACTCGTTCACCCTCGAGGGGTACGGCGAGTACGACGCGGCCAAGAAGGCCCTGGCCATGGACCCGGACGTCATCATCCAGACGGTGAAGGACTCGGGCCTCCGGGGCCGTGGCGGCGCGGGCTTCCCGACCGGCATGAAGTGGGGCTTCATCCCGCAGAACGACGGCAAGCCGCACTACCTCGTCGTCAACGCGGACGAATCGGAGCCGGGGACCTGCAAGGACATCCCGCTCATGCTGGCCAACCCGCACTCGCTGGTCGAGGGCGTCATCATCACGGCGTACGCCATCAGGGCCAGCCACGCC
Source organism: Planotetraspora sp. GP83 (assembly GCF_041262585.1). Taxonomy (NCBI): domain Bacteria; kingdom Bacillati; phylum Actinomycetota; class Actinomycetes; order Streptosporangiales; family Streptosporangiaceae; genus Planotetraspora; species Planotetraspora sp. GP83. The sequence continues at coordinate 358,022 of NZ_JBGCBZ010000002.1, read as the reverse complement.
TTCATCTACGTCCGCGGCGAGGTGCTCCACGTCATCCGCCGGGTGCAGGCCGCGGTCCGGGAGGCGTACGAGAAGGGCTATCTCGGGACGAACATCTTCGACTCGGGCTATGACCTCGAAGTCGTCGTGCACAGCGGGGCCGGGGCGTACATCTGCGGCGAGGAGACGGCGCTGCTCGACTCGCTGGAGGGCTACCGCGGCCAGCCGAGGCTCAAGCCGCCGTTCCCGGCCGTCGCGGGCCTGTACGCCTGCCCGACCGTGGTCAACAACGTCGAGTCCATCGCCAGCGTGCCGAGTATCGTCACCAACGGCGCGGACTGGTTCGCGGGCATGGGCACCGAGAAGTCGAAGGGCTTCGGCATCTTCTCGCTGTCCGGTCACGTGACCCGGCCTGGCCAGTACGAGGCGCCGCTCGGCATCACGCTGCGCGAGCTCATCGGTATGGCGGGCGGGATCCGCGAGGGCCACGAGCTGAAGTTCTGGACGCCGGGGGGATCCTCGACGCCGATCTTCACCGCCGAGCACCTGGACGTGCCGCTCGACTTCGAGTCGGTCGGCGCCAAGGGATCGATGCTCGGCACCCGGGCCCTGCAGATCTTCGACGAGACGACCTGCGTCGTGCGGGCCGTGCTGCGCTGGATGGAGTTCTACGCGCACGAGTCCTGCGGTAAGTGCACCCCCTGCCGGGAGGGCACCTACTGGCTCAAGCAGGTGCTCAAGCGGCTGGACAAGGGGCAGGGCACCGAGGAGGACCTGGCCACCATCGTCGACGTCTCCGACAACATCGCGGGACGCTCGTTCTGCGCCCTGGCCGACGGCGCGGTGAGCCCGGTCTACTCATCGGTCAAGTACTTCCGCGAGGAATACCTCAAGCACTTCGAGATCGGCGGCTGCCCGTTCGATCACGCCGCGTCAACTGTGTGGGGTAAGGCATGACAGTACAGACGACCTCGGCGGGAGCGGTCGAGCAGCCCGTGGACATGGTGACCCTCACCATCGACGGCTTCCAGGTGAGCGTCCCGAAGGGGACGGTGATCATCAGGGCCGCCGAGCTGCTGGGCATCCAGATCCCGCGGTTCTGCGACCACCCGCTGCTCGAACCGGCGGCCAACTGCCGCCAGTGCCTGGTCGACATCACGGACGCCGGGAACGGCCGGGGCTTCCCGAAGCCGCAGCCCTCCTGCGCCATCGAGGTCGCCGAGGGCATGGTCGTTCAGACCCAGCTCACCTCCCCGGTCGCGGAGAAGGCGCAGCGCGGCGTCATGGAGATGCTGCTGCTGAACCACCCGCTGGACTGCCCGGTCTGCGACAAGGGCGGCGAGTGCCCCCTGCAGAACCAGGCGATGTCCAACGGCCAGGGCGAGAGCCGGTTCCAGGAGCAGAAGCGCACGTTCGAGAAGCCGATCGCGCTGTCCACGGAGGTGCTGCTCGACCGCGAGCGGTGCGTCCAGTGCGCGCGCTGCATCCGCTTCTCCGACGAGATCGCCGGTGACCCGTTCATCGACTTCTTCGAGCGCGGGGCCAAGGAGCAGGTGGGCGTCGCCGACGGCGAGCCTTTCCAGTCCTACTTCTCGGGCAACACCGTCCAGATCTGCCCGGTGGGCGCCCTGACCGGCGCGGCCTACCGGTTCCAGTCCCGGCCGTTCGACCTGGTCTCGACGCCGAGCGCCTGCGAGCACTGCGCCTCCGGCTGCTCGCTCCGTACGGACCACCGGCGCGGCAAGGTCACCCGCCGTCTGGCCGGGGACGACCCGCAGGTCAACGAGGAGTGGAACTGCGACAAGGGCCGCTGGGCCTTCCAGTACGCCACGCAGCCGGACCGGCTCAGGTCGCCGCTGATCCGTGACGAGGAGGGCAGGCTCGTCCCGGCCTCCTGGCCCGAGGCGCTCGCGGTCGCGGCCAGGGGCCTCGCCGCCGCGCGCGGCAAGGCCGGCGTGCTGGTCGGCGGCCGTCTCACGGTCGAGGACGCCTACGCCTACAGCAAGTTCGCCAGGATCGCCCTCGGCACCAACGACATCGACTTCCGGGCCCGGCCGCACTCCGAGGAGGAGGCGAGGTTCCTCGCCTACGCCATCGCCGGCAAGAGCATCGAGGTCTCCTACGCCGACCTGGAGAAGGCCCCGGCCGTGCTCCTCGCGGGCTTCGAGCCCGAGGAGGAGTCGCCGATCGTCTTCCTGCGCCTCCGCAAGGCCGCGCGGAAGAAGGGTCTGAAGGTCCACGCGCTGGCGCCGTTCGCCACGCCGGGCCTTGCCAAGGTGGGCGGCACGCTCATCCGGACGCTGCCCGGCGGCGAGGCCGAGGCGCTCGGCGACCTGGTCGGCTCCGCGGGCGACATCCTGCCCGCCGGGTCGATCATCCTCGCCGGCGAGCGGCTCGCCACCGCCCGCGGCGCCCTCTCCGCGCTCGTACGGCTCTCGCAGGTCACCGGCGCACGGCTGGCCTGGGTGCCGCGGCGGGCCGGTGAGCGCGGCGCGATCGAGGCGGGCGCCCTGCCGGGCCTGCTGCCGATCGGCCGCCCGGTCGCCGACGAGAGCGCCCGCGGCGAGGTCGCCAGGGCGTGGAACGTCGCGGCCCTGCCCGACGCCCCCGGGCGGGACACCGCCGGGATCCTCGAGGCGGCGCTGAACGATGAGATCGACGCGCTGGTCGTCGCGGGCGTCGACCCGTACGACCTGCCCGACCCGGACAAGGCGCTCGCCGCGCTGGAGAACACGCCGTTCATCGTCAGCCTGGAGATCCGGGCCAGCGCGGTCACCGACCGGGCCGACGTGGTCCTCCCGGTCGCCGCCGTGGCCGAGAAGGCCGGCACGTTCGTCAACTGGGAGGGCAGGGGCCGCTCGTTCGAGGTGGCGACGGCCGTCCCGGGCGTGATGAGCGACCTGCGGGCCGTCACCTCGATCGCCGACCAGATGGACGTGCACCTTGGCCTGCCCGACGCGGCCGCCGCCCGCCGCGAACTCGGCGCGCTCGGCGCCTGGCGGGGCTCCCGCCCGGCCGCGCCCGGTGTCACCGGCGGCGGGGTGCGGGAGCCGCGGACCGGTGAGGCCGTCCTGGCCACCTGGCACCTGCTGCTCGACGACGGCCGCCTCCAGGACGGCGAGCCGTACCTGGCCGGGACCGCCCGCTCGGCGGCGGCGCTGCTCTCCGAGGCCACGGCCGCGGAGATCGGCGCGGTCGACGGCGGGAAGATCACCATCGGAGACGGTGTGGTCCTGCCGGTGCGGATCGCGGACCTGCCCGACCGGGTGGTCTGGGTGCCGTCGAACTCGGCCGGACTGTCCGTCACCCGCGACCTGCGTGCCGTGGCGGGCGACGTCGTAACCATCGGGAGTGTCTCATGAACAACCCCGGACCCACGCTGAGCGACTTCGGCCACGATCCCCTGTGGATCTCGATCATCAAGGCCGTCGCGATCTTCGTGTTCCTCATGCTGGGCGTGCTGTTCGGCGTGTGGACGGAGCGCAAGCTCATCTCGCGCATGCAGCACCGCTACGGCCCCAACCGGGCGGGCAAGTTCGGCCTGCTCCAGTCGGTGGCCGACGGCCTGAAGATGGGCCTCAAGGAAGACCTCATGCCCCGCACGGTGGACAAGGTCATCTACTTCCTGGCCCCGGTCGTGATCGCCGTGCCGGCGTTCCTGGCCTTCTCGGTCATCCCGTTCGGGCCGATGGTCTGGATGTTCGGGCACAAGACCCCGCTCCAGCTCACCGACCTCCCGGTCGCGGTGCTGCTCGTCCTGGCCACGGCCTCGATCGGCGTTTACGGCATCGTGCTCGCGGGCTGGGGCTCGCGCTCGCCGTACGCCATCCTGGGCGGCCTGCGCTCCAGCGCCCAGGTCGTGTCCTACGAGATCGCGATGGGCCTGTCCTTCGTCGCGGTGTTCCTCAAGGCCGGCACGCTGTCCACCTCGGAGATCGTGGCCAAGCAGGCCGGCGGCGGCACCTGGGACATCTTCGGCCTGCACATCCCGACGCCGTCCTGGTACGTCTTCTCGCTCATCCCGTCGTTCCTGATCTACGCGGTCACGATGCTGGGCGAGACGAACCGCGTGCCGTTCGACCTGCCGGAGGGCGAGGGCGAGCTGGTGGGCGGCTTCCACACGGAGTACTCCTCGTCGCTGAAGTTCGCGATGTTCATGCTCGCCGAGTACGTGAACGTGTTCACGGTGTCGGCGGTGGCCATCACACTGTTCCTCGGCGGCTGGCGGGCACCCTGGCCGATCTCGCTCTGGGACGGGGCCAACACCGGCTGGTGGCCGATGCTCTGGTTCTTCGCCAAGCTCGTCCTGGCCTTCGCGTTCTTCGTGTGGGTCCGCGCCTCGCTGCCCCGCGTCCGCTACGACCAGCTCATGGCGTTCGGCTGGAAGGTGCTCATCCCGCTCAACCTGGGCTGGATCCTGCTCGCCGCCACGCTGCAGGCGCTCCGCCTTCCGGAGGCCAACCGGAACGGCATCCTGGCGTTCGGCGCGGTGGTCGTCATCGCCGGCCTCGGCATCTGGCTCCGCTTCGACACGGTCAACCAGCGCCGCAGGGAAGCCAGGGCCGCCGAGGTCGAGGAGGAGTTCGAGCAGCTCCGCGAGGAGCCGGCGGCGGGCGGGTTCCCGGTGCCGCCGCTCGACCTTCCGCACTACCACGGAGTCGTTCCGTCGGCGCGTGCCCCTAAAGAGGAGGTGACCAGTGGGAGCAACTGATTGGCTGAACCCGATCAAGGGATTCGGCGTCACCTTCCACCACATGTTCAAGAAGCCGGTGACGGTCAACTACCCGGAGGAGAAGCGGCCCACGGCGCCGCGGTTCCACGGGCGTCACCAGCTGAACCGGTGGCCGGACGGCCTGGAGAAGTGCGTCGGCTGCGAGTTGTGCGCCTGGGCCTGTCCCGCCGACGCCATCTACGTCGAGGGCGCGGACAACACCGAGACCGAGCGATTCTCGCCCGGTGAGCGGTACGGCCGCACCTACCAGATCAACTATCTGCGGTGCATCCTGTGCGGCCTGTGCATCGAGGCGTGCCCCACGCGGGCGCTCACGATGACGAATGAGTACGAGCTGGCCGACTCCAGCCGCGAATCGCTGATCTTCACCAAGGAGATGCTCCTCGCGCCGCTCGGGCCGGGCATGGAACTGCCGCCCCACCCGATGCGCCTCGGCGACACCGAGGAGGACTACTACCGGTTGGGTCGCAGCAATGGGTGAGTCCATCACGTTCTGGGTGCTGGCGGTCGTGTCCGTGATCGCCGCGCTCGGGCTCGTCTTCAGCCGCAGGGCGGTCTACTCCGCCCTGATGCTGGGCGTCGTCATGCTCTCGCTGGCGGTGCTGTACGCCGTGCAGGACGCTCCGTTCCTGGCGGCCGTGCAGATCATCGTCTACACCGGCGCCGTCATGATGCTGTTCCTGTTCGTGCTCATGCTCGTGGGCGTGGACTCGTCGGACTCGCTCGTCGAGACCATCAGGGGACAGCGGTTCTGGGCCATCGTGGCGGGGCTCGGCTTCGCCACCCTGCTCGGGCTCGGCATCGGCAACACGGTGATGTCGGCTCCCAAGGGGCTGGCGACGGCGAACCAGGCCGGCAACGTGCCCTCGCTCGCCGAGCTGATCTTCACGCGACACGTCTTCGCCTTCGAGGTCACCTCGGCGCTGCTGATCACTGCCGCGCTCGGTGCGATGGTGCTGGCGCACCGCGAGCGCACCGAGCCCAAGCCGACCCAGAGGGACCTGTCCCGGGCCCGCTTCGTCGAGTTCGGCCGGCACGGCAAGAATCCGGCCCCGCTGCCAGGCCCCGGCACCTACGCCCGGCACAACGCCATCGACATGCCGGCGCTGCTGCCGGACGGCACGGTCTCGCCGTTGTCGGTCAACCGGTTCATCGCCCGGTACGAGGCCGAGGAGGGGACGCTGGCCCCCGAGGTCGCGCGGATCCTTCAGCAGGAGGAGGAGGGCAAGTGACCACTCACTACCTGGTTCTTTCCGCGCTGCTGTTCGCGATCGGCGGCGTCGGCGTGCTGGTACGGCGCAACGCAATCGTGGTCTTCATGTGCGTCGAGCTCATGCTCAACGCCTGCAACCTGGCGTTCGTCACCTTCGCCCGGCAGAACGGCAACCTCGACGGCCAGGTCATCGCGTTCTTCGTGATGATCGTGGCCGCCGCCGAGGTCGTCATCGGCCTGGCCATCATCGTGACGATCTTCCGAACCCGCAGGTCCGCGTCCGTCGACGACGCCAGCCTGCTGAAGTACTAAGAGGTGGCCGTGGAACCCGCTGTGTTGCAAGGCGATCTCATGCCGACTTCTGAGATCGCGCCGTTCATCCAGCACTCCGGTGGTGCGATCGGGGCCGCCTGGCTGATGATCGCCCTGCCCCTGGTGGGGGCGGCGGTCCTCCTGCTGGGCGGGAGGAAGACCGACAGGTTCGGCCACCTGCTGGGCGTCGTCACGGCGCTCGCGTCCTTCGTCGTGGCCGTCCTCGCCTTCGTCCAGTTGCTGGGCTTCACGCCGGGCGAGCGCCGCAGAGGGATCGCGCTCTACGACTTCATTCCCGGCATGGCCACCAAGGTGGGGCTGCTGGTCGACCCGCTGTCGATCTCGTTCTGCCTGCTGATCACCGGCGTCGGGTCGCTGATCCACATCTACTCGATCGGCTACATGGCCCACGACCCGGGCAGGCGGCGGTTCTTCGCCTACCTGAACCTGTTCGTCGCGGCCATGCTCCTGCTGGTGCTGGCCGACAACTACGTCGCCCTGTTCGTCGGCTGGGAGGGCGTCGGCCTCGCGTCGTACCTGCTGATCGGGTTCTGGCAGCACAAGCCCTCGGCGGCGACGGCGGCCAAGAAGGCGTTCATCGTCAACCGGGTCGGCGACTTCGGCCTGCTGATCGGCATCTTCACGATCTTCGCGACGTTCCACTCGCTGGAGTTCGCCAAGGTGTTCCCCGCGGCCCACGGCGCGTCGCAGGGCACGCTGACGGCGATCGGGCTGCTGCTGCTCGTCGGCGCCTGCGGCAAGTCGGCCCAGCTCCCGCTGCAGTCCTGGCTCCTGGACGCGATGGAGGGCCCGACTCCGGTCTCGGCCCTCATCCACGCCGCGACCATGGTCACCGCCGGTGTCTACCTCATCGTCCGGTCCGGCGTCATCTTCCAGGCCGCCGAGACGGCCCAGCTCGTCGTGACGATCGTCGGCGTGGCCACGCTGCTCGCCGGTGCGATCATCGGTACCGCCAAGGACGACATCAAGAAGGCCCTCGCCGGGTCCACGATGTCGCAGATCGGCTACATGGTGCTGGCGGCGGGCATCGGCCCGGCCGGGTACGCCTTCGCGATCGCCCACCTCATCACCCACGGCTTCTTCAAGGCCGACCTCTTCCTCGGCGCCGGATCGGTCATGCACGCCATGAACGACGAGGTGAACATGCGGAAGTACGGTGCGCTCCGGAAGGCCATGCCGGTCACGTTCGCCACCTTCCTCATCGGCTATCTGGCGATCATCGGGTTCCCGCTGCTGTCCGGTTACTTCACCAAGGACGGCATCATCGAGACCGCGATGGAGCACAACGCCATTCTGGGCTGGCTCGCCGTCCTGGGCGCGGGCATCACCGGCTTCTACATGTCGCGCCTGGTGTTCATGACTTTCTTCGGCGCGAAGCGCTGGGAGGGTGACGCCCACCCGCACGAGTCTCCGGCCGTCATGACCTGGCCGCTGATCATCCTGTCGGTCGGCGCCATCTTCCTGGGTGGGTTCCTGATCGTGGGCAACCGGTTCATGACCTTCCTGTCGCCCGCCGTCGGGCTTCCGGAGCATCTGCCGGAGTTCAATCCGTTCAGCCTCACCGGTCTCGTCACGCTCGCGCTCGTCGCGGTCGGCGCGGCGTTCGCCTGGTTCCGGTACGGCGCGGCCGAGGTGCCCGCGGTCGCCCCGCGCGGCTCGTTCCTCACCGCGTTCGCCCGCCGTGACCTGTACGGCGATGCGCTCAACGAGGCCCTGTTCATGCGGCCCGGCCAGTGGCTCACCCGGCTCGCGGTGTTCTTCGACAACCGCGGGATCGACGGCGTGGTCAACGGCCTCGCCGCGGGCATCGGTGGCTCGTCCGGCCGGTTGCGCAGGATCCAGACCGGATTCGTCCGCTCGTACGCGCTGTCGATATTCGTCGGCGCCGCCCTCCTGGTCGGTGCCTGGTTCGTCGTAGGGAACCTGTGATGCCCTGGCTTTCCACCCTGATGGGCGTGTCCGTACTGGGCGCGCTGGGCGTGACCCTCGTGCGGAACGACAAGCTCGCCAAGCAGTTCACCCTCGCGGTGTCGCTGGTGGTGCTGGCGCTGACCGTCGCGATGGCGGTCCAGTTCAGCCCGAACGGCGACAAGTTCCAGTTCGCGGAGACCTACAACTGGATCCCCGCGTTCGGAGTCCACTACGGCGTGGCCGTCGACGGCATCGCGCTGGTGCTGATCCTGCTGTCGGCCGTGCTCGTGCCGATCGTCGTGCTGGCCTCCTGGCATGACGCCGAGGCCGGCAAGCGGTCCGTCCGGACGTACTTCTCGCTGATCCTGGTGCTCGAGGCGATGATGATCGGCGTCTTCGCGGCGACCGACGTCTTCCTCTTCTACGTCTTCTTCGAAGCCATGCTGATCCCGATGTACTTCATGATCGGGTCGTACGGCGGGGCCCAGCGGTCCTACGCGGCCGTCAAGTTCCTGCTGTACTCGCTGTTCGGCGGGCTTCTCATGCTCGTAGCCGTGATCGCGCTCTACTCGATCGCCGGCAAGGGCACGTTCATGTTCTCCGACCTCGTCGGGACCATCCAGGACGTGACGACGCAGAAGTGGCTGTTCCTCGGCTTCTTCATCGCCTTCGCGATCAAGGCTCCGCTGTGGCCGTTCCACACCTGGCTGCCCGACGCGGCGGCCCAGGCGCCGGCCGGCGCCGCCGTACTGCTGGTGGGCGTGCTCGACAAGGTCGGCACGTACGGCATGCTGCGCTTCTGCCTCGAACTGTTCCCCGAGGCCGCGAAGTTCTTCACGCCGCTGGTCATCACGCTGTCGGTGATCGGCATCGTCTACGGCGCGATCGTGGCCATCGGGCAGACCGACATGAAGCGGCTCATCGCCTACACGTCGGTCTCGCACTTCGGGTTCATCGCGATGGGCGTGTTCGCCATGACGACGAACGCCGGCGCCGGCGCGACGCTCTACATGGTCAACCACGGCTTCTCGACCGGCGCGCTGTTCCTGATCGCCGGCTTCCTGATCAACCGCCGGGGCTCGCAGTACATCGCCGACTACGGCGGCGTCCAGAAGGTCGCCCCGGTGCTCGCCGGGACGTTCCTGGTCGCGGGCCTGTCCAGCCTCTCGCTCCCCGGGCTCAGCACGTTCGTGAGCGAGTTCATGGTCCTGGCCGGCACCTACGAGAAGCACCTCGTGTTCGCCGTCATCGCCGCGACCGGCGTCATCCTGGCGGCCATCTACATCCTGTGGATGTACCAGCGGACCATGAACGGGCCGACCGCCGAATCGGTGAAGACCCTGCCCGACCTCAACGCCCGTGAGAAGTGGGTCGTCACGCCGCTTATCGCGCTGCTCCTCGTCTTCGGCTTCTATCCCAAGCCGCTGCTCGACGTCATCCATCCCGCGGTGAAGGACACACTGTCCAGCGTCTCCGTCACCGATCCGGCGCCCGCCGTACCCGTTGCCAAGGAGGGCCAGTGAACGGCACCATTCAAGCGCCGACCATTGAGTACGCTCTGCTGGCGCCGATGCTGGTCGTCTTCGGCGCGGCGATCGTGGGCGTGCTCGTGGAGGCCTTCGCCCCGCGCTACCTGCGCTCGGCGATCCACGTGCCGCTCACCCTCCTGTCGCTGGCGGGCGCGTTCGCGCTGACCATCTGGCAGGCGGTGGTCAAGGGCATCCCGACCAAGGCGGCCGCGATGGGCGCCGTGGCCGTGGACGGGCCGGCGCTGTTCATCTGGGGCACCATCCTGGTGCTCGCCTTCGCGAGTGTCCTGCTCATCAAGGGCGAGGACCACTTCGTGGCCGCGGCGTCAGCCGTACCGGGATCGGCCGAGGAGGAGCAGGCCCTGCACGAGGGGGCCGCGCACACCGAGCTCTACCCGCTCGTGCTGTTCGCCGTCGGCGGCATGCTGCTGTTCCCGGCCGCCAACGACCTGCTGGTCGCGTTCGTGGCCCTCGAGGTCATGTCGCTGCCGCTCTACCTGCTGTGCGGCCTGGCGCGCCGCCGCCGCCTGCTCTCGCAGGAGGCCGCCGTCAAGTACTTCCTGCTCGGCGCCTTCTCCTCCGCCTTCTTCCTGTACGGCACGGCCCTGCTGTACGGCTACGCCGGGTCGATCGACCTGGCGAAGATCAGCACAGCGATCGGCGCGGTCGGCGGTCAGGACACGCTGCTCTACATCGGCGCGGCGATGCTCGGCGTCGGCCTGTTCTTCAAGATCGGTGCCGCGCCGTTCCAGGCATGGAAGCCCGACGTCTACCAGGGCTCGCCGACCCCGATCACGGCGCTGATGGCGTCCGGAACCCTGGTCGCCGCCTTCGGGGCGCTCGTCCGGGTGTTCTGGGTCGGGCTGGGCGGTCTCGACTGGGACTGGCGCCCGGTTCTGTACGGTGTGGCGATTCTGACGATGGTGGTCGGCGCGGTCCTCGCCATCACGCAGACCGACATCAAGCGGATGCTGGCCTACTCCTCGATCGCCCACGGCGGCTTCCTGCTGGTCGGCGTCATCGCGACCGGTAAGGCGGCGGCGCAGAACGCGTCGGCGCTGTCGGGAATCCTGTTCTACCTCGTGGCCTACGGCTTGACCACGGTCGGCGCGTTCGCCGTCGTCACGATGGTCCGCGACGCGGGCGGCGAGGCGTGGCACCTGTCCCGCTGGGCCGGGCTCGGCAAGCGCTCGCCTCTTCTGGCCGGCATCTTCGCGTTCTTCTTGCTGGCCTTCGCCGGAATCCCGCTGACCAGCGGTTTCTTCGGGAAGTACGCGGTGTTCCAGGCCGCCGTGTCCGGTGGCGCGCTGCCACTGGTCATCGTCGGTGTGGTGGCCTCCGCCGTGGCCGCGTTCTTCTACGTCCGGGTCATCGTGCTGATGTTCTTCAGCGACCCCGCGGCCGACGGACCGTCGATCGTGCTGCCCTCCTGGGGGACCGCGGCTGTGGTCGGCTTCGCCGTATTGGCTACGGTAGTTCTGGGTGTTTACCCGCAGCCTGTGCTTGATCTGGCGCACTCGGCTGCTCAATCGCTGTTCGTTCGTTAGGAGCCTCGCCTTATGGCCGCGCCGCCCGTTGTGGACATTCCTCTGGTCGACGAGCAGCTGGCCGAGGACCTGGCGAACGGTCTGGCGGCGGTGGAGAAGCTGCTCCGCTCGTCCGTCGAGAGCGAGGACGCCTTCGTCACGGAGGCGTCCAGGCACCTCATTGAGGCCGGCGGCAAGCGCTTCCGGGCGATGCTCGTGCTTCTGGCCGCGCAGTTCGGCAACCCCGACGCCCCGGGCATCGTGCCCGGGGCCGTCGTCATCGAGCTGACCCACCTGGCGACGCTGTACCACGACGACGTGATGGACGAGGCGCCCGTGCGCCGCGGCTCGCCCTCGGCCAACGCCCGGTGGGACAACACCGTGGCCATCCTGACCGGCGACTACCTCTTCGCCCAGGCGTCGGAGCTGCTGGCCGACCTCGGGGCCGAGCTCATCCGGATCCAGGCCCGCACGTTCTCCCGGCTGGTGCGCGGGCAGATCAGGGAGACCGTCGGACCCGCCGACGGCGCCGACGCCGTCGCGCACTACATCCAGGTGCTCGCGGACAAGACGGGCTCGCTCATCGCCACCTCCGGCCGGTTCGGGGCGATGCTCGCCGGCGCGCCGCCCGAGATCGTCGACCGGCTGACCGACGCCTGCGAGGCCATCGGCGTGGCCTGGCAGCTCGGCGACGACCTCATCGACGTGGCGGCGGTGACGGCCGAGTCGGGCAAGACGCCCGGGACCGACCTCCGGGAGGGCGTCCGCACGCTGCCCGTTCTCTACGCCCTCGCCTCCCAGGACCCGGCTGACGGTCGCCTGCGCACCCTGCTGTCCGGCCCGGTGGCCGAGGAGGACGTCGAGGAGACGCTGTCCCTCCTGCGGGCCAACCAGGCGATGGTCCAGGCTCGGCAGGAGCTGACCAGGTGGATCGACCGGGCCAAGGCCGCCCTCGCCACCCTTCCCGACATCCCGGCGAGGACCGCTCTGTCCGCCCTGTGCGACTACGTGGTCGAACGCTCCGGCTGACCTCCACGGCCCCCTGGGTGAGCGTCAGCAACCGCTCAGGAGCTCGACCACGGGCGCGAGGGCCTCGGCGTAGAAGCCGTTGACGGTGACGTAGGAGATGCCGAGCTCGTCGCGGCGGCGCAGCAGCACGTCGGCCATCTCCCGCGGCGAGCCGTCGAGCACGGCGACCACGCCAGGAGTGGGCGCCTCGTATCCCGCCGGCACCCAGGGTGCGGGCTCGGAGCCCACCTGCAGGAGGTTCAGGGACAGCTCGATCTCGTCGAACCGCGTCCCCGCCCGGTCCCGCAGGGCGGCGATCGGCCGCCGCAGGTCGTCGTCCGTGCTGGTCGGCGGGGCGGCCAGGGCCACGATGTCGGCCTCCCTGGCGGCCAGCGCCATCATCCGCTCGCCCGCCCCGGCCACGAGGAACTTCGGCCCCTGCCGCTGCACGGCCTGGCCGAACCGCCCGGGCTCGCTGGACGTCGCCCTGGCCTCGCCGAACGCCGCCCTGGTCTTGGCGATCACCGCCTCCACCTGCGCGATGCGTTCGACCGCCGTGCCGTACGGCACGCCGAGGGCTGCGGCGTCCGCGCGGGCGTCGGGGCGGCCCGCGCCGACGCCCACCTCCAGCCGCCCGCCGGACAGGAAGTCGAGGCCCGCGAGCTCCCAGGCGAGCTGGGACGGGTTGCGGTACGGCGCGGCGAGCACGAACGTGCCCAGGCGGAGACGGGTCGTCGCGGTCGCCGCCGCGGTGAGGGCGAGAAGCGGGGGAAGTGTAGCCAGCATGTCCGGGACGAGCAGGGCCGAGTAGCCGAGGTTCTCGGTCCGCCGCGCCAGGCCCGTCCACGCCTCGGCGTCCGGTGCGAGCGCCGCCACGATCCCGAAGCGAAAATGCTTTGTCATGCCGCCGATCCTCGCGGCGTACCGCACGGCAGTCGTCGGTCCCGGGGCGGCGAAAGCCGTACTCCTGGGGGAGTAGACGTTTCTAGGCGGCTTCGAGGGTGGGAGTCCTGCGAGCCTCGCGACGGGAGGCGCGCGCGGCGCGCAGGCTGTCGTAGGTGAACACGCTCAGCGCGAGCCAGACGACCGCGAAGCCGATCCACCTGCTCGCCGGCATGGTCTCGTGGAAGATCAGGAGCCCGCAGAGGAACTGCAGGGTCGGGGCGATGTACTGGAGCAGGCCGATGATCGTGAGCGGCACCCGGAGCGCCGACGCCGTGAAACACAGCAGCGGCACGGCGGTCACGATCCCGGAGCCGGCCAGCAACAGGGCGTGTCCCACGCCGTGGTGGCCGAAGGTCGCCGTGCCGTTCGCCTGGATGACGAGGAGGTAGGCCAGCGCGGGCACCAGGAGCACGAGGGTCTCGACGGTGAGGCTTTCGGCGCTGCCGACCTGCGCCGTCTTCTTGACCAGGCCGTACGTCCCGAAGCTGAACGCCAGGACCAGGGCGATCCAGGGGAGACGGCCGTAGTCGAGGGTCAGGATGAGCACGGCCGCCGCGCCGAGGCCGACGGCGACCCACTGCCACGGGCGCAGCCGCTCACGGAGAATGACGACGCCGAACAGCACGCTGACCAGCGGGTTGATGAAGTAGCCCAGCGCGCTCTCCACGACATGGCCGCTGTTGACCGCGTAGATGTAGGTGCCCCAGTTGATCGAGACGGTGATCGCCGCGAGGGTGAGGAGGAGCAGTTGGCGACGGGTCAGCGTGCGATACCACGACCAGTGGCGCCTTAAAGCCAGGATCACGACGACGGCGACGAGCGACCACACCATCCGATGGGCGAGGATCTCCACTGCCCCGGACGGCTTGAGCAACGGCCAGTAGAGGGGGAACAGGCCCCACATGGTGTAGGCGGCGATGCCGTACAGGGCTCCACGGCGCGTTTCAGGCATGAAGCCCATTGTGACTGCTTACCGGTATTTAACTCAAATAAGTAGTGCTTGGCTTGGATGTTAAGAGATTCTTACGGAAGGCGCACTTGAAGGAACAACGAGCCTCGGCATCTGGTTGGGTCTGTCAGAGCGGATGGAGGTTCGAGATGGGCTGGCTCTTCGGCCGGAACAAGACATCGATGGTGGACCCCTCGGAGGCGCTGCCGGGCCGTTCCGAGGTGATGCCGGTGGCCACCCGCCACATGGTCCTGGGGGCGCCGCTGGCGCCGCCGTACCCCGAGGGGACGGAGATCGCCGACTTCGGGCTGGGCTGCTTCTGGGGAGCCGAGCGGAAGTTCTGGCAGACGCCGGGCGTCGTGTCCACGGCGGTGGGCTACGCGGGCGGGTACACCCCCAACCCGACTTACGAGGAGGTGTGTACGGGCATGACCGGGCACACCGAGGTCGTCCGGGTGGTGTTCGACCCGACCCAGGTGTCCTATGAGGAACTCCTCAAGGTCTTCTGGGAGGCGCACGACCCCACGCAGGGCATGCGGCAGGGCAACGACGTCGGCACGCAGTATCGCTCGGCCATCTACACCCACGGGCCGCAGCAGGAGAAGGCCGCCCTGGCGTCCAAGGAGGCGTACCAGGACGTGCTGACCAAGGCGGCGTACGGCGAGATCACCACCGAGATCGCCCCCGCCCGCGAGTTCTACTTTGCGGAGGATTATCACCAGCAGTACCTCTACAAGAACCCCAACGGCTACTGCGGCATCGGCGGAACGGGCGTCGCGTGCCCCGTCGGCCTGACCACCGGTGAGGCGTAGACCAGCGTCGGCAACCGGTCGTTCAGCACAGCCATCCCGGCCGAGAGAAGTTCAGCCTCGTTCTGAGGCTGCGACCTCGCCTCGATGGTCTCTCCAGTCTTTCTCGCTGTTCGGGAAACCCGACCTTCGTCCCGGGCGGAGAATGGGATTTCCCGAACAGCGGCGTCGGTGCGGGGCCATCGACGTGGACTCTCGACAGTGCAGGCGAGGTGGACACGCCCTCCAGGGGGAGGCGCGGTGGCCGTCACCGGACGATCTTCGTGTCACCCGCGACCAGGGAGAGCGGGAGATTCAGCGCGCCCCCCGCCGCGAACACGCCCAGCGCGGGGGCTGGCCGAGGCATCCGCCGGCCGGCCAGCAGGCTGACCACGAAGATCACCCCTGTGGCGGCGCTGCTCCACACCGGGACTGCGTCGGTCATGCCCAGCGCCGTCGCGGCGCTCGTCGCGGCGCACACCCCCAGTGAGACGACCGGGAACGACGCGACGAGTGCCGTGGCCACGACGAGCGCCGACAGGGCACCCGCCCACGCCCACGCGGGCAGCTCGGCAGAGGATACGATGATGACGATCAGCAGTATCGCGAGCACGCCCCGCGCCCATGGTGGTACGGGCCAGCTGGTCAGCCACCCGCGGCCGTCGTTCATCACAGCGCCGACGCTATCTCGTGGCGAGCGGGGCGGATCCGTCCGGTACAGGGGGAGCCACGGCTGAGCGGCGCAGGCGGACCAGCGCGGCGACGTGGGCGGCCAGCACGCCGGCATTCATCACGGTCGCGACCGCCGACCAGGCGACCAGCGCCACCGAGTAGTAGCACAGCTGGATGAAGGTGATGTCCCGCCCGCCTCCGACGAGTTGACCGAGCAGGCCGGGAAGGCTGGTCAGCAGCACAACGAGGGGAACGAGCCGGGGCGCCAGCCGCAAGGTGAGCCGCCACGACGGTCGGGCGGCGAGCCGGGCGGCCCAGGCCCGCGTGCGCCGCAGGTTGCGGACGCCGAGGAACACGCTCAGCAGGGTGAGGCCGGCCAGCAGCAGGTCGACGACAAGTCGCACCGGGGCGCCCGCTTGTGGCACGCCGCCGGTCCCGAGGGTGAGCAGCTCGTCCGTCAGCGCGCCGATTCCCTCGTTGCCGAGGCCGATGCCGCTGTTGCCGACGACCGCGATGCCGTAGCCGCCGGGAAGCAGGAGTTGGTCGGCGGTGTAGGTGAACCAGATGCCATTGTGGTTGACCCGGCCCTTTTGATCGGTGTCCCAGCCCATGCCGTACGTCCACCGCCGGTCAGAAGAGGTGTGCATGGCTGTGACGCTCGCGGCGGACACCAGGCGGGTCCCGTTCGCGGCCAGGCCCCCGTTGGCCTGCATGATCAGCCATTGGGCCATGTCCCCAGCAGTGGTGATCACGCCGTCGGAGCCGTTGACGAACCGGGTCGGCTCAGTGGCGGGAATCGACATGCCGTAGGTGTAGATATATCCCTTACGCACGGTGTTCGGAAGATCGCGTGGAGTCTGGTTGATCGTGATGGTCGTGCGCATGCCGATCGGCTCGAACACGTGACGCCGCATATAGTCCGCGAACGGCTCGCCGGTGATGACCTCCACCAGCCGGGCGGCGAGGTGGTAGTTCGTGTTGGTGTAGTAGTGCTTCGTGCCGGGCTCGGCGGCCAGCGTCGCCTCGCGCGCACGCGTCACGGCGTCCGTAGGCGTTCGCGGCTGCGGCAGGCTCTTCTCCGGAAGTGTGCGATCGGTGATCCCAGAGGTCTGGTTCAGCAGTTCGCGTACCGTGATTCGCGTCCCGCGTGGGTCGTTGATCCGGAAATCTGGCAGGTAGTCGCGCACCGGTGCGTCCAGCACCACCTTCCCTGCCTCGGCCAGTTGCATGACGGCGAGCGCTGTGAACGACTTGCTGACCGACGCCACCGGCATCGGCGTGGTCGCCGTCACCGCGGCGCCGGCCGAGTCATGGCCGTACCCGCCCGGCCGGCGAAGCCCGCCACCACCCGCTCCACAGCCGCTTTTTCCGGCACCGTCGCTGCGAACCCCGGGTCCGCCGCTGACAGCACCATCAGCCCGGCGGACGCCGCCACGCCCAGCCATCGTCTCGCGCTCTTGCGCACAGCACGCTCCCGTCGTCTGTTGACGACGGCCACGCTAGGTATCGCGTGCTCTTGTCACGGGACCCGAAGGACATGGCCCATCCCTGACTTTCGTCAGGACATCATCCTGCGTTACCGATCTTCAGACGTCTGGTTGCGTTTATTGCGTCTGTTGCGGATACTGCGAGAAGGAGGTTTCGCCATGACTGAAGTGCAGGCCAAGCGTGTTCGGCCTGGAAGCATCGACGCCGAGATGGCTGGTCGCGCCGTGCGCCGGATCAAGGACTACCTCATGCGGTATCCCGAGCAGTCAACCATTCGAGCGACCGGCGAGCACGGCAGCGAGGACCCCTTGATCTTGCCTCGCGAAGCCGTGAGTCTCCTGGCCTTCATCCTTGCCCAGGCGGCTGAGGGGCGAGGGGTAACGGTCGTACCGTCTCATGCCGAGGTCACGACGCAAGAAGCAGCGGACATGCTGAACGTCTCACGTCCATATTTGATCAAGCTGCTAGAGGAGGGGGCGATCCCCTTTCGGCTGGTCGGCAAGCACCGGCGTGTCACATACGAGGACCTTCAGGAATACAAGCGTCGTGATGACGCCAAGCGCCGTACGGCTGCGGACGATCTAGCCGCGCTCGGCCAGGAGTTGGGTATCTGAGCATGGGCTTTGTGGTGGTGTACGACGCGAACGTGCTCTACGGCAACACGCTCCGAGATCTGCTCATCCGCCTGGCCATGACGGGACGGCTCCAGGCCAAATGGACCAACGGGATCCTCGATGAAATGCAGCGCAACCTCGCCGCCAATCGTCCGGACATCCCTGCCGAGAAGCTGGGCAAGCTTCGCCTGCTCATGAACTCGGCTGTCCGAGACTGCCTGATCGAGGGGTACGAGCCTCTTGTCGACGGGTTGAAGCTACCGGACGCGGATGACCGGCACGTGCTTGCGGCGGCGATCAAGGTGAGGGCGCAAGTGATCGTCACGTCTAACCTTAGGGACTTTCCTCCCGAGCACTTGACGCCTTGGGACATCGAGGCGAAGTCTCCCGACGACTTCGTGTTGGACCAGATTGATCTCGACGGACGCACCGTGTGGGCCTGCGTTCAGCAGATCGCGGACTCACGGCTCAACCCCCCGGAGACCGTGGACGACGTGCTCGACGCTCCGGAAAGGGCCGACCTCGTTGAGTCGGTCGCAGCCCTTCGGGCCGGTTAGCTCGCCCATGCGCCGTGGACATGGCGGCGGACATGACTTATTGCCCGAAGTGGACCGCTACCACCAGCAGTACCTCTACAAGGTCCCCAACGGCTACTGCGGCATAGGCGGCACCAACGTCAAGCTAGGTGACTCATCTGAGTGGGGCGCCTGCCAGACGGGGCCTGGTTCCCACGGAGGAGTAATCCTCGAGATCGCGCTTGTACGGCTCACACTCCTCGGACCACGGGCCCCCGGACCCCCAGCGTCTCGTCTTCCGAGTGTTGATCGGGACTCACAGCCTCCGATTCGGAGGCTGTGAGTTGTAGGGCGACAAAGGGCATGAGATCGACGTGGCGCGGCTCCCGCGATGGTCACCGTTGTCGCATGGGCATGCGGGTGGGGAAGTCGCGCTTGGGGCGGATTGGGCTGAGCAGCAGGATCGCGACTGAGAGGAGTTGGGTGGCCGCCATCAGCCACAGCGTCCCGCGGGCGCCGATGGCCTCGCCTAGCGTGCCGCCCAGCAGCCCGCCGAGGGGGATCGCGCCGTAGTTCAGAGCCGAGGTGCTGGCGGTGATCCGCCCGAACAGGTCGGCCGGGCAGTAGTGCTGGCGGAAGGTGCTGGTCAGGATGTTCGAGGCGACGACACCGGCGCCGGTGCCGAAGCCCGCGGCGGCGAAGAACGTCAGGCCGGCGCCGCCACTGCTGATCGGCCCGAGCAGCATCATCGGCGCCGCGAACGCCTCGCACAGCAGAAATCCCCGTGCCGTCCCGAACCGTGTGGCGATGCGGCCCGCCAGCGACGCGCCGAACAGGCCGCCCGCGCTGGCCAACGCCAGCACGACGCCTACCTGTCCCGCCCCGGCACCGAGATCCCGGGCGAGAAACACGACCTGGATCGACTTGTAGCCCATCAACGCGATGTTCGACATCGCGCTGAAAGTGGTGAGCGTACGCAGGTACGGGTCGCTTACCACGAACCGTAGCCCTTCATGAATCTCTGCGAGCAATGGCCGTTTCGCCGTGCTGTCCCGGCGCGTCTCCCTGGTGTGAACGGAGCGGAGGCACAGCACGGCGATCCCGAAGCTGATCGCATCCGCCAGTACGCCGCTTACCGCGCCGAACGCTTGCACGAGCAGCCCTGCCAACCCGGGGCCGGCGATCTGCGCGGTCGATTCGCTGCCCTGGAGCTTGGTATTGGCTTCCAGGAGCCGATCCCCCTCGACCAGGGTCGGCAGGTAGGCCCGATAGGCGAGGCTGAAGAACACCCTCGCGGAACCGCCCATCGTGGCCACCACGAGCAGGTGTGTCATCGTGAGCGCGCCTAGCCAGGCCGCGATTGGCACGCTCGCGAACACCACCATTGACACGGTGTTGCACACCAGCATCATCGGTCGTTTCGGCAGTCGGTCCACCCATGCGCCGGCGGGCAGTCCGACCAGCAGCCACGGCAGCCAGGCGGCCGCGGTGAGCAGCCCGACGGTGAATGTGCTCGCGTGCAGGGTGACCACGGCGACCAGCGGCAGAGCCACGCCGGCCACCGAACTGCCGAGCATGCTGGTGGTCTCGCCGGCCCACAGCAGCCGGAAGTCCCGCATCCGCAGCAGGCCACCCTGCACGACCCGCGATGAGATCGCTGCGGTCACGGACGCCCCGGAACGGCGCGGACGGTGAGGAAGACAAGCTTGCGCTCCTGGCCGTCCTCGGGGATCTCCCGGTCGGCCAGCGAGGCGAGCAAGGCGAGAATCTGCTCCTCCAACTCGGCGAGCTCGGCGACCGACAGCCGCGCCCAGTGGTCAGCCGTGAACGCCGCTCGCCGCCACGGCTCCGGGTAGCCATCGCGCTCGGCGAACCACTGTCTGGCCAGGGCCGCCTGTCGGTCCAGAACCAGCGACTCGGCGGCCTCGGCGACGGGGTCGTCTGGAAAGTCCGATGGCGACCAATTGAGTCGACCCGACACCGCGCGCCACCAGCGTTCCCGGCGATCACGTGCGAGCTCGGGTACCTCTTCGACGAGTTCGCTGGCGGCGAGGACCTTCAGGTGATGGCTGACGTTGCCGACAGCCTGCCCGGTCTTGCCGGCAAGCACCGACACCGTGGACGGGCCGTCCACACGCAGGACATCGAGCAGACGTCGGCGTAGCGGATGGGACATCGCGGCGAGGACCTTCGAGTCGTGAATCTCGCGCAGTGGACGATCAGGCACGCATTCACCCTAATTGCACAAATGTTATTGTGCAACTGCTCTTGTGTATTGTGATCGGGGTCTGCGACCTCAACGGCTCTGTGGCCTCGGCAGCAGCCGTTATGGGAGCAGTTGCAGGGCGGCGACATGCCGGGGGCGCACGATACTGAAGTGGCGACGATCCAGAGTCGCAACCGCGGGCAGCCCGAGCCGCTCAGCGATCGCGATCACGGATGCGTCGACTGCGCCCAAGGGGAGATCCTTGTACAGCCGTATGAGTTCCGTGATACGCGTGATGCCCTTCGGCTCGACAGGGATCAACTCCAGCTCGCCGCTGTCGATGGAGTCGAGGAACGCGGACCCTTCGGCGTGCTGCTTGATTGACAGTCAGGAGGCTGGGGTCGCTTCCCACAGCGCGGACAGTGGCAGGGCCCGCATTCGGTCCCCGAATGGGAGCGTTTCTTGACCCGCGTAGAGGACGAAGCCGGCGATCAGGCGGTCACCGAGCTTGCGGGCCAAGTGCTGGAGTCCCTTGAAGTCGTCTGCGCGTACGGTTTCGGCGGCCTTGACCTCGATGCCGACGACTTCGCCGGATGCTCGTTCCAGGATGCCGTCCACCTCGACGTTGTCTCGGTCACGATAGTGGTAGAGGCGTACGGGCTCCTCGGCCCACGTCAATTGGCGAGCCAACTCGCCGAGGGCGAAGTTCTCTAGAAGGGGACCCACCGGGGCGGTTATGCCTGTAGTTCGGGCTGGGGTGAGACCTGCCAGGTGTGCCCCCAGTCCGGAGTCCACGATTAGTAGCTTGGGGGTCGCGACCGCGCGTGTTGTGGCGTTGGACGACCATGCCGGTATCCGCCTGATGACATAAACCAGGTCGAGCAGATCGACGTACCGTTTCACGGTGTTGCGTGGAAGTCCCAGGTCACGACTGATGTTGTCGATCACTGCCAGCCCGCCCATGCGTCCACAGAGGACGTTCAGCAGGCGCCGCATGTCCGCGGGTCGCTCGATATCGGAGACCTGTTTCACGTCTCGGTTGATCAGATCGGAGATGTAGGACTCGAAGAACCGTGCCCTTCTCCGATGCGTAGGACGGTGGACCGCCTCCGGGTAGCCGCCCCTCAGTGCGCGGTCAAGGTAGTCAGCTCTGCGGAGCCGGGATCTCGGAGTTGCGAGGTCACGGCCCTTCTGGAACGCCGCGTCCACGAATCCGTCGGCGCTGCGCTCGATCTCCCCCTGGGAGAGCGGCCAGAGTTCGATCGTCTCGGATCGACCAGGAAGTGCGTCGGGAAGATCTCGTAGGCCGAGTAGTCGGGCCGAGCCGGTCAGCAGGAAGCGTCCTGGGCGAGGGTCGGCATCCACTTCGCGTTTGATGGAGAGCAGGAGGTCAGGTACGCGCTGGACCTCGTCGATGAGTATGAGCCCGTTGTGGTGGACGATCCCGTCAGGATCCTGTCGTGCCGCAGCGCGTACCGCCGCCTGATCCAGGTAAATCTCCCGTGATCCTGGCGTCCTGTGCACGATCGCCTGGGCCAGGGTGCTCTTGCCGACCTGCCTGGCACCATTGATCACTACGACACGGGTGTCGACGAGTGCTTCCACAGCCATGGCTTCCGCACGCCGGGGGAAGACCGTCAGCTCATCGGTGTCCACCGGCTCAGGATATGGCGATCCACCTCTGAGCGTGGCAGATTTGCCGCATCTATCATGGCAGATTCGCCGGATAGCTCATGGCCAGTCTGCCGCACATCTCATGGCAGTTCTGCCGTTGCGCTATAAGCCATGCCCACTCGTGCGGCAGGTCGCGGTCCTGGGTCATGGCTACTGCGGCATAGGCGGCACCGGTGTCAACGCAGGTGGCCCTTCGGCCCGGTACCCGACAGGGCTGACGAGCTCTTCAGAGGAGTAGGCGGGCCCGGCGTGTACTTTCGCTACTTGATCCGGAACCGCCCTAGTTAGACTTAGGACATGAGCGTGATGCGTGACGAGCTCCACCACCTCGTGGATCGGCTGCCCGAGGAGAAGGTGGCTCCCCTGCTCAGCCTCGTCCGCGGCCAACTGGACGAACAGC
This sequence comes from Planotetraspora sp. GP83, assembly GCF_041262585.1. NCBI lineage: Bacteria > Bacillati > Actinomycetota > Actinomycetes > Streptosporangiales > Streptosporangiaceae > Planotetraspora > Planotetraspora sp. GP83. Next base: position 335,540 of record NZ_JBGCBZ010000002.1, on the reverse strand, counting down.
CAGTGGTCCGGGACCTGCCGTTCATCGGAACGCTTGAAGCGGAGCCGGATTTCGCCGAACGCGCAGAGGAGATCCTCAACTCGGAGGACAATCACTCTTTGTGATCGTCATCGACTCCGGTCCCCTCGTCGCAGCGGTCAACAGCCGCGACAATCACCATCAGGCGTGCGCCCGGCTTCTCCAGACCCCCGGGGCGGCTGCTCGTTCCAGCGACAGTGGTCACCGAAGTCTGCCAACTGATTGAGAAGCGGCAGGGCAGCAATGCGGAAGCGGCCTTCCTGAATTCCTTCGGATCCGGCCTGACGTTGGTGGATCTGACCAGCGAGGACCTGATCCGGATAGTCCCGCTGATCGAGAGTTGCGGCTTCGCGAACACGAAGCGTTCGGCCGAGGCGAACTCCAGCGGCCTTTCCCTCGTCGGGCTCCTTGGCGGCATTTCAGTAGTTACGTGGTCGGCGTGTGCTCGGTTCGCCGGCCGCGTGCTGGGTCCGGCGCCCCTTGGCCTCTAATGGCGCGTGTGATCCACTTGTGCGGGTGAGCACTGTCCTCGGAAGCTTGATCGCCGTTCTCGGGACTCTCTTCGGATCCTTCAGCACCTACCTGTTCCAGCAGCGGACCGCCAGGCGGGCCGAGGCAGGCGCTCGGCAGGAATGGCTACGCCGGGAGCGTGTGGCCGCCTACAGCGAATTCGCTGCTGCGTTGACCGAACTCAAGCGCGCCATCGTCGCCGTATGGCTGAGCCGCTCGGATGCGGCCGCACACAAGCAGCTTCTCGCTGACGCTGATCGCCTGGGTGCTCTCGCCGAGACGGCACGTTTTCGGTTGCGGCTACTGTCGGGCAGGCCGGAACCGATCGCCGATACCGCGTTCACGCACATAGACGCGCTGCGTCACGCACCCGACGCGAATGAACTCAAGATCCGTGAGACTGAATTCGAGTTGGCCGTATCCGCGTTCGTCACCGCTGCCTCGGAGCGTCTCCTGGGCGGAGAGTAGACAAGCTGCTGGGCTTTGCCTAGGTGATGGCGAGCGAGGTTCGCCGGTCCTTGGAGCGCGCCGACAAGCGCGCGAGGTGCCGAGGAAGCTGCACCTCGTCCAGTGTCACTGAAGCACTCGGGGTCTCATCGTCGAACGCCATGCTCCACGGGCGGTTCGTCAGCAGGCCCGGCTCTTCAACGGCTTGGGTGAGCAGGAATTATGACCTGGGGTGAACGAGCTGATAGTGGTCAACCACTCCGCCAACATGGCCAAGGGAGGCCAAGGACCGCAGAGCTGGCGTCCGCCAATCCTCCGGTGTACCCGTAGTCGCCCCGCGGGGTCCATATCACCAGCAGCACCGCCGCCACGATCATGCCCGCGACGGCGAGCGCCTCCCGCCGTCCGTCGCTGCCGACCCGAACGCGCCGCCATTGCCCACGCCGGAGAAGGCGGCGACGAACAGCCCGGACAGCGCCGGCACCACCCCGGCCAGCCGCCATGGTTCGGCGAACCGCGCCAGGCGCCGTGATCGGAGACCCGAGGTGTCAACAACCTCCGTCAGTCTTGGAACCCCGGCCGGGCGGCCAAATGCCTACGCCGACATCGCGCTGCCCATAAGGCACTCGCTCAGCTTCCACAGACGGCGGGCCGCTTGGAATCGAGCGGCGACGAGTGCTACGCGAAATCGCGTCTCATGCGGCCCACCTATCCGTAGGTGGGGTGCTGGGGCCAGCCGGGTGGAGAGTCCTCCCAATCCTCCTGCCGGCCGTACGGGGTCAGGTCGAGGATGCTGTTGACGAAGACGAGCCGGTCAACGCCGCGGGAGGTGGTGTTGTACGTACGGTAGACGTCTTCGCCGTCGCGCAGGAACACACTGAGCATGAAGCCGCCACCGGCGCCGCAGTCGTCCGCGAACGAGGTGCCGTGCGATGACACGAACGGCAGCGTCCATCCCATCCGAGCCTTGTACGCCTCGATCTGGGCGAGCGGCATGTTGGACACGGTCACCCATGTAACCCCGCGGTCGGCGAGCTGGGCCAGCCCGGCCGAGGGAACGTTGTTGGTGAACCCGGTGCAGCCCGGGCAGTAGTGGTCCGGCCCATTGTCCATGAACTGGTAGACGACCAGTTGTCCCCGATCCTCGAACAGTTCGAGCAGGGTCTTGGGGCCAGCCGGGGTGTCGAAGACGTACCCGTTGTCGAACCTGACCATCGGCAGGCGGCGGCGTCGCGCGGCGACCGCGTCGAGCGCGCGGGTGGTTTCCTTCTCGGCCTTGAGCAGCTCATCGCGGGCCCGCTGCCACTCCTCGGCTGTAACGATCTCCGGTTTCTCCATGCGCCGATTGTGCCCGCAGGCACCGACAGAACTCCGGTTTGACAGCTGTCCGTGCCTTGCCGGGCGAAAGGATCAAGTGGCGTACGGTCAGCTGTCGACGGTCATGCGCTGGGTGCCGATGACCTTCAGGAGCTGGAGGGACTGGTAGGCGGGGACCCCGGGGGCGGCAGTGAAGATCACCACCTGCTGCTCCGGTCGGGAACGGTCAGCACGTCGAAGTCCAGCTCGATCGGCCCGACCTGCGGATGCCGTACCGTCTGGCGCAGGTGGCGCGCCCCCACGGACGCGAGGCCCCGCTCGAGTCTTGATCTCTTGGTCGAGTCCTGGTCTCTTGGCCGAGCGCCACAGCGAGAAGTGAGAAAACAGCCTGAGAGCTCGCCGCTGGGCATACGTTTGGGACCGATGAAGGATATGCATGCCGGGGTCGCATGGTCAGGACAACGCCACCGGCCGGCCGGGCGGCCGGGGAGGCATCTGGCCGCCTCGCTCGTCGGTCTCACTGTCCTGATCTCGGGGTGCGCCGGCTCGGAGGGCGCCGCCTCACCGGGTGCGCTCCGCCAGACCGCGACGCGACGGGGGCCGGAGCCGTCGGCGACGCCCTCCGCGGTTCCCTCGGCCAAGGAGTCCTCCCATCAGGAGCCCTCCCATCAGGAGCCTTCCCGCCAGGCGCCCGTCCTGCCCGCCCCGGACGCGGCGATCCCCAAGGACCCGCCGCGGCTGGCCGACTCCCTGACCGGCACAGCCACGCAGCTCCGACGTGCCGTCGATGACTGGGTGCGCGACGGAGGCCCCGCCAAGGCGAACGCCCCTGAGCCGGTGGTCCTGCTGGCACTGCACGAGCAGCGCATCTACCGATACCTGGCCCGCAACCCGGAGGTCGCGTCCCGCACCTACGACAGGTTGCCGAAGGACCTGGCCGGGCAGGCGCGAGACAACGTGACGGCCGTCCGCAACCTGCTCTCCCTCGCCCGGCCCATCAGCGGACCGGTGAAGTTCCGCGTCCGGCCGCCTGAGCCCGCGGATGTCCTGCTCGGCGACTTCCGGCGGGCCGAGCGCCGGTTCGGCGTCGAGTGGGAGGTGCTGGCGGCGGTGATGTTCGTCGAGACCAAGTTCGGCCGAGTGAGGTCGCCGAGCTATACCGGCGCGCAGGGCCCCATGCAGTTCATGCCGGGCACCTGGGCCGCGTACGGGATGGGTGGTGACGTCCATGACACCAAGGACGCCCTGCTTGCCGCGGCAAACTATCTGCACGCGTCGGGGGCGCCGCGCGACTACCGGCGTGCGCTGTACGCCTACAACCACTCCCAGGCGTACGTCGACGCTGTGCTACTGCATGCTCGGCAGATGAAGCGGGACATCAGGAATTACTACGGCTACTACAACTGGCAGGTGTTCGTCATCACCACCCGTGGCGAGCGTCGCCTGACCGGTCCCTGAAGGCGCGGAAAGTCACTGGTCAAAGGGCCCAGGAAGCGCTCACTGTTCGGCCGGAGCGGGGCACTCGACGTGACCGTCGAGCTGCCGGCCGGCTCGGACGTCCAGGGCACCTCGCCGATGGCGGACTTCACGTGCGAAGGCCGTCTCCGGGACTGCCGGCCGGTGCGCTGGTTCGCCGAGTATCAGCCCTTCACACCGCTCATCGAGACGCTGCCGGGACTGCTGATGGGCACTCCGATCGGCAACAGCGGCATCATCGCTCTGGCCTGGTGCGCCGGCCTGACCCTGGCCGGCTACCTGTGGCGCGGTCGGCCTTCAAGAACGTGGGGTCACGCTGACCAGCATTCCGGTCAGAAGGTGACCGGAAGCCTCTCTAGCGTGGATCCCGCAGCCCCCGAGAAAGGGAACAGGGAATGATCACTCGCGAGAACCGGCTGGTGGACCTGCCGTCTCGGCCTGGCACCGGAAGGCATGACGGTGCGGCGCGCGCGAGCCGGCTCTCGCGGCGCGCGCGAGCCGGCTCTCGCGGCGCGCGCTCAACCGGGCACTGCTGCACCGGCAGTTCCTCGTGGAGCGCACCGGCCGCACTCCGCTGGAGGCCATCGGGCACCTTGTCGCCATGCAGGCCCAGGAGCCCAACTGGCCCTATGTCGGGCTGTGGAGCAGGATCGACGGGTTCACACAGGCCCACCTGAGCGTGCTGCTGGACAAGCGGCTGGTGGTCCGATCGGCGCTGCTGCGCAGCACCCAGCACCTCGCCGTGGCCGACGACTTCCGCCGGCTGCGGCCGGCGCTCCAACCGGTTCTCGACCGTACGGCGCGCTCGCCGTACTTCGCGAAGGTGAGCGCGGGTCTCGACACCGTGTCTCTCTCGTGGCGGCCGGCACGGAGATCCTGGCCGCTGGGACGCTGCCGCGGCGGGAGTTGGGCCGGATGCTGGCGTCGCGCCACCCCGGCCGCGATGGGAAGATCCTGGCCGGGGAGGTGGAGCTCAGGACACCGCTGGTCCACACGCCCGAGACCGGGCAATGGGGCGGCTGGGGCACCAGGGCCGCCATCTCGGTCACCCGCGCTGAGGACTGGCTCGGCGCGCCCATGGAACCGGCGCCGGTCGAGGAACTCGTGCGCCGCTATCTGGCGGCGTTCGGGCCCGCCGGGGTCATGGACGTGCAGGCGTGGTCGGGGCTCACCCGGCTGCGCGAGGTTATTCACGCCATGCGTGGTGAGCTGCGCTGTTACCACGACACCGAGGGCAGGGAACTGTTCGATCTGGAGTCGTCGCCGGAGCCGTCCGATCCCGGCATGCCCGTCCCGGTGCGGTTCCTGCCCGCCTTCGACAACCTCCTGCTCGGTCACGCCGACCGCACCCGGGTGATCAGCGACTCCGACCGCAAGCGGGTGATGCCGGGCGGAGCGATGGTGCTGCCGACCTTCCTCGTGGACGGGTTCGTACACGGAAGCTGGTCGCTCAAGGGCACCACCCTGTGTCTCACCCCGTTCAGGTCACTGGCGGCGGCCGACCTGAGGGCGGTGACGGACGAAGCCGAGCGCATGCTGCCGTTCCTCGGAGCCACGGACATGATCACAAACGGTGTCGGCCCTGATCGGACCGCGTACGGCGGAATCCATGCATGATCACGATCCGGGGAGCCGCACGTCCCCGAGCTTCCCGGGAAACCCTGCATGATCACGGCGACGGGTTACCTGACCGGCTCCCTAGGGGCTGAACAGGCGACGCGGGCCCGGGCCTTCTTGGCCGAGCTTGTCGCCTGGGTTGACCAGCGCACACTGCTCGAACGACAGGCAGCCGCAGCCGATGCACTCGGTGAATCGATCCCGTATCCGTTCCAGCCGCTCAATACGGGCGTTGAGTTCGGTATTCCAGCACGCGGATGCCCTGACCCAGAACTCGCGGGTCGGAGCCGCTTCCTCGGGCAGCAGGGCGAGTACGTCGCGGATCATCGTGAGGGGGATGCCGAGGTGGTGTGAGGCACGGATGAAGGCGACCTGACGAAGGGTCTCGCGGCCGTAGCGGCGCTGGTTCCCGGCGGTGCGCCGACTTCGGATGAGCCCTTGGCGCTCGTAGAAGCGCAGGGCCGAGGCCGGAACTCCGCTGTGGCCGGCCACCTCGCCGATCGTGAGCTCCGTGGCCTCTGCCGGTAGCGATGCCATGCGGATCACACTAGCTTGACTTGAACCTTTGTTCAGGTTCGACACTTCCCGGTACGGCACCGCGCTGCCGCTGAGTGCCCGCATGCCGCTGGATCCGTGAGCCGCAGAGGTGAGAGATGACCGCCAGCCAGAACACGTTGCCCGACATCACGCTGCCAAGTGCCTGCACCGTCCTGATCGCCGAATCGCCCATAGAGCAGGTGAAGATCGCCGAATTGGAGCATGTGCCCTGGCCGAAGGGGCTGCTCTCCTACAGCGCGTTCCTCAGCACTGACGGCGAGACGGTGCTGACCTACACGCAGTGGACGTACGGCGAAGCCGACCGCGAGTTCCTGGCCGGACTCACCGGCGCCGAGCCGGTCGAGTATTCGCTGTACCGCAGCAGGGTGCAGGACGAGCCATCCGTCCCGGGGTGCGTCGTCGTCGTCAGCGCCGAATTCGACGGACCCGATCCAGAGCGGCAACGGCGCTGGGTCGACACGGTCTTCGAGGCGCTGGACGCCGAGACCGAGCCGCCTCCCGGCGGGATCTCCGGTCACTTTCACCTGAGCACGGACGGCACCAGGGTGGTCAACTACGCGGAGTGGACCGATGAACAGGCGCATCGCGACGCCATCGAAAGGTCCGGCCAGGGAACGGTGGGCTCGTCACCCGAGTGGCGGCGGGTCCTCGACTTTTCTGGGGTCAGAAGCGGCGGATTCCGGCGATACCGCTTGCTGCGCAGCCTTTCCGCACCTCCATCGGACGAAGTGCTCGACAGCCCAACGAAGTGGGTGGCCGAGCACGTCCGGGCCTACGTCGAGACCGACGGCAAAAGCGGACACATGTACCAGGGCTGGCCGACGCTCCTGCTGACCACCCGCGGCCGGAAGTCGGGAATGCTCCGGCGCACCGCGTTGATCTACGGGCAGGACGGCGATCGCTACCTGCTGGTGGGCTCGAACGGCGGGTCGCCACACCACCCCGCGTGGTACCTCAACCTGGTCGCCAACCCGGCGGTCACCGTCCAGGTCGGCAGCGACAGGTTCACCGCGCGGGCCCGTCTCGCCACCGCGGAGGAGAAGCCGCGACTGTGGGAACGGATGACAGCGATCTTTCCGCTCTACGACACGTACCAGTCTCGCGCCGGCCGGGAGATCCCGCTGGTCGTCATCGAGCGTGAGGGCACTTGACGACCCTCTTCGCGCCTGCATTGCCCTCGTCTGCGTCCTGGCCGCCACGTACGAGATGAGCAGGTGAAAACCGTTCGCGCTGATCGGTGGGTCGTTGGGAAAATGTGGCGATGACTCGGACCGTTGATGAGCAGGCAGTTCCGCCGGCACGGGGAGTCCGTATCTCCTGGGCGTCCGTCCCAGAGGTGGTACGGCGTCGCATGGAGGACATCCTCGGTGGGGATGTCGTCGAAGCGGTCAGCGCGGTCACGGGCTTCTCCCCGGCGGTCGCGGCGGCGCTCACGTTGGCCGACGGAGGCCGGGCGTTCGTGAAGGCGGCCGATCCTCAGGGCAACTCCGAGACCGTGGAGATCTACCGCGAGGAAGCGCGGATCGCGGCCGTGCTTCCGCGCACCGCGCCCGTCCCTCGCCTGATCGCCACGTTCGAAGAAGAAGGCTGGGTGGTCCTGCTCTTCGAGCATGTCGACGGCCGTCTTCCCGCCGAGCCGTGGCGCCAGGACGAGCTGGCGCGCGTGCTCAGCATGGTCACCGACCTCGCCGCCGGGCTCACGCCCTGTCCGATCGACGCGCCGGCGATCGCGGACCGATACGAGGACGTCTTCCGCGGATGGCGACGACTCGTCGCGGCCCGCGACTCCGGGACCGACGACTTGAGTGGCCTGGACCCGTGGGCGGCGCGGCGCCTGGACGCCCTGGCCGAGCTGGAGAGCAGCTGGTCAGACGCCGCCGAGGGCAGCACCCTGCTGCACTGCGACCTGCGCGCGGACAACCTCCTACTGACCGACGACCGAGTGATCGTGGTCGACTGGCCGTGGGCCTCCTGTGGCGCACCGTGGTTCGACCTGGTCGGCCTCCTGCCCAGCGTCCGCATGCAGGGCGGCCCGGACCCCGAGCACGTCTTCCGGAGCCATCCCCTCGCCGCCGAGGCCGACCCGGACGCGGTCACCGCCGTGCTCGCCGCGATGACGGGTTACTTCGTCCGCCAGGCCAGGCAGCCTGCGCCGCCCGGACTGCCGACCCTCCGGGCGTTCCAGGCCGCGCAGGGCCGTACGGCGCTGCCCTGGCTGAGAAGCCGGCTCGGCGAGGGGTGGTCCTGAGCCATCGCCTAATGACCGGCGGGTTCCTCCTCGCCGATCTCCAGGCTGGCGACCGCGGTGGCGAGGGCGGCCAATGTCGTCTTCGGGTGTGCCTGGATCTCGGGGTAGCGCTCCAGCGCCCGCATCTCCAGTTGTGAGAGATTGCGGGTCACCAAGACCGGGCCTGTGTTGTTGTAGTGCTTGACCAGCAGAATCGAGCCGACCCGAAGGCATGCCTCGGGCACGTCGGCCAGGCTGGCCACGAGGACGGACACCGCCTCGGCGAATTTGCCGTCCACCTCGGCCTGGCGGGCGTCGAGCGCGACCACTTCCAGGGCACGCTCGACTTTGATCAGGCGTTCCCGGACCTCGCGGGAGCTCAGACCGGACCGGAGCGCCGCCTTGGCCCGCCGCCAGATCGACCCCCGCTCCAGGCTCTCCTCGACCGGGTCCTGGTAGCCCAGCAGCCGGGCCACCTCGTCCAGGGCGGCGAAGACACGCCGCGCGGTCGGCTCGTCATCGGTGGCGAGATAGGCCTCGACCGCGATGACCTCGAACGAGGACAACGGGTCCACCAGTTCCGGCCGAGCGGACGAGGTCGTCACGATTCCCCCGGACAGCACCTGCTCGGCGACTTCCGCCATGGCGAGCCGCCGGTCGATCGCCTGGTCCTGCATCCAGGTCAGGGCCTCGGGTTCGGACAGTCCGAACCGGCCCATCAGGAATCCCTGGGCACGCTCGACGGCCTGCCGTGCGGCGGGATTGCCGGCCATTTCCTCCCGGACCCGCTGCTCCGCGTACCGGGAAAGAGCCATGTCGATCGCCGGCACCAGGTCGTTGCGGGTGATCGGCTTGACCAGGTAGCCGTACGCGCCGCTTCGTCCGGCACGCTCGCGCAGGTCCCGATTGCTGAAGGCGGTGACGAAGACGACCGGGGCGATCCGTTCGGCGTTGATCCGTTCGGCGGCCTCGATACCGTCCATGATGGGCATCTTGATGTCCATCAGCACGACGTCCGGGCGCAGCTCCTCCGCGAGCCGGACCGCGGTGAGCCCGTCACCGGCTTGGCCCACGACCTGGTAGCCCTCGTCGGCGAGCATGACGGCGAGGTCCAGTCTGATGAGGGCCTCATCGTCGACGATCAAGACTTGGGGTGGGGCGTTCATCGGCAGCGCCTCCCTGGCGAGAGATCTCGACCATACCCGCGCGAACGCCGATCCCGCCCTTGATCGGCCGGACCGGTGATCAGTCGCACTCCTGCGTGGAGACGGCGCCGGCCGCGCGCATTCCGGTGTCCGCCGCCGCGGCCAGTTGCTTGGCCGTGAGCGCGTAGCCCTTGTCGTCACGATCGTTGTCGGTGGCGAAGACCATGCCCAGCACCTGACCCGCCTCGGAGATCAGGGGCGCCCCTGACAAGCCGGGCGTGATGTGCGGGCCGGTGAAGCCGTAGACCTCTCGGGTGGTGCGGTTCCGGTTGTAGATGTCGTACGACAGGGCCTCTGTCTTCCAGCCCACTGCCGCCGGCATGGCGACCGGCGTGGTCTGGCCCTTGGGGTAGCCGATCACCACGCCTTCGCTCTGCCTTTTCGTGTTCAGGCGCAGCGGCTTCGCGGGCAGATGCGGGACACGCAGCACCGCGACATCTGCGCGGTGGTCGAAAACCACCACCTCGGCGGGGAAGGGCCGCCCGTCGCCGAGGACGACCTTCAGATCCCGGTCCGCCCCGGCCACCGAGTGGGCACTCAGCATCACCCGCTCGGCGGCGTAGACGAAGCCGGTCGCCTCCATCTTCTTGTCGCAGGCGCTCGCGAAAGCGTTCATCCGTACGACGCTGTCCGCGGCGTATGGCTGGGCCGCCGAGGGGCCTTCCCGCGGAACCGACGGCGGTGACGGCACGGCGGCGCAACCCGCGGCGCTCGTGATCGAGATCGCCGCTAACAGGCGAACGGTGGCGTCCCATCTCGGCATGAAGATCAGCGTACGGCCGGCAGCCCTGGGAGACAGACCTAACCGCTCACCGCCCGGAGGGACGGCTTCCGGGCCTCGATGAGGAACCGCGTCGCGTAGGCCACGAACGGCCCCTCGGCCTGGATGCGGTCGTGAAGGGCCCGCAGCTCGGTGCGGTACCGGTCGACGGTGAACCCGGGGACGATCCAGATCACCTTCCGCAGGAAGTAGATCACGGCGCCGATGTCGGAGAACTCGGTGCGCAGGGCCTCCAGCCGGAGGTCGACCACCTCGAGACCCACGGCCTCCGCCGCGGCTCGCGCCTTCTCCGGATCCCGGGCCGAGCCGTACGGCTGTGGCCCCATGAAGTGCTCCGTCACCTCCACGACGCTCCTGGGGCCGACCTGCTGGGAGAGGTAGGTCCCGCCGGGCCGCAGCACGCGGGCGATCTCGGCCCACCAGGTGGTCACCGGATGGCGGCTCGTCACCAGGTCGAAGACCCCGTCGCCGAACGGGAGCCGCGGCTCGTCATCGTCGGCGACGACCGCGACGCCGCGCGGGCGCAGCCTCGCGGTCGCACGGGCGATGTTCGGCGGCCAGGATTCCGTGGCCACCGCCACAGCGGGGAGCCGCGGAACGCCCGCCAGCACCTCGCCGCCACCGGTCTGGAGGTCCAACGCGGCCGTCGCGCGTGCCATCCGCTCGGCCAGAAGCCGTGAATATCTCCACGAGGGCCGCTCTTCCGTCGCTCGGCCGTCGAGCCAGGAGAAGTCCCAGCCCTCGACTGAGACGGCGTCCGCCTCGGCGACCAGTTCCTCGAACGTCCGCGTCGTCGTCATGACGGGAGGCTCGCAGCCGCCACGCCGGCCCGCCAAACGGTTTTCCGCCTCAGGGGATCAGGACGATCTTGCCGGTGGTACGGCGGGCCGAGATGAGCTCGTGGGCCTTGGCCGCCTCGGCGAGGGGGAGCACGTGGTCGATGTGCACCTTGAGCTGCCCGGACTCGACCAGCGCGAGCAACTGCGCCAGGTCGGCCGGGGAGGGGCGGACCGAGACCGCGGTGAGCCGCACTCCGCGTTCGGCCGCGCCTTCGGGAGTGAGGCCGAGGTTGGCGCCGAGTGCCCCTACGAGCACGCCGCCGGGCTTGAGGATGGTGGCGGACCGCTCGCCGTACTCTCCGCCGATCAGGTCGAACACCACGTCGACGGGCCCGGCCTCCTGAGTGAAGTCCGCCGAGCTGTAGTCGACCAGCGTGTCCGCCCCCAGCTCGCGGAGGAACGCGTGCTTGGCGGCGCTGGCCGTACCGACGACGTGGGCTCCGCGCGCCTTGGCGATCTGGACGGCGAGGTGCCCGACACCGCCCGCGGCGGCGTGGATGAGCACCCGCTGGCCAGGAGCGATCCGCGCGATGCCGACCAGCGCCTGCCACGCCGTCAGACCGGCCAGGGGAAGGGCGGCCGCCTCCTCCGTGTCCAGCCCGGCGGGCTTGCGGATGATCTCGTTCGCCGAGGCCGTCACGTAGTCGGCGTAGGTGTTTCCGGCGGCGGGGAACGCGAGCAAGCCCAGCACCTCGTCACCGGGGGCGAACGCGGACACGCCCGGCCCCGAAGTCTCCACCACGCCCGCGACATCCCACCCCACGGTGAAAGGCGGGTCGCCGAGCAACGGGTAGTAGCCGGCCCGGACGGCGGCGTCGACGGGGTTGACCCCGATGGCGCCGACCTTGATCAGAACCTCTCCAGGCCCCGGCGAGGGACGATCCACCGTGACGATCTCCAGCACGGACGGGTCGCCGAAAGCGGACTGGGTGACGGAACGCATCGTGATCTCCTCATTCGTGACGGAATGTGCGAGACCAATAGTCGGCGTATCGGTATCTAAACGAAAGAAGGCACTTTTTCGGTATATAGGTACCTTGTGGAAACCGTCCTGAGAAAAGTGAGCGTGGCGGCAGCGTGGTCTCGCTGATGGAGGGATCAAGCACTGGTCCGAGGAGCATGTGACCGAGACCCTGGCAGCTCGCGAGACGTATGACCGGCACGGGCCGCCCAGGAGCCACGGACCGCGCCCGCTCAGCCAGCCGGCTGACCCGGCTGGTCATCGAGCGTTCGCAGCAGCCGTCTCAGGAACGGCGGCATGTTCACCAGCCGCATCCCGCGGCGGGGTGGCGCGGCGGGCAGGAGGGCCAGCGCCCGCAGGCCGGACAGGTCGATGAACGTCACCTGGCCGATATCGACGAGGACCAGGTCGTCCCCTTGCCGGGCGTCGGCGAGCGCCAGCGCGACCGCCTCGCTGTTGGTGAGGTCGATCTCCCCGCTGAGCCGGACCCAGCGCACCGTGGCCGACCAGACGGTGAGCCGGTCGTCGGCGTACAGGATGCGCCGGTCGGCGGTGGCGCGACGCGGCGGCTTCCGTGTCAGCCGGGCCGGAGCCGCCGCCGCCACCCGGGTGTCGCCCTGCAAGGGATGGGCGTTCCTCGTCATCGGCATGCCGCCCTTCCTGATGAGGCGCGGACACTTTCGAGGGTTTCCCGCCCCGGACGGCACTGTCAACTCGGCCGGGGGAAAGGATCCGTCACGAGGGCGAGGCGGCCTTCACGCCACGTCGCCGTCGAACCGTTGCCAACTCCCGTGGGCTCGTGGTTGTCGAACCACACAGAAGGCCGCACGAAGGCATGGATCTACGGCGGTGCGAGGTCGATGTGACCACTTGGAGCTCCCGATCAGCCCTGGTGTGGCTCGGCCATCCGGTGACGGTGGCGGCGATCGCCGTGCTCGCCGTACAAGCCGTTGCGGACGGGCACGTCGTGGTGGTCGCCAACGGCGGCTTCGGCCACCGGTGGGTGGGCGGGGGTGCGGGCGGGCCCGCACCCCCGTGAGGATGGATCAGCTCGCGTTGGCGCAGATCGCGTAGACGCTGATGCCGACCGTGCTGTAGTTGTTCTGGCGGCCGAGGGCGATCCAGCCCCTGCCGTCGTCCGTGGGGAAGCTGCCTACGAGGATGGCGTCGTTGCCCTGTGCCTCGCCGCCGCCTCCGACGACGCGCTTGCCGGTCGGGCAGTAGACGGTGCGCCGGGTGAAGTTCGGGACGTTGGCGTTGGGAAGCTGGACGAGCTGGTACCCATCGAAGGACTTGACCGCTGAGGGCGGCAGGTGGGGGTCGCTGTCCGCCTGCGCGGCCAGGCCCGTGCCCGTGACGCCCGCGACGCCGGCGAGGACGAGCGCACCTGTCGTGATTGCGTGTACAAATCGCACGAAATAGCTCCGTTTGATGTAGAAGTGACCTGATTCGGGCCCGTTTTGTGTTTCGGCCGCCACGCGAGCCCACGCGGTCGGATCCGCAACCACACGTACCCCTGATCATGTTCGGTCACACTGAGTAATCGCTTATTTGCCTAAAGTAGTAACGGCGTCGACTTTCTTATGACAGAACGCCGCGCCGCCAATACCGGAGTAAGCGGATAACGCGAGATATGTCCGGTATGTCGCCAGGGTCGGAATTTCGGCATGGCGGGTACTTACGTAGTGGGGGGAACGCTATGAAGAAGATCGTCGCTGTCGCCGCGCTCGCTGCGATGACCATGCTCGGGACGGTCGCTGCCGGAGGCGAGGGTGGTCAGCAGCAAGAGGTCAGCAGGGCTCAGTACCACATCCTGATGAGCCAGTGCCGCTACGCGGACACGCCCAGCGCCCGGGCGCAGTGCCGGTCGGAGGTCGAGCAGAAGTACTTCATCGGCGCGCGGAACCCTTCACTCGACTGCCGTACGTACTCCAGCGTCACCGTGTGCGGAGAGCTGACGCTCAGCCCCAGGCAGCGGGCTTGTGTCAAGGACTCCGTGGAGAGCGGGCTGACCTATCGCCGCGCCGAGGTCGAGTGCTACGCCTTCCAATGATCCACGCCCTGGTCCTAGCCACGCCTTCTTGCGCTTTTCCCGAAAATCCGCGTCCACCTCGATGATTTGCCTCGTCGACTCCTTTGCGTGATCTACCCTGCCGGGGTGGACGCCAACAGTAAGGCCGCCGCGGAGCTCCTGCGGGCGCTGATGCGCACGGCGGCGCGCTTCACGGAGGCGGGCAGGTCGGTCGCCCAGGACTACTTCCCGCACGTCCGCACCGAGCCCATCTCCGACCTGGCCGGCCGTGCCGTACGGCTCGGCATGGAGGTCACGCTGCCCGGTCACGAGCTCGTCTTCGAGGTGCGCGTCGGCGTCGGCGACGACGTGTTCACGATCACGGGCGATCTCGTGCTGGACGACGAGGAGAGCCGGCTCGACCTTCCCCCGGTCGAGACGGACGACGTGGACCGGCTCGTGGCCCTGCTGGACCACTACGCCGACGAGCTGACCGCTCCGGCCCGCAGGCACGTCGGCTCGCTCATCGAAGCCTTCGGGGGCTCGTGATTCCGGGCCCGTGATTCGGGGCTCGTGATTCGGGGCTCGTGATTCGGGGCTCGCGACCGGTTACAGCGCCCGGAGGCCCTGGATGACCTCGCGGAGGATGCGCTCCTCGGGCAGTTGCGCGACCGTGGCCTGCGGCCGGGCCGTGATCAACCCCTGGTCGCGCAGATCGCTGAGGAGGATGCGGACGACGTTGAGCGACAGGCCGATGTCCGATGCCAGGTCGGCCACCGAGGACGGGCTCTGGCAGATGTGAAGGATCCGGAGATGCTCCGGCGCGAGCCCCGCCGTACGCCCGTAGGCGGACGGCGCCGTCCTGATGATGGTCATCAGGTCGAACTCGGGGCCGGTCGGGCGGGTCCGGCCGCGGGTCAGCGTGTAGGGGCGGAGTAAGGGGCCGAAGTCCTCTTCTGTCATGACTCCTCCTGCGCGCGCTGCCACCCTGCCTGGAACGAGGAGAAGACATCGCGACGCTCCTCGCGGAGCTGCGGTGCCAGGTTCGCCTGCCGTACGCGCCGGGGCAGGGAGTCCTCGGCGGCGATGTCGGCGATGCCGGTCATGCTGGTGCGGTCGGCGAGCCCGGCCAGCGTGGCGAGCTCGGCGGCCTCCACAGGGTCGGCGACCTGTGCGACCGGCGCGGCCTGGGTGACCGGGATGTCATCGGCGATCGGCGTGAGAGTGAGGGCGGGCGGGGGCGTGGGCTGCGGCGGGACCAGCGGCTCGACGGAGTAGTCGCCCTCGGCGTTCTCGACCACGAGCTCCTGCGGGAGAAGCACGATCGCGCTGGTGCCACCGTACGGGGAGGTCCGAAGGGAGACGCGGATGCCGTGACGCTTGGCGAGCAGTCCGACGACGAACAGGCCGAGCCGGTCGCTGTCGGCCAGGTTGAACTCGGGCGGGTCGGCGAGCCGTTCGTTGAACTGGGCCATCTCCTCGGCGGCGATGCCGAGGCCGCGGTCCTCGATTTCCAGCGCGAAGCCCCGGGCGACGAGCTCGCCGTGGACGAAGACCTGCGTGTGCGGCGGCGAGTAGATCGTCGCGTTCTCGACCAGCTCGGCCAGGAGGTGGACCAGGTCGGTGACCGCGCCGCCGACGAGCGCCGGGCCGTGGGCCACGTCGACGCTGACCCGCAGGTAGTCCTCGACCTCCTCGACGGCCGCGCGGACCACGTCGAAGAGGCTGACCGGGTTGCGCCAGCCGCGCCCGGGGGCGGCGCCGGACAGCGTGATGAGGCCCTCGGCGTGCCGGCGCATGCGCGTGGTCAGGTGGTCGATGCCGAACAGCTGCTCCAGCACGTCCGGATCGGTGACCTGCCGTTCCAGCCCGTCGAGCATGGAGAGCTGCCGCTGCAGCAGGGACTGGCTGCGGCGGGCCAGGTTGAGGAAGACGCTGTTGACGCCCTTGCGCAGCTCGGCCTGCCCGACGGCGGCCTCGATGGCGGTGTGCTGCACGGACGTGAAGGCGTTCCCGACGTTCTCCACCTCGGCCGTGTCTCCACCGGAGCGCATGGGCGGCGTCTCGGCCGCGACGTCGACGTCCTCTCCCCGCCGCAGGCGGTCGACGATCGCCGGGAGCCGCCGGTCGGCCAGTTCGAGCGCCGCCCTCTGGAGCTCGACGAGCTCGGCCGTGAGGCTCCGGGCGAACCGCAGGGAGATCAGCGCGGTGGCGACCACCGCGATCAGGCCGAGGACGCCCGCGATGCCGATGCGGTAGAGCACGCCCTTGGCGAGCGGGACGGCGCGATCCGCGAGCGTCTTGCTCGCGCCGACCCCCGCGAGGTTGATGATCCACATCTCGGCGGTCCTGTGCCAGGGAGCCGCGCTCGCCGGCAGCGGCCTGTCGGGCTGGACCTGGCTGACGATGGTGTTCTCCATCGTCACGAACGAGGTGTAGGACGGCGTGGTGCTCAGCCGCTCGTACGGCTTGACCAGCTCGGCGTCGAGCAGGCTGGTGCCGAGCTGGAAGAGCATCCGGCGCTTGCCGACCATGGCCGAGAAGGCGTCGTGCTCGCTTCGCGTCATCCGCCCGGCGGCGAGGGCGCCCGTGATCAGCGCCGACTGCTGGCTCACGATCTCGCGGCTGCGGGTGATGAGGATGATGGCCTTGGTCTGCTCGACGAGATCGAGGTTGGGCGAGATCATCAGCCGGTCGTAGGTCTGGAAGCCGACCTCCGCGAGGTCGCTGTACCTTTCGATGGCGTTCAGCCGCGAGAGGCCGCGCTCGTCGATCTGGCGCCGCAGGTCCTGGATCTTGCCCATCTGCCGGATGAGCTCCTGGAGCCGGTCCCACATGGGTCCGGGGGTGTCGTCCCGCGCCTGCTGCGACACACGGATCAGCGTGTCGGCCACCGCGTCGGTCCGGTGGCGCTGGGCGTCGAGCTCGGTGTGCAGCGTGGTGTTCGTGCCGAGGTAGGTGGCGGACATCAGCCGTTCGTTCTGCAGCTCCGTCAGCAGGTCCCTCGTCGGGAGGACGACGTCGTTGTAGATCGTCTGGATCCTGAGCAGCTCGAGGCCACCCTGGATCGTCAGCGTGGCGGCGAACCCCCAGATCACCACGAGAGCGGTCACCGGGACCAGCAGGATCGCGAAAATCTTGAAACGAATAGAGCGTTTCCGGCCAGCCATGAGACCTGCCCGTCCGATGCCACTGTGTTAATTGTGGCGAAACCCTAGCAATTGCCTGGCAGTCGAACCAAGGATCTCCAGTAACAACTTTCAGTACCGGAGTTGCTTGGCGCCTTCGGCGCTGTCATCCCCGTTGTATTTGTGGCCCCCGTCGCTCCACGGCGGATTCGACGCGCTTGCGCATCATGTCTGGTTGTCAGACAATCTGCCCATGACTCTGCGACCCTCCGGCCCGCTCGCCGTCGTGGCCGCCGCCGTCCTCTGGGGTACGGCCGGCACCGCCGGGGCCGTGGCCGCCGCCGACTCCGTCTCGCTGGCGGCCGCCCGTCTCGTGATCGGGGGAGCGGTGCTCGCTCTGGTCGCCGTACTCGCACGATCACGAACCGCTGAGCCGCAGGTGAAGGCCGGTGCGCGGGAATCTGTGCATGATCACGGCGTGGGGAGGGGGAGGCGGGGGAACCCGCGCATGATCATCACAATGGGTGTGGGGGCGGGGGCCGTGGCGGCGTACCAGCTGGCCTTCTTCGCCGCGGTCGACCGGACGGGGGTCGCCATCGGGACCGTGGTGGCCATCGGCAGCGGACCCGTCTTCACCGGCCTGCTGTCCTGGCTCACCGACCGGCGGCCGCCGAGCCGCCGCTGGGCCCTCGCCACGGCGGCCGCCATCGCCGGATGCGCCCTTCTGATCACCGGTGGCGGCGCGGGCGGCGCGGACGCAGAGGGGATCGGGCTCGCCCTGCTCGGCGGGTTGCTCTACGCCCTCTACGCCGTGATCGCCGCCCGGGCCATAGGCGAGGGCATGGACTCCGCCGCCGTCATGGGCGTGCTGTTCGGCGGCGCCGCCGTCATCATGCTGCCCGTCCTGGTCATGACCGGCCCCGGCTGGCTGGCCGAGCCGCGCGGCCTGCTGACCGCGCTCTACCTGGGCTGCGCGACGACGGCGCTCGCCTACCTGCTGTACGGCAGGGGCCTGCGCACAACGCCCGTGGCGACGGCGGCCACGCTCGCGCTGGCCGAGCCCGCGGTGGCGGCGCTGCTCGGCCTCATCGTGCTGCACGAGCACCTGCCGGCGGTCTCGTGGGGAGGTCTCGTGCTTCTCGCGCTCAGCCTGGCCGTCGTGGCCGTTCCCGGCAGGGCCGCCTCCGAGCGGAAGCCCGCGCCCGCGCGTCTAGGCTCGGCGGCGTGACCACGCTCAGGCCCGTCTCCACCGTCGAGGCGCTCGCCGCCGCTCTCCGGGAGCGCGTGCTGTCCGGGGACATCGGCCCCGGCGCGGCCCTGCCCGAGCAGGAGCTCTCCGCCCGGTACGGCGTGGCGAGGCCCACGGTCCGGGAGGCGCTGGCCGTCCTCGTCCACGAGGGGCTGCTCCGGCGGGAGCGCAACCGCAGCGCCCACGTCCCGGAGGTCACGGCCGAGGACCTCGCCGACCTGATGTACGTCAGGCGGCCCCTGGAGGAACTGATGGCGGAGGCCCTCGCCGGGCGCCGGGTGGCCGGGGCCGAGGCCGCGCTGGACCGCCTCGACGGCCTGCCGCCCGACGCGCCCTGGGCCGCCGTGGTGGCCGAGCACATGGCGCTGCACGAGGCGCTCATCGTGGCCGTCGGGAGCCCCCGCCTGGGCCGCCTCTATGGTGCCCTCGCCGCGGAGACCCGTCTCGGTCTCGTGGGGCTCCGCGACGCCTACGAAGACCGGCAGGAGCTGGCGGCCGAGCACCGCGAGCTGCTCCAAGTGATCGCCCGGGGCCCTGCCGACGCGGCGAAACAGGCCGTCAGGGACCATCTGCGGTGGCGCGAATCCTGAATCTTCTTCTCCGGGGTTCTCTTGCACGGGACGCCCCCGAGTGGTCACAATCGCGCCCATGCACGGCAACCCAGTGCCGGATACCTATGTCTATGTCACCGAGGAAGGCGTCACCCGTCATTACGCCGACGGCAGCGTCGAAGCTCTCGCGTGGGAGGACGTCGTCGAGGTCCGGGTCGGCGGCCTGACGCCGGCCGACGGACGGGCCGACGTCCTGATAGTCCTGCTCGACCGTGACGGTGAGGGGTGCGTGGTCCCCCGGTCGGCGACCGACGCGACCTTCCTGGCACGCCTCCGGTACCTGCCTGATTTCGACCTCGACCGGCTGAGCACGGCCTTCGAGAGCGCCAACGACGGATATGTCGTCGTATGGCGGAGCCCCGACCCGCCGTCGCCCCTACCCGACCTCGAATACGACTGACCCGCTCAGGAGCACTGCTCCCAGGTTTCTAGGTGGTTGTCCGGGCGCCGTGCCGGCCGGCTCCGGCACGGAAACGCTCGACGCCCGCGAGGGTGTCCGCCCGCAGCGACGACAGGCCGTACCGGAACTCGGCGGCCAGGGCCTCCTCCTCCGTCAGCCCCTCCTGCTCCAGCGCGGAGAGCCGGTCGCCGCGCATGCACGCCTGCGGGAGCGTGGCCAGGTGGGCGGCCAGCTCCTCCGCGGCCTCCCTCGACGTCCCGGCCGGGACCACCCGGTTGACCAGCCCGATGTCCAGAGCCTCCCCCGCCGGTACGGCACGGCCGGTCAGGATGAGGTCGAGCGCCCGGCCCGTCCCGATGAGGCGCGGCAGCCGTACCGTGCCGCCGTCGATGAGAGGGACTCCCCACCTGCGGCAGAACACGCCGAAGGTGGCGTCCTCGGCGGCCACCCGAAGATCGCACCAGAGGGCGAGCTCCAGACCGCCCGCGACGGCGTAGCCCTCCACCGCCGCGATGACCGGCTTGGACAGGCGCGTCCTGGTCGGCCCCATGGGGCCGTCGCCGTCCGGCTCGACCCGGTTGCCGCGCTCGGTGCCGATCGCGTGGAGGTCGGCGCCCGAGCAGAACGTGCCGCCCTCGCCCCACAGCACGGCGACCGAGGAGCTCTCGTCGGCGTCGAACTCGCGGAACGCCGCGGCCAGGGCCGCCGCCGTCGGCCCGTCGACCGCGTTGCGGACCTCGGGCCGGTGCAGGATCACGGTTGTGACCGGGCCCCGCCGGTCGATGCGTACGGACATGGTCCGAATGTAGGGGGTCCGAATGTAGGGGGCGGCCGCGCCTTACCTCACGAGGGAAGTGTCGTTCTCGCCGCCGAAATCCGCCAGGTGGGTTTCGAGGGTGTCGTTCCTGATCGCGGCGAACAGGCGCGCACAGGCGGCCGGGTCGAGCCGCACGATGCTGGCGCCCTTCACCATGCCGGTGCCCTTGACGGGGACCGTGGCGGACATCAGGTCGCCGCCCCGGACATCCCGCAGTTCGAGCGCCAGGTCGCGCAGCGTGCCGATCGTCACGCCCGAATCCACCGTTATGGATTTCGTCAAAGCCTGAAGAAAGGCGTCGAGTGCGAGCGGGTCGGTCAGAGTTCCCTTACTTATCGCCTTTTCCCCCATCGCCCTGAGGAAGGCCTGCTGCCGTTTGATGCGGTCGAAATCCCCGCCCGGGAGGTTGTAACGCTGCCGGACGAAAAGCAGGGCGCGCTCGCCTTCGAGGTGAACATTTCCCTGCGGCCAGGTGACGTCGTTCATCGGGTCGTGGACCTCGCGCTCCACGTAGATGTCGACCCCGCCGAGCGCCTTGCTCATCGTGACGAACCCGTTGAAGTCGAGCGCGGCGAAATGATCGATCCGTACGCCGGTCAGCTTCTCGACGGTCCTGATCAGCAGCTTTGGGCCCCCGAAGGCGTACGCCGCGTTGATCTTGTCCTTGCCGTGGCCGGGGATGGTGACGTAGGAGTCCCTCGGGACCCCGATGACGAAGACCTTCTTCCGATCGGCGGGGATGTGCGCGATCATGATGCTGTCCGACCGCTGGAAGCCCGCCTCGCCGGGACGCCGGTCGGCCCCGATCACCAGCCAGTTCTGGGCTTCCCCGACGACTTTGGCCGGCCGGTCACCCTCCTCGGGGAAGACCTGCTGGACGCGCCGGATGTTGCCGTCGTAGACCCACTGCCGCTGCATGACCAGCGCGAACGCGGCGGCGAGCGGCAGGAGGACGATGAGGGTCGCGATGATCAGAACCTTGCGCCGCCGGGTGGATCGCCGGGGCGGCTCGACGTCGCCGGAGGTTTCATCTGAGGTCGTCACGGGTCACCTTGGGAGGGGGGGCGGGCCGATCCAGGAGACCGTAGCCCACGAGGGTGTCCCGCAAGAAAGTGATCTTGGCTAATGGGCGAACAGTGTCAAAACTCGGCCCATCGGCCCGGTAAGCCGGACATCTTTGGACCGTTCCGTCAAGCGCTTCCGATAGCTTCACCGCGACCGATTGTGGACAGTGACCTGCGTTCCCTACCGATCGGTCACTCTCTAGGATCGACCTGGGCGAGATGCCTTTGAAACGCATGGGTTTCATGTGAACCAGGGTGGCTCCATATGCGTCAATCTCCTGCACAGTCCAGCGAGTAGGGGCGTGGTAGATGGAAACGCGATTGGGGCTGCCCGAGATACGGGTGCTCCCCAGTGACGTTGACGTGCGGATTCCCGCGAGCATGTCGACGCGGTCGTACTTCAGGGTCCTCAAGGTGGGAGACCTGATGTGCGCCATGCTCGCCTTCGCCGGCGTCGAGGTGACCCGGCTCAGGCTGGGCGCGTACATCCCCACGTACGACCTCCTCTTCGGGCTGGCCCTGACCCTCCTCTGGCCGGGGATCATGGGGATGGCGGGCGGATACCGCAGGCGGGCCCACGGAGAGGGCGCGGACGAGTTCCGCGCAGTCACCGAGGGCGGCGTGGGACTGATCGCCGTGATCGCCATCGGGGCCTACGTGACGCAGACCATGGTGGCCCGGAGCTACGTCATGGCGATGCTGCCGCTCGCCACGGTCCTCACGCTGGTGTTCCGCCACCGGATGCGCAAGCGGCTGCACCGGTTACGCGCCAAGGGCCAGCACATGCGGCGGGTCGTGGCCGTGGGGCACCGTGCGTCCGTCATGGACCTCGTCATGCAGTTCAGGCGGCAGCCGTACCACGGCATGCGGGTCGTCGCGGTGTGCCTGCCTGACGGGCAGTACCGGAACCAGCGGTTCGACGTCGACGGCGTGCCGGTGCTCGGCGACTTCGGCGACGTCCCGGCGGTGGTGGACAAGGTCGCGGCCGACGCGGTGGCGGTGCTCGCCTGCCCCGAACTGGACGGCACGGCCCTGCGCCGCCTCGCCTGGGGGATCGAGTCGAGAGGCGCCGACCTGTTCGTCGCCCCGGCCCTCATGGACGTCGCCGGGCCGCGAATCAGCGTCCGCCCCGTCGCCGGCATGCCGCTGCTACATGTGGAGCACCCCGACATCGCCGGCATGCGCCAGTTCGTGAAGAGCGCCTTCGACAAGGTCGTGGCAGCCGCCGCGCTGGTCGTCCTGGCCGTGCCCATGCTGGCCATCGCCCTGATCATCCGGGCGACCACCCCCGGCCCGGCGCTGTTCCGCCAGACGCGGGTCGGCAGGCACGGCCGCGAGTTCCAGGTTCTGAAGTTCCGCACGATGGTGGCCGACGCCGAGCGGCTCAAGCAGGTGCTGCTTGACGACAACGAGTCAGACGGGGTGCTGTTCAAGATTAGGAACGATCCAAGAATCACCAAGGTCGGCGGGTTGCTCCGTCGCTACTCCCTGGACGAGTTGCCGCAACTGCTCAACGTGGTGCGCGGGGAGATGTCGCTCGTCGGTCCGCGCCCGCCGCTCCCCGCCGAGGTCGAGCAGTACGGCACGGACGTCCGCCGCCGCCTGGTCGTCAAGCCGGGGATGACCGGCCTGTGGCAGGTCAGCGGCCGGTCCGACCTGTCGTGGGAGGAGTCGGTCCGGCTCGACCTGCGCTATGTCGAGAACTGGTCCCTCATGCTGGACCTCCAGGTGCTGTGGAAGACCTGGTCGGCCGTCACTCGCGGAGAAGGAGCCTACTGACGTGAAGGCCCTCGTTCTGGCGGGCGGCTCCGGCACCCGGCTGCGTCCCATCACGCACACCCGGGCGAAGCAGCTCGTGCCGGTCGCCAACAAGCCCGTCCTGTTCTACGGCCTGGAGGCCATCGCGTCGGCGGGGATCCGCGAGGCCGGGATCGTGGTGGGGGACACCCACGCCGAGATCGAGGCCGCCGTGGGGGACGGCTCGGCGTTCGGCCTGGAGATCACCTACCTCCGCCAGGAGTCCCCCCTCGGGCTGGCGCACGCCGTACTGATCGCCCGCGACTACCTGGGCGACGACGACTTCGTGATGTACCTCGGCGACAACTTCATCGTCGGCGGGATCAGCGAGCTGGTCGAGCGCTTCCGCACGGAGCGGCCGAGCGCGCAGATCATGCTGACGAGGGTCCCGGACCCGCGCCAGTTCGGCGTGGCCGAGATCGACGCGGACGGCAGGGTCGTCGGCCTGGAGGAGAAGCCGCGCGAGCCCAAGAGCGACCTCGCCATGGTCGGCGTCTATCTGTTCACTCCGGCCGTCCACGAGGCCGTGGCCAAGCTCAAGCCGTCCTGGCGGGGAGAGCTGGAGATCACCGACGCCATCCAGTGGCTCATCGACTCGGGCCGCGGCGTCCAGTCCACGCTCATCACGGGCTACTGGAAGGACACGGGCAACGTCGCCGACATGCTGGAGGTCAACCGCCTCGTGCTGGAGTCGATGGAGCCTCGCGTGGACGGCGACGTCCGCGACTGCGAGCTCATCGGCCGCGTGGTCATCGAGGCCGGCGCGCTGGTGCGCGGGTCACGGATCGTCGGCCCCGTCATCATCGGTGCCGGGACGGTGATCGCGGGCTCCTATATCGGCCCCTTCACTTCCGTCGCCACGGACTGCCACGTGAGCGGCAGTGAGATCGAGTATTCGATCGTGCTGGCCCGCTCGTCCATCAAGGGGGTGCGCCGGATCGAGGCCTCGCTGATCGGCCACGATGTCGAGGTCACCCCCGCCCCCAACACGCCACGGGCGCACCGGCTCGTGCTCGGCGATCACAGTAAGGTCCAGATTTCCCAATGAGAGTGCTCGTCACCGGCGGCGCCGGGTTCATCGGTTCCCACTACGTGCGCACGGCCATCGCGGAGACAGGCGAGAAGATCACCGTGCTGGACGGGCTCACGTACGCGGGCAACCTGGCCAACCTGGAGCCGGTCTCCGGGGCGTACGACTTCGTGCACGGAGACATCTGCGACACCGAGCTGCTGGCGCACGTGGTCCCCGGCCACGACCTCGTCATCAACTTCGCGGCCGAGTCCCACGTCGACAGGTCGATCGAGGGGGCGGCGGCGTTCACGCGCACCAACGTCCTCGGCACGCAGGCCCTCATGCAGGCCTGCCTGGACGCGCGCGTCCCCAAGGTCGTGCAGGTCTCGACCGACGAGGTCTACGGGTCGATCGAGTCCGGCTCGTGGGACGAGTCCGCTCCGCTGGCCCCACGCTCGCCGTACGCGGCGGCCAAGGCGGGCGGGGACATGATCGCCCGCGCCTACGCGGTCACCTACGGGCTTCCGGTGTCGATCACCCGATGTGGCAACAACTACGGGCCCTACCAGTACCCGGAGAAGGTGATCCCGCTTTTCATCACCAATCTCCTCGAAGGACGAAAAGTCCCGTTATATGGTGACGGCGGCAACGTAAGGGACTGGGTCCACGTCGACGACCACTGCCGCGGGATCCGTCTCGTCGCGGAGGCCGGCAGGCCGGGCGAGATCTACCACATCGCCGGTACGGCGGAGCTGACCAACGTGGAGCTGACCGGGAGGCTGCTGGACGCGCTGGGCGTGGGCTGGGACATGGTCGAGCGGGTCACCGACCGCAAGGGTCACGACCGTCGCTACTCGCTCGACGACGCCAAGCTCAGGGCCCTGGGCTTCCAGGCCCGCACGCCGTTCGACGAGGGCCTCGCGGCCACCGTCCGCTGGTACGCCGACAACGCCGACTGGTGGCGGCCCCTCAAGGCCGCGCACTCCTGATCTCCTGTACCTCTCCGACCCCCCGAGAGCGAAGCGATGACCCGATGGCTGATCACCGGAGCCGGTGGCATGCTCGGCACCGACCTCGTGGCCGTGCTGCGGGCCGGGCGGCACGACGTCACGCCCCTGGACCGGGCGGGGCTCGACCTCCGCGACGCCGAGGCCGTCCGGCGGGCCGTCCGTGAGCTCCGGCCCGGCGCGGTGGTCAACTGCGCCGCCTGGACCGCCGTGGACGACGCCGAGACGCGCGAGGACGAGGCGCTGGCCGTAAACGGCTCCGCCGTACAGGTGCTCGCCGAGGCATGTCTCGACGCCGGCGCGTGGCTGGTGCAGCCGTCCACCGACTACGTCTTCGACGGCGGTGGGCGCGAGCCGTACGCCGAGGACGCGCCGACCATGCCGCTCAACGCCTACGGTCGCACGAAGCTGGCCGGAGAGCACGCGGTGGTCAAGACCCTGCCGGAGACCGGCTACGTGGTCCGCACCGCGTGGCTGTACGGCGCGGCCGGCCCCAACTTCGTCCGGACGATGATCAGGCTCGCCGGCGAGCGCGAGACGGTCGACGTCGTCAACGACCAGCACGGCCAGCCCACCTGGACGGCCGACCTCGCCCGGCAGATCGTCGCGCTGGTCGAGGCGGGCGCGCCCGCGGGGATCTACCACGGCACCAGTTCGGGGAGCACCACCTGGCACGGCCTGGCCCGAGAGGTCTTCGCCCTGCTGGGCGCCGATCCGGACCGGGTCCGCCCGGTCGCCTCGGAGGCCTTCCCCAGGCCCGCCCCGCGCCCGGCCAGTAGCGTGCTCGGTCACGGCCGCTGGGCGGACGCCGGGCTGCCCCCGATCCGGGACTGGCGGGACGCGCTCCACGCCGCCTGGCCCTCGCTGGCGGCCTGATGTACCTGTCCGACGCGCGCGCGGGGGACCGGCCCGCCGACACGTCCGGGGGAGCCGCGCGCCTGCGGGTCGTCACCGGCAACGTCCTGGCCCTCGGAATGGTCAGCCTGCTGACCGACATCTCGTCCGAGATGGTCACCGCCGTCCTGCCGCTCTACTTCGTCTTCGGCCTGGGGATGAGCACTGTCCAGTTCGGCGTGCTCGACGGCGTCTACACGGGCGCGACCGCCGTGCTGCGCCTCGTGGGCGGGCACGTCGCGGACCGGTTCCGCTGGCGCAAGGCCGTGGCGGGCACGGGCTACGGCCTCTCGGCGGTAACCAAGCTGGGCTTCCTCGCCGCCGGGCGCTCGGTGCCGCTGCTCGGGCTGGTCATCGGCGTGGACCGCGCGGGCAAGGGGCTCCGCACGGCCCCGCGCGACGCGATGATCTCGCTGAGCGTGCCGCCCGAGGCGCAGGGGCGGGCCTTCGGCGTCCATCGGGCGCTCGACACCGCCGGCGCCCTCATCGGCCCGCTCGCCGCGTTCGGCGTGCTCTCGCTGGCGCTCGGGACCTACGACGCGGTCTTCGTGACCAGCTTCTGCGTCGCCGTGCTGGGCGTGCTGGTGCTCGTGCTGTTCGTCCGCGAGCCCTCCGGGGAAGTCGGACGCCGCGCGGTCTCGCTGCGGGAGGCCGCCCGGCTGCTCGGGCCCGGACCCTTCCGCCGGGTGCTCGCAGCGGTCGTGCCGCTGTCGCTCGCCACGATCAGCGACGCGTTCCTCTACCTGCTCCTGCTGAAGCGGCTCGACATCGCGGCGAGCTGGCTGCCGCTGCTGCCCGTCGCGATGTCGGCCGCCTACCTCCTCGCGGCCGTGCCGTTCGGGCGGCTCGCCGACCGGATCGGCCGGACACCGGTCGTCATCGGCGGGTACGGCGCGCTGCTGGCCTGTTATGTCCTGGTGATCGTCGGGCACCATCCAGCCTTCCTGGTGGCCGTGCTCCTGCTGCGCGGGCTCGGCTACGCGGCGACGGACGGGGTGGTGAGCGCGCTCGCCGGCCCGCTGCTGCCCGAGGAGCAGCGGGCCACCGGCCTCGCCGTCGTGCAGACCGGGCAGGCCCTCGCGGCGATGGCCGCCTCCTGGGCCTTCGGTGTGCTGTGGTCGGGGCTCGGGCTGGAGGGCGCCGTCGGCGTCATGGCCGCCGCGCTCGCCGCCGCCCTCGCGCTCGCCGCCTTCCTTTTAAGCGGTGGCAATTTCCGCAGTGGCAAGTCTCGTCAGAACCTGAATGGGGTTACCGGTGGAACGTAGAAATCACGGCATGTCGTGCGTCTGCCGGAGGGTGGAGCGGTGACTCGTCTGACCAGGCTCCGCTCGGTGGGCCCGGACGCCGCTGATCTCGTCGACCGGATGGTCGACCTGTCGGTCCGGGGACTTCCGCCGGGCTACGCCGACGGGGAGTTCGTGTTCACCCGTCGCGGGCACCGCGGACCCGACGGCCGCTGGACGGCCGTGCCCGAGGGCCGCAGCGTCCGCTACAGCGCGATCGTGGCGCTCGGCGTCGCGACACTGCCGGAGAAGACGCAGCGCGCCGCGCTCGCGGGCGACACCGCTCTCGACCTCACCGGGAACATGATCAAGCGCCTGCCGGACATCACCGGCCTCGGCGACACCGCGCTGATCTGCTGGGCCGCCGCCGAGACGGGGCACTCCGACCTGGGGGCGGCGCTCGCCAGGCTGGCCGAGATCGAGGACGCGGCCACCGGGCCGGTCTACACGGTCGAGGCCGCCTGGGCGCTCGCCGCGCTGGCCGCCGTCAGGACAGCCGGAGGGGCACCCGGCCTCGACGGCCGCCTGGAGCGCTCCCGCGACCGGCTGCTCGCGGGCCTCGGGGACGACCGGCTCTACCGCCACGTCATCGGCTCCGCGCCGTGGTACCGCGCCCACGTCGGGTGCTTCGCCGACCAGGTCTACCCCATGCAGTCCCTGGCCCGGCTGCACGCGGCGGCCGGCGGCGACTCCGAGGCGCTCGCCGCCGCCGAACGGATCGCCGAAGGCATCTGCGCCGCTCAGGGGTCCGAGGGCCAGTGGTGGTGGCACTACGACGCCCGCACGGGAGGGGTCGTCGAGGGCTACCCGGTCTACAGCGTCCACCAGCTCTCCATGGCGCCGATGGCGCTGCTCGACCTGGCCGACGCGGGCGGCACGCCGTACATGGACGCGATCGCGCTGGGGCTCCGCTGGATGACCTCGCGGCCGGAGACCGACGAGGAGCTGATCGTCGAGGAGCTGGACCTCACCTGGCGCAAGGCCGCCCGCGACGATCCGAAGAAGGTCGTCAGAGGCGTGCGGGCGATGTCCACCGCGATCAACCGGGGCGCCCGGGTCGCGGTGCTCGACAGGATGTACCCGCCCGTCGCCGTGGACCACGAGTGCCGGCCGTACGAGCTTGGGTGGCTCCTCTACGCCTGGTTGTTCGAGGGGTTGTCCCAGGGGTTGTCCCAGGGGTTGTCCGAGGGGCTGGCGGGGTGAGCGCGCCCCCGCGGGCCGACGCGGTCGTCTTCGGGATCCGCATCGACCCCCTCACCGGGAAGGGGGCCGTCGAGCGGTGCGTCGCGGCCGTCGAGGCGCGCTCCCTGCTGTCGATCGGAGTGGTGAACGCCGCCAAGCTGGTGCACATGCGCACCGACCCCGGCCTGCGGCGGTCCGTCGCCCAGTGCGACATGATCCTCGCCGACGGGCAGGCCGTGGTGTGGGCGTCGCGGCTGCTCGGCCACCCGCTTCCGGAGCGCGTCGCGGGCATCGACCTGTTCACGTCGCTCCTGGCGGAGAGTGAGCGGCGCGGCCACCGGGTGTTCTTCCTCGGGGCGACCCGCGAGGTGCTCGGCGACATGCTCGCGGAGATCCGCAGACGGCATCCCGATCTGGTGGTGGCGGGCGCCCGGGACGGCTACTTCTCCGACGACGAGGCCCGATCGGTGGCCGAGGAGATCCGCGCGGCCGGGACGGACATGCTCTTCCTCGGCATGTCGTCGCCCAAGAAGGAGATCTTCGTCGAGACGTGGGGCGAGCACACCGGGGCCTGCGTGGTCCACGGCGTGGGCGGCTCCTTCGACGTGCTGGCCGGAGTGGTCAAGCGGGCGCCGGTGGCGTGGCAGAAGGCCGGGCTGGAGTGGCTCTACCGGCTGCTCCAGGAGCCGAGGCGGCTCGGCCCCCGCTACCTCGCGACCAACGGCGCGTTCGTCCGGATGACCGCGCTGGAGCGTTTCAAGGGCGGCGGCCACGCCGTGCCGTCCCCCGCGCAGACCGAGCTCGACGTCTCCGTCATCGTGGTCACCTACCGCAGCGCCGGTTACGTCACCGGCTGCCTGAAAGCCGTGGACCGGGCGCTCGAGGAGCTGAGCGGCTCGGGCCTGACCGGCGAGCTCATCGTCGTCGACAACGCGTCGGGCGACGACACGGTGGAGGTCGCGAGGGAGGCGTCGCCCGGCGCCCGGATCGTGGCGCGCGAGGACAACGACGGCTTCGCCGGAGGCTGCCACGCGGGCGCGCGGGTCGCCAGGGGCAGGCACCTGCTGTTCGTCAACCCCGACGCCGAGCTGGACCCCGGCGCGGTGGCCGCCCTGCTCGACGCGGCGCGGCGGAATCCGCGCGCCGGGATCATCGGCGGCCGGTGCGTCACCGAAAGCGGGGAGAGCGACCCGCGCTCGTGGTGGGGCAGGCCCACGCTGTGGTCGGCGCTGTGCTTCGGGCTCGGCCTGACCACGGTGTTCCCCGGCCACAGGCTCCTGGACCCGGAGACGCCGCGCCCCTGGTCTTCGCCGGATGCGCTGCCCGGCGACGCCGAGGAGTTCGGCGTGCCCGTCGTCACGGGGGCGATGATGTTCGTGGACCGGCACGCCTGGGACGAGCTGGGCGGCCTCGACCGCGCCTTCTTCATGTACGGCGAGGACGCCGACCTGTGCCTGCGGGCGGCGAGGATCGGCTACCGGCCGATGGTCACGGCGGCGGCGTCGTTCGTCCATCCGGGCGGCCTGTCGTCGAGCAGCCTGCGCAAGCAAATCATGCTCCACACGGGCAAGGTGACGCTGATCAGGCGGCACTTCCCGCCGGGGACGCGCTGGGCTGGAGTCCTCCTGCTGAAGGCCGGGGTGCTGCTGCGGGCCGTCGCCAGCCGGTGGATGAGCCCTCCCGGCGCCGAGCGGCAGGGCCGCCCCACCTCCCAGCGCGACGACTGGCGCGCGCTGTGGGGCGCCCGGTCCCAGTGGAGCCGAGGGTGGCCGCCCCGATCTTCTCCGTGACGTCGCTAACGGCTGCTCTCGTCGCGAAGCCAGGTGGAGAAGTCGCCTCGCCGTACGGCCTTGCGGGCGCGGGCCCGGGCGAGCACGGTCACCGCGAGGAAGACGGCGAGGTGGGGGAGCAGGCGCGGCGCGCGGGCCATGCCGATGAGGTCGCGCACGCTCGTCCGGGCCTGTCCCGCCGGCTGGCCGCTCTTCTCGCCGAGCTCCGCCACGCTGGTCACCGCCCGGACGCGGCGGCGCATCAGGTCTCCCATCGTGCGCGGCGGGTGGACCACGACCGAGGCCGCCTCGGTCACGGCCCGTTCGCCCGGCTCGAACGCCAGGGAGGCCGCCAGGTCGTCGGCCATGACGGGAGGCAGGGCGTCGAGCCGCGCCTGCCCCTTCTCGCTCACGGCGATGACGCCCCGGCCGAACAGGCCCGCCCGCACCTCCGGCAGGCGGGTCCACACGGCGTAGTAGGACCGGACGAGCCAGGGCCGGTCGGCCAGCGGAAGCCTGCGCTCCGGCGCCGTGGCGAGGATCCCGTCCCGCGCGAGCGTGGCGCACAGCGCCCTCGCGTCGGCGGTGCCGAGCTCCACGTCCGCGTCCACGTAGAGCACCGGGAAGGCGGTGACGGCGGCGGCGCCCATGCGGAGCGCCTCGCGCTTGGACGGCACGGGCGTCTCCAGGACGCGGACTCCCAGGAAGCCGCGCGCGACGTCGGCGGTGCCGTCCGAGCACCCGTTGGCGACCACGACGACGTCGATCTCGCCCGGCTCGGCGTCCCTGAGCAGTCCCGACAGGAGCCGTCCGATCACCGTCGCCTCGTTGTGGGCGGGGATGATGACGCTCATCGCGGAAGTCGGCATCGCAGAAGTCGGCATGGACCGGATTATTCACGGGAGAGTGGCATGACTACCGAAGAACCCAGAATCGCCCCCTCCGCGGACGTGGATCCGAGCGCGGAGATCGGCCGGGGGACGACTGTCTGGCACCTGGCGCAGGTCCGGGAGAAGGCGAAGCTCGGGACGGGCTGCATCCTGGGGCGGGGCGCCTACGTCGGCCCCGGCGTCGTGCTGGGCGACAACGTGAAGCTGCAGAACTACGCGCTGGTCTACGAGCCGGCGGTGCTGGAGGACGGCGTCTTCGTCGGCCCGGCCGCCGTGCTGACGAACGACACCTACCCGCGCTCCGTCGACGTCGACGGGCGGCTGAAGCGCGACGGCGACTGGGAGGCCCTCGGCGTCGTGGTCCGTAAGGGGGCGGCGATCGGAGCCCGCGCGGTGATCGTGGCCGGCAAGACGATCGGCCGCTACGCGCTGGTCGGGGCCGGCGCGGTGGTCACCCGGGACGTGCCGGACTTCGCCCTGGTCGCGGGCAATCCCGCGCGGCGGATCGGATGGGTCGGCCGGGCCGGGCGGCCACTCGCCGAGTCCGGCGACGGCCTGTGGACCTGCCCCGAGACGGGCGAGAGGTACGTGGAGGACGGGAACCTGCTCGTCCCCGCCTGAAACCCAAGCCTGCCTGCATACGAGAAGTGCCTGAACATCGGAGTAAGCGAGATGAGCACGCGGACCCGGCTGGTGGTCCTGGCGGTCGTGGCGGCCCTGCTGGCGGTCGTGGCGGCGGTCTACGCGGCCCGGGCCGCCGACGAGGTGCGCGAGGGCACGCGGACCGCCGAAAGGGCCGCCGCGCCTTCCGTCCAGATCGATCTGAAGCAGCCGGGCAGGCTGCTCGTCGTGACGGCGGGTCCGGGCGGCGGTCGGGTGGCCTCGGCCGGCAGGTCCTCGCCGGACGGCCCGCGCAGCGTGTCGGGGCTGGAGTGCGTGCGCTTCTACGCGGCGTCCGGAACTGGGGTGTGCCTCACTGCGGTCCGTGCGGCGGTGGCGAGGTTCTACGCGGTCACGGTCGACGACCGGCTGCGCGAGACACGGCGGATCGAGCTTCCGGGCGCGCCCAGCCGGGCGCGGGTGTCGGCCAGCGGCCGCATGGTCTCGTGGACCGTGTTCGTCAACGGGGACTCCTACATCGGCGGGGGGTTCTCCACGCGCACCGGCATCCTCGACACCAGGACCGGCGCCGTGGTGAGCACCCTGGAGGACTTCACGCTCTATTTGAAAGGCAGCCTTCACCGGGCGTCGGACGTCAACTACTGGGGCGTCACGTTCGCGAAGGACGACAACGTCTTCTACGCCACGGTCTCGACGGGGGGTGCCACCTATCTCGTGCGGGGCGACTTCGCCAGACGTCGCTTGGAGACGCTCCGGGAGAACGTCGAGTGCCCGTCCCTCTCCCCGGACGGCACCCGTCTCGTCTACAAGAAGAAGGTCCGGAACGCCGTCGGCGGTCCCTGGCGGCTCCACGTGCTCGACCTGGCGAGCGGCCGTGACGTCGAGCTGGCCGAGCCCGCGAGCGTCGACGACCAGGCGGCGTGGCTGGACGACGCCGATGTGATGTACGCCCGGATCCGCGGAGAGAACACAACGGACGTGTGGACGGTGCCCGCGGACGGCTCCGGAACGCCCCGTCTGCTGGCCCGCGACGCCCGGTCTCCGGTGGCGGTGACCTGACGGTGACCTGAGAGTGGGCTGAGACTTCTGGATCGCTCCAGTTCGCGGCCGGCGGCGGTAAACCAACCGCTGGCAGGTGACGTCGTTTATGTGGGTTTCTCCTGGTGAACGATTGGCGCTTGGTGCGCCAGTGGCACCGCTCCCGTAAGGCACAAAAATGAAAGTTCGGATCGCCGTCTTCAGCGCGTTATTCGCCGCTGTGTTCGCGATTCCCGTATCGGCGCAGGCGGCGGGGCCTTGCGATTCCGGCGGTAACGCGATTACTTGTGAGAACAACAACCCGGGCACGTCCCCGGAGGAGTGGGACTCGGAGTACGAGGTCTCCGACGGAGAGACCATCGAGGGTTACTCCGACCAGTTCAGCGTGGCACCCGGCACGACGATCAACTTCAAGATCCGGACGAGCGCCACGGCCTTCACGGTGAAGATATACCGGGTCGGCTACTACCAGGGGAACGGCGCGCGGTTCATCACGAACCTGACACCCAACGTCTCCGTCGCGCGGGCCAACCCGGCGACGTGTCCCACGAACGACACGACCGGCCTGACCGAGTGCTCCTGGAACACGGCCGCCAGCTGGGCGGTCCCGTCCGGCCAGATCTCCGGCGTCTACTTCGCGCACCTCGTGCGCACGGACGGCACGACCGACGGCAACAAGATCGTGTTCGTGGTGCGGAACGACTCCAGCACCAGCGACCTCCTCTTCAAGACCTCGGACACCACCTGGCAGGCGTACAACGACTGGGGTGGGAACAGCTTCTACAGCGGCACCGCGAACACGGCCACGGGCCGCGCGGTCAAGCTGAGCTACAACCGCCCGTTCCACACCCGGGTCGGCACGACCGGCCGCGACTTCTTCTTCAACTCCGAGTACCCCATGGTGCGCTTCCTGGAGCGCAACGGCTACGACGTGAGTTACATCGGCAGCCTCGACGCGGGACGTAACGGCGCGGCGCTGCTGAACCACAGGACCCTGCTCTCCGTCGGCCACGACGAGTACTGGTCGGCCGCCGAGCGGGCCAACTTCGAGGCGGCCAGGGACGCCGGGGTCAACCTGGCCTTCTTCAGCGGCAACGAGGTCTTCTGGAAGACCCGGTGGGAGAACGGCGCGGGCGGCGCGCCGTACCGCACGCTGGTGACCTACAAGGAGACCCACGACAACGCGAAGACCGACCCGAACGCCGCCTGGACGGGCACCTGGCGCGACCCGCGGTTCAGCCCGCCCTCCGACGGCGGCAGGCCGGAGAACAGCCTCACCGGCACGCTGTGGACGGTCAACTGCTGCACGTACGCGATGACGGTCCCGTCGGCGGACGGCAAGATGCGGCTCTGGCGCAACAGCAACCTGGCCAGCCGGGCCACCTTGGGCCTGTCCACGACGCTGCCCGACGGCACTCTCGGATACGAGTGGGACGAGGACGTGGACAACGGCTCGCGTCCCGCCGGTCTCTTCCACATGTCGTCCACGACGGTGAGCGTCCCGGCGAAGGTCCAGGACTGGGGCTCGAACGTCGCGGCGGACACCGCCACGCACAGCCTCACGATGTACCGCGCGCCCAGCGGGGCGCTGGTCTTCGGCGCGGGCACCGTCCAGTGGTCCTGGGGTCTGGACGACAACCACGACGGCGACACCCCGGCGGTCGACGCCAGCATGCAGCAGGCCACGGTGAACCTCTTCGCCGACATGGGCGTGCAGCCCAAGTCGCTGATGTCCGGCCTGAACTCGGCCACCGCGTCGTCCGACCACACCGCGCCGACCTCCACGATCGTCAGCCCGGTCGCCAACACCTCGCTGAACAGCGGGGCCACGGTCAGCATCAGCGGCACCGCGCTGGACAGCGGCGGCGGCAGGGTCGGCGGCGTCGAGGTCTCCACCGACGGCGGCGCCACCTGGCACCCGGCGACGGGACGGGAGACCTGGACCTACTCCTGGACCGTCACCGGTTCGGGCACCGTGAACATCAAGACTCGGGCGGTGGACGACAGCTCCAACCTGGAGACGCCCGGCGCGGGCCGCAACGTCACCGTGAACTGCCCGTGCACGATCTTCCCGAACTCCTACACCCCCGTGAAGGCCGCCGAGAACGACTCCTCGGCCGTCGAGCTGGGCGTGAAGTTCCGCGCCGCCCAGAACGGCTGGGTCACCGGCGTCAGGTTCTACAAGGGAACAGGCAACACCGGCACCCACACGGGCTCGCTGTGGAAGGCCGACGGCACGCTGCTCGCCACCGGAACCTTCTCAGGCGAGACCTCCACCGGATGGCAGACGCTGACCTTCCCCAACGCCGTCACGGTGTCGGCCAACACCACCTACATCGCGTCGTACTACGCCCCGGCCGGGCACTACGCGTCCACGCCGGGCGGCTTCTGGGGCCAGGCGTACACGCGTGCGCCGCTGACCGCGCTCAAGGCCGGTGACGACGGCGGCAACGGCGTCTACCGGGTGGGGGCGGGATTCCCCGACAGCACCTACAACGGCGGCAACTACGGCGTCGACGTGGTGTTCGCCACCCAGGACACCTTCCCGCCCGGCGTCAACAGCTCGACGCCGTTCGCAGGTTCGTCGAGCGTCCCGGTGAGCGTCACGCCGACGATCACCTTCAACGAGCCCATCCAGAGCGGCACGGCGAACGTCACCGTGAAGGACGCGGCCAACAACACCGTGGCGGGCAACATCTCGCTGGACGGCGCGGCCACGAAGATCACCTTCACTCCGGCGAATCCGCTCGCCGCCGACGTCAAGTACACCGTGTCCGTCAGCGGGGCCAAGGACGTGCCGGGCAACACCATGTCCGGCACGTACAGCTACACGTTCACGACGGCCAAGGCCACGCTCCCGCCGGGACAGTGCCCCTGCTCGATCTGGAACGACCTCACGGTCCCCGGGACGGTCAGCGCCAACGACCCGAACGAGCTGGAGCTGGGCGTGAAGTTCCGCGCCTCCGTCGACGGCTACGTCAGGGGCATCCGGTTCTACAAGGGGGTGTCGAACACCGGCCCCCACATCGGCACGCTGTGGTCGGCGAGCGGCACGGCCCTGGCGTCGGCCACCTTCTCTAACGAGTCGACCCTCGGCTGGCAGGAGGTGACGTTCTCCTCGCCCGTGGCGGTCACGGCCGGGACGACCTACGTCGCGTCGTACCACACCACGACCGGCTACTACTCGGTCAGCAACTCCGGGTTGTCGTCCGCCGTCGGCTACGGCCCGCTGACCGCGCTGGCCGACGGCGCGGACGGGGGCAACGGCCTCTACGCGTACGGCGCGCGGCGGTTCCCCACGGGTACGTGGGGGGCGTCGAACTACTGGGTGGACGTGGTCTTCACGGTGCCGCCGGACACCACCGCCCCGACCGTCCCGGGCAAGACGCCGGGAGACGCGGCGACCGGCGTCCCCACGACGACCACCGTCAAGGCGACCTTCAGCGAGCCCGTCCAGACCGGGACTCCCGTGATCACGGTTGAGGGGCCGGGCAACACCACGATCAGCGGCGCCGCGTCGCTCGACTCGACCCGGAAGGTCCTGACCTTCACCCCGGACGCCGCGCTGGCGGCCGGCACGCAGTACACGGTCACGGTCAGCGGGGCCAAGGACGACGCGGGCAACACCATGTCCTCGACGCCGTGGTCCTTCACCACGACGGGCTCCTGCCCCTGCTCGATCTGGGAGAGTGACACCGTGCCCGGCGTCGCGGCCGAGAACGACGGCTCGGGGATCGAGCTGGGCGTCAAGTTCAGCTCGGACACGGCCGGCCAGATCACCGGAGTCCGCTTCTACAAGGGGCCGGGCAACACCGGGACCCACATCGGCAACCTGTGGGCGGCCGACGGCACGCCGCTGGCGTCCGGTACGTTCAGCGGCGAGACGTCCGGCGGGTGGCAGACGCTGACGTTCACCTCACCGGTGTCGATCTCCGCCAACACGACGTACGTCGCCTCCTACTACGCGCCGAACGGCCACTACTCGGCCGACAGCGCGTACTTCAACACCGGACCGGCGACCAACGGCCACCTGACGGCGCTCGCCAACGGCGGCGGCGCGGCCGGCAACGGCGTGTACGCCTACGGAAGCTCCTCGCAGTTCCCGAACAACACCTACAACGGCGCCAACTACTGGGTCGACGTCGTCTTCCAACCCTAGAAATGACGGCGGGCCATGCCTCGGCACCGGGGCATGGCCCGCCGCATGCCCACCGTGACATGAGGGGAAAGCAGTGACTTCACCAATCGGGCTGGCGGTCATCGGGGCCGGTTACTGGGGCCCCAACCTGGTGCGCAACGCGCAGGCCACGCCCGCGCTACGGCTGGAGTGGCTCTGCGACCTGGATCTCCAGCGGGCCCAGTCGGTGCTCGGGGCCTACTCCACGGTCCGGGCGACCACGTCGGTCGAGCAGGTGCTGGCGGACCCGTCCGTCGCGGCCGTGGCGGTCGCGACACCGGCCGCCACCCACTTCGAGATCGTCCGCGCCGCGCTGGAGGCCGGCAAGCACGTGCTGGTGGAGAAGCCGATCACGCCGTCCGCCGAGGACGCGGCCAAGCTGGTCGAGCTGGCCGAGCGGTCGGGCCTGACCCTCATGCTCGACCACACCTACTGCTACACCGCCGCGGTGCGGCACATCCGCGAGCTGGTCCGCGGCGGTGAGATCGGCGACGTCCAGTTCGTCGACTCTGTCCGGATCAACCTCGGGCTGGTCCAGCCCGACGTGGACGTCCTGTGGGACCTCGCGCCCCACGACCTGTCCATCCTCGACTTCGTCCTCCCCGAGGACGTCACTCCCGTCGCCGTGGCCGCGCACGGCTCCGACCCGATCGGGGCGGGCAGGTCCTGCGTGGCCTACCTGACCGTCTGGCTGTCCACCGGCGTCATCGCCCACATCCACGTCAACTGGCTGAGCCCGACGAAGATCCGCACGATGGTGCTCGGCGGGTCGCGCCGCACGATCGTGTGGGACGACCTCAACCCCTCCCAGCGGATCGGTGTGTACGACCGCGGCGTGGACCGTGAGGCCGGGGAACTCGGACTCGACGAGCGCCGCCAGGCCCTGATCTCCTACCGGCTCGGTGACATCCGCGTGCCCGCCCTCCCGGAGGGAGAGGCGCTGCGCGGGGTGATGGCCGAGTTCGCGGCCGCCATCACCGAGGGCCGCGCCCCGCTGACCGACGGACGTTCTGGTCTGCGAGTTCTGCGTTTGCTGGAAGCGGCGTCCCGCAGCCTCGACAATGGTGGCGTACGGGTCGAACTGTGAGCTTCCCCATTTCCTTCACCGAACCCACGATCTTGATGAATGAGGAGTCAATGACTCGCGCTTACCCGGGACTGACTGGAAGCCGGTGCCTGATCACGGGAGGTGCGGGGACGATCGGCTCGACGATCGTCGACCAGCTCGCCCAAGCCGGCGCCGCCGAGATCGTCGTCCTGGACAACCTCGTCCGCGGCCGGAAGGCCAACCTGGAGCAGGCCCTGCGACAGGCCGGCGACGCCGTGCGCCTCGTCGAGGGCGACATCCTCGACCGCGACCTCGTCCGGACTCTGACCGAGGGCAAGGACTACGTCTTCCACCTGGCGGCGATCCGCATCACCCAGTGCGTGGAGGAGCCGCGGCTCGCCAACGACGTCCTGGTCAACGGCACCTTCAACGTCGTCGAGGCGGCGGCCGAGGCCGGGGTGCGCAAGGTGGTCGCCTCCTCGTCCGCCTCCGTGTACGGCCTGGCCGAGGTGTTCCCGACGCCTGAGACCCAGCACCCCTACGACAACGACACGATCTACGGGGCGGCCAAGGCGTACAACGAGGGCCTCCTCAGGAGCTTCCACGCGATGCGCGGCCTCGACTACGTGGC
Organism: Planotetraspora sp. GP83; assembly: GCF_041262585.1. Taxonomy (NCBI): domain Bacteria; kingdom Bacillati; phylum Actinomycetota; class Actinomycetes; order Streptosporangiales; family Streptosporangiaceae; genus Planotetraspora; species Planotetraspora sp. GP83. Next base: position 296,955 of record NZ_JBGCBZ010000002.1, on the reverse strand, counting down.
GCTCCGCTACTTCAACGTGTACGGCCCGCGGATGGACATCCACGGCGTCTACACCGAGGTGCTCATCCGGTGGATGGAGCGCATCGCGAGCGGCCAGCCACCGCTGATCCTCGGCGACGGCACCCAGACGATGGACTTCGTCTACACCGAGGACATCGCGAGGGCCAACCTGGCCGCCGCGGCGTCCGACGCGACCGACGAGGTCTTCAACATCGCCGGCGGCGTCGAGACCAGCCTGACCGAGCTCGCGCAGGCCCTGCTGTCCGTGATGGGCAGCGACCTGTCCCCCGAGTACGGCCCGGCGAGACGGGTGAACAACGTCACCCGGCGGCTGGCCGACATCTCCCGCGCGGCCGACCGGCTCGGCTGGAAGCCCGAGATCGGTCTTGAGGAGGGCCTCGCGCGCCTGGTCGCCTGGTGGCGTGACAGCGCGGGGGGCACGGCCTCGTGAGCGGTGGGCTTCTCGTCTATTTCGCGGGGAGTTACTACGACGGTTCGGTCGCGGGCACGGACCGCCACGTGGCCGACCGTCTCGCGGTGGAACACGACGTGCTCTACGTCAACCCACCGATAGCGGTGGCCGCGCGCAGGCCCAGGCCCGACCTGGCCGCGACGAGGGGACGGCCGTCGCTGGACAGGGTCGGCTCGAGGCTGACCCTGCTGACCTTCCGGGTCCCTCCGGCGCGCAGCAGGCCGGGCGTCTACCAGCTCAGCGTGGCGCTGACCCGCCGTGCCGTACGGCGGGCCCTGCGGCGGATGCGCCGCCCGGTGGACGCGGTCATCGTGGCGAACTACGACAACGTGCTTGGAACGATCAAAAGTGCCCGCACCTTGTTCTACGCCACCGACGACATCGTGGCCGGGGCCCGGATGATGGGGCTGCCCGTGCGGACCATGATCAGGGCCGAGGCGCGGCAGCTCCGCAAGGCGGACATCGTCGCGGTGGTCTCCCCGGCGCTCCGCGACCGCTTCGAGGCGCTGGGCCGGCGGGCGGAGCTCGTGCCGAACGGCTGCGACGTGGCCGCCTACGCGGATGTGGACAGCGCTCCGCCGCCTCCGGACGCCTCCTTCACCGCCGGCGACGGACCGGTGGCGGGGTTCGTCGGCAACATCAACCAGCGCATCGACATCGCGGTCCTCGAAGCGGTGGCCGCCAGTGGCCCGCTGCTCCTCGTGGGACCGCGGCATCCGGACTTCGCGCCCGGCAGGTTCGAGGCGCTGGTCGAGCTGCCCACCGTCCGCTGGGTCGGGCACAAGGCGTTCGAGGAGCTCCCGCCGTACCTGCGGCTGATCGACGTGGGGCTCACGCCGTACGCCGACACGGCCTTCAACCGCGCGAGCTTCCCCCTGAAGACGCTGGAATACCTCGCGGCGGGCCGGGCGGTCGTCTCGTCCGAACTGCCCGCCACCGCGCTCCTGCGCGACGAGGCCGGCGGCCGGGAGCTGATCCGGGTGGCCGGGTCGCCCGAGGAGTTCGTCAAGGCGGTCGCGGAGGCGGCGCGGGAGCCGCGCACCGATGACCTGATCGCCCGTCGCAGGGCGTTCGCCGCACGTCATGACTGGTCCCAGCGGGCGCTGGCACTGGCCGGGCTGCTCGACATCGAGATGAGGGAGGTGTCACGGGCATGATCCCCGTGATGAAGCCGTGGTTCGGCCCGGAGGAGGCCGCCGCCGTCGCGGCGGCCGTCGAGTCCGGCTGGGTGGCCCAGGGCCCCCGGGTCGCCCAGTTCGAGACCGCGTTCGCGGCCCGGATCAACGCGGCGCACGGCGTGGCCGTGTCCTCGTGTACGACGGGCCTCCACCTGGCGCTGCTGCTGGCCGGGGTGGAGGAGGGCGACGAGGTGATCGTGCCCTCGCTCTCCTTCATCGCGACGGCCAACGCCGTCCGCTACGTGCGCGCCGCGCCGGTCTTCGCGGACGTCGACGCCGCGACCGCCAACCTCACCGCCAAGACTGTGGAGACGGCGATCACCGGCCGCACCCGCGCGGTGATCCTCGTGCACCAGGGCGGCACGCCGGCCGACGTCGACGCCGTCCGCGCGGTGTGCGACCCGCGCGGGATCGCCGTCATCGAGGACGCCGCCTGTGCCGCGGGCTCGGTCTACAGGGGCAGGCCCGCCGGGGCGGGGGCGCTCATCGCGGCGTGGTCGTTCCACCCGCGCAAGCTTCTCACGACCGGCGAGGGCGGGATGCTCACGACCGAGTCCGAGGAGTGGGCCGTCCGGGCCAGGAGGCTGCGCGAGCACGGCATGAGCGTCAGCGCCGCCGAACGGCACGCCAGCGCCGGCAAGGTCATCATCGAGCGGTACCTGGAGACCGGCTACAACTACCGCATGACGGACATCCAGGCCGCCCTGGGGCTGGTCCAGCTCGCCAAGCTCGACGAGATGATCGCCCGGCGCAGGTCGCTGGCCGGGCGCTACCACGCGCTGCTGAGCGACATCCCGGGCCTGTACGCGATCAGGGACCCGGAGTACGGCGAGACCAACTACCAGAGCTTCTGGGTCCTGCTTCCCGACGACTTCCCCGTGGGGCGCGACGAGCTGCTGCGGCGGCTCAGCGACGCCGGCGTCTCGGCGCGGCGCGGCATCATGGCGGCCCACCTGGAGCCCGCCTACGCCGGTTCGGACGCCGACCTGCCGGTCACCGAGCGCCTCAGCCACAACTCGCTGATCCTGCCGCTCTACCACACGCTCACGGAGGAGGAGCAGGACGCGGTGGTGGCCGTCATCCGGGCTGCGAGCGGGACATGAGGATCCTGGTCTATCCCCACACCATGGAGGTCGGGGGAAGCCAGCTCAACGCCATCGAGCTGGCCGAGGCCGTACGCGACCTTGGGCATGAGGTCATGCTGGTCAGCGACCCGGGGCCGCTCGTCGAGCGGGTCAAGGCCGCGGGGCTGGAGCACGTCGAGCTCGACACCGCCAGGCGGCGACCCGACCCCGCGACCGTGCGGCTGCTCAGGCGCCTCGTGGCCGAGCGCGGGATCGACGTCGTCCACGGCTACGAATGGCCGCCCGGCCTCGAGGCGTACTTCGCGACCTTCGGCAGGTCACCCGCCGCCGCCGTCTGCACGGTGATGTCCTCGGGGGTCGCGCCGTTCCTGCCCCGGGAGCTGCCGCTCATCGTGGGCACCGAGGAGCTCAGAGCGCGGGAGGCCGCGCGCCGCGACGACGTGCGCCTCATCGAGCCGCCGGTGGACGTCGTCGCCAACGCGCCGGGCCGGTCCAGCGAGGAGTTCCGTGAGCGGTTCGGCCTCGGCGACGACCGGCTCAACATCGTCGTCGTCTGCCGCCTGGTGCCCGAGCTGAAGCTGGAGGGCCTGCTGACCGCCGTCGAGGTGGTGGGCCGCCTGGCGGCCGAGTTGCCCGTCCGGCTGGTGGTCGTCGGAGACGGCGCCGCCCGCGACCAGGTGGAGAGCCGGGCCGCCGAGGCCAACACCCGCGCCGGAGAGCGCGTCGTCGTGCTGACCGGCGAGCTGTTCGACCCGCGCCCCGCGTACGCCTCCGGCGCGGTCGCGATCGGCATGGGCGGCTCGGCGCTGCGCGCCCTGGCATTCGGCTGCCCGCTCGTCGTCCAGGGCGAGGCGGGCTTCTTCGAGCCGCTGACCCCGGAGACCGTGGACCGCTTCCTCACGGGCGGGTGGTATGGCTTGGGGAACGGCCCGGCCGAGGGCGCCCGCAGGCTGGAGGAGGCCCTGCGTCCGCTGCTGGCCGACGCGAACCTCCGGGCCGAGCTGGGCGCTTTCGGGCGCTCGCTGGTCGTCGAGCGCTTCAGCCTGGAGCGGGCGGCCCGCGTCCAGGAGGGCATCTACCGCGACGCGCTGGCCCGCGCGGGTTCGCGCGCCTCCCTGCGCTCCGCGGCCGCCTCGTCGGCCGCCGTGTTCGGCTACAAGGTGCGCCGCAAGTACGCCCGCGCGAGAGGCAGGGCTCCCGCCGACGACTTCAACGCCGTGGCGAAGAACGCCGTGGCGAAGAACGCCGCGGGGAAGAACGCCGCGGGGAAGAACGCGGTGGGGAAATGAGGCTGTTCCGCGGCATCTGGATCAAGGACGGCGACTCGTTGTTCGGCCAGGCGTCCCGGGCGCTCGGCTGGAGCCTCATCAACACCATCGTGGGCCGGTTGAGCACGCTCGCCATCGGCATCGTGCTCGCCCGGCTCCTCGGGCCCGTCGAGTTCGGCACGTTCGCCGTGGCCATGGTCGCGCTGCTCGCCGTGCTGAGCTTCAACGAGCTCGGGGTGAGCCTCGCGATCGTCCGCTGGCCCGGAGACCCCAAGGAGATCGCCCCGACGGTCGCCACGATCTCCGTCACGTCGAGCTGCCTGATCTACATCGTCTGCTTCCTCGGGGCGCCGTCCTTCGCCGAGGCGATGGGAAACCCGCAGGCCGCGCCCGTCGTCCGGCTGCTCGCGCTGAACGTGCTCGTCAGCGGAGTCGTGGCGACGCCGGCAGCCATGCTCCAGCGGCACTTCCGCCAGGACAGGAAGGCCATCGCCGACCAGGTCAACAGCTGGCTGGGCACGCTCGTGTCGATCGCCCTCGCCGTCGCGGGATGGGGGGCCATGAGCCTCGCCGTGGGGCGTCTCGCGGGAGCGGCCGGGTCGGCCGTGCTGTACATCGGCTTCGCGCCGGGCAAGCTCCGGCTCGGGTTCGACCGGGCGGTGGCCCGCAGGCTGCTGCGGTTCGGGCTGCCGCTGGCCGGTTCCAGCATCGTCGTCTTCCTGGTCGGCAACCTCGACCAGTTCGTCGTCGGGCACGTGCTCGGGGCCACGGCCCTCGGCTTCTACGTGCTGGCGTTCAACCTGTCCAACTGGCCGGTCAGCGTGTTCTCCCAGCCCGTGCGGAGCGTGGCGCCCGCGGCGTTCGCCCGGCTCCAGCACGACCCCCAGGCGCTCCGCGGGGCCTTCACCTCCACCGCCGGGCTTCTCGTGGCGGTGACCGTGCCCGTGTGCCTCCTGCTGGCCGGAGCGGCCGGGCCGCTCGTCCGGTTCGTCTACGGCCCCGTCTGGGAGCCGGCCGCCTCCGCGCTGGTCTGGCTCGCCGTCTTCGGCGCGCTGCGCATCGCGTTCGAGCTGGTCTACGACTACTTCGTGGTGCTCGCGCATTCCCGCGTCGTGTTCACCGTCCAGGTGATCTGGCTCGTCCTGCTCGCCCCCGCGCTCGTCTTCGCGGTCAGGGCGTACGGCTTCGCGGGTGGCGGCATCGCCCACGTGGCCGTCGCGGTGCTGGTCATTCTGCCCATCTACCTGCGCGAGCTGGGACGGGTCGGGATCCGGGCGCGCGACCTCGCGGCGAGCGTCGCGCCGGGTCTCGCGGGCGGCCTGCTCGCCGGGCTGGCCGCCGCGTTGATCGCCTGGCTGATCGCCGCCGACCTGGTGGCGCTGCTCGCCGCCGGATCGGCCACGATGGCGGTGGTCGCCGCGCTCATCTACCTGAAGAGGAGCGCGTTGCGCGGCCTGCGTGGCGCGGGCGCGGGCGTAGTGGAGGCCGTGACATGACGGAGACCGTCGATCTTGTCCTTGTGGGAGCCGGGGGCTTCGCCAGGGAGACGGCCCAGCTCGCTCTCACGCTGAGCGACCGGTGGCGGCTGCTCGGCTTCCTGGACGACAACCCGGCCCGCCACGGCGTCCTCGTCGACGGCCTGCCGGTGCTCGGCGGTCTCGCCGCGCTGCCGGAACAGGCCAAGGCGGTCGTCTGCACCGGGCGGCCGGATGACTACGCCAGCCGCCTCCGCATTGTGGAGCGGCTGGGCCTGCCCGCCGACCGCTATGCGACGCTCATCCATCCCTCGGCCGTCGTCTCCGCCTCCTCACGGGTGGGGCCGGGGTCGGTGATCCACGCTCAGTGCGTGCTGACCGCCTCGGTCGAGGTGGGCGCGCACGTCGCCGTGATGCCCCACGTCACGCTCACCCACGACGACGTCGTGGAGGACTTCGCCACGATCGCCTCGGGCGTGCGGCTGGCCGGCGGCGTCCGGATCGGCCGGGGCGCCTACCTGGGGGCGGGGGCGCTGGTCCGCGAGAGCCGTACCGTCGGGGCCTGGTCGCTCGTCGGTATGGGATCCGTCGTGACCAGGGATGTCCCCGCCGGAGAGGTATGGGTGGGCGCTCCCGCCCGGTTCCTCCGGCCGGCAACCGCAAATCCATCGTGAACAAGGAGCTTCCGTGATCCCCTTTGTCGACCTGCGCGCCGCCCACGAGGAGGTGGCGGAGGAGATCGACGCCGGCTTCGCCCGAGTGCTCGGCTCGACCGCCTTCATGCAGGGGCCCGACGTCGCCGCGTTCGAGGAGGAGTTCGCGGCGTTCAGCGGCGTCGCGCACTGCGTCGGCGTCGGGAACGGCACCGACGCCATCGAGCTGGCGCTCCGGGCGCTCGGGGTGGGCGCCGGTTCCGAGGTGATCCTCCCCGCCAACACGTTCGTGGCCACCGCCGAGGCCGTGCTCCGCGCGGGCGCGCGGCCGGTTCTCGTCGACGCCGATCCCGCGCACCTGCTCATGGACCCGGACGGGCTCGCCGCCGCCGTCACCTCGCGCACCGCCGCCGTCATCCCGGTGCACCTGTACGGCCGGCTCGCGCCCATGGACCGGATCATCGAGATCGCCGGGGACGTCCCCGTGGTCGAGGACGCGGCCCAGTCGCAGGGCGCGGCCCGTGGCGGCACGGTCTCCGGCGCCTTCGGCGCGCTCGCGGCCACGAGCTTCTACCCCGGTAAGAACCTCGGCGCGTACGGCGACGCGGGAGCGGTCACCACCGGCTCGGCCGAGCTGGCGAGGAAGGTCCGCCTGCTGTCCAACCACGGCAGCGAGGTGAAGTACCGCCATGAGACGCTGGGCTTCAACTCGCGCCTCGACACGCTCCAGGCCGTCGTGCTCCGCGCCAAGCTGCGGCGGCTCGGGGAGTGGAACGACCGGCGGCGGGAGGCCGCCGCGCGCTACGGGGAACTGCTCGCGGACCTCGCCGGGGCCGGGGTGACGCCGCCCGCGACGCCGGAGGAGTCGCTGCGCTCCGACCACGTCTGGCATCTCTATGTGGTCCGCGTGCCCGACCGCGACCGCGACCGCGTCCTGGCCGGGCTGCACGAGCTCGGGGTGCAGGCCCAGATCCACTACCCGGTGCCGGTGCACCTCCAGCCGGCCTTCGCGGATCTCGGCTACCGGGAGGGCGACTTCCCCGTGGCCGAGCGGGCGGCCGGGGAGATCCTCTCCCTGCCGATCTTCCCGCACATCACCCCCGAGCAGCAGGAGCAGGTAGTCGACGCGCTCCGCAAGGCACTGTGATCAACCCCGCACCGCGGCCAGGAAGGCGTGATCATGCACACCCTCCCATCGAGGGTGCCTGACCAGCACGGACTCCTCGCGTGATCATGCACCGGCCGTACCGCGACCGGTTGAACTGCTGATCAGACTGCTCTGATGGCTTCGAGCGACTGCCGGGCGGCGCGGTCCCAGCTGAACCACTCGGCGGTCGCGGCGGCCCCGTCCCGACAGTCGGCGTACAGCGCGTCGTCCTCGAGGATCTTGACGATCGTCTCGGCCAGCTCTGCGGGGTCGTCGCCGCGCACCAGGCCGCCGTTCTCCCCGGGGCGGATGATCTCGGGCATGGCGAAGGCGTCGCGTCCCACGCAGGGCACCCCGCGAGCGAGCGCCTCGGCGAAGACGATCCCGAAGGCTTCCAGATGTGACGGCATGACGAACAGGTCGTGGGTGTCCCAGAGCGCCGCGACCTCGGCCGGGGGAAGCTGGCCGAGAAACCGCACCCCCTCCGGGGGCTCCCCGGGCAGTGGCCAGGCGGGAGGGCCCGCCACGGTCAGGGTGACGGCGGGGTCGAAGTCGCGGCGCAGAAGCTCCGTCGCCGCGACGACCAGCGCCCCTCCCTTCCGCCGGAAGTCGCCGCCCACGAACAGCAGCCGTCGCCGGGGCCCCTGCCGCTCCGGGATCGGGCGTGCCGGATCGGCCGCCGACGTGATCCCGGGATGCACCACGTGCACCTTCTCGGCCGGCAGCCCGGTCACCTCGACGAGCGTCCGCGCGAACCACTCGCTCATCGCCAGCACCCCCGTCGCCCGCGCGTAGATCGCGAGCTGGCGCTCCCGCCGGCGGTGCATCATGCCGACCGAGATGTTCGGCAGCACGGCCCGCTCGTTGTCCGGATCGTGCACGCTGAGCAGCGCGTCGTAGCTCAGGTCCTGGTACAGGAAGAACGGCACCGGCAGCGGCGCGATGTCCTGGATCTGCAGCACCGCGTCACACCCGGACTCGGCGATGGAGCGCAGCAGCGCCCGTCGGCAGTACTCGTCGGTGACCCCGGAGTACTTCCACGTCGTGGCCAGCCTGCCGTGGCGGGGCCGTACGTGCATGGCGCGCAGTGCCGCGCGGACCCTTGGGGGGATGTCGACGCCGACGTCAACGACGTCGGCCCGCTCCCTCAGGGCTTCGCGGAGATGCCACGGGGTGTACGACCATGTCTTGCGCGGATCCTCGTCCCATAAACAGGCGAATCCAACGCGGGGATACGGCGACATACGCCCCTCCATGGGGGTCGGTGATCCGCCACAGCGCGCCCGCGCAGCCGATCAGAAGGAAGGCGATGCTGACGGCGACGGGGAACGAGAACGCGTCGAACGTCCCGCAGGTCACGGCGAAGACGGCGATGCTCGCCGCGAGAGCCTGGCCGAGGTGCCGCGTCTCCGGGTCGTCGGACTTGCGCCGCGAACGGCGCGCCACGACCCAGCCGGAGAGGAAGATCAGCAGCACGGCGCCCAGCCCGAAGGCCCCCGTCTCCACCAGCGTCGCGAGGTACTGGTTGTCGAGGATGCGGTAGGTGTGCGGCAGGAAGGTCCCCACGCCGCGCCCGAACAGCGGGTGCTCGGAGAAGTAGCGGGCGACCGCCGCGTAGTCGTCTGTACGGGCCGTCGCGCTGGAGTCGTCGCCCATCCCGAAGAACATCCGTTTGAACGTTCCCAGCAGGCCCGGCACCGCCACGCTCATCGCGCCGGTGAACATCAGCAGCGCGACGTACGCGGTGTGCCGCCAGGCCCGGGGCCAGGTCGGCATGAGGACGATGAAGCAGACCGCCATGCCGAGCACCGCGGTCCTCGACACGGTCAGCGGCACGGCCACCGCGAGCACGGCCACGCACAGGCGCTTGACCCAGCGCCGCCCCCCCAGGCCGTACAGCAGGTAGTGGATGGCAAGCGGCAGCGCCATGGCGAGGGTCGCGGAGAACTCGATCGGGTGGATCGTCGTGGACGTCGGCCGGTTGAAGCCGTCGCGGTTGTAGAGCGAGATGAACGTCCCGTTGACCTTCAGCCCGGGGAAGGCCAGGTACTGCGAGAGGTCGAACGCCGTGGCGAACTGGATGATCCCCACGATGCCCACGAACGTGGCCCCGACGACGAACCTGCGGATCAGCGTGTCGAGCCGCTCCTTGGTGGTGATGCCGTCGGCCGCGAGCAGGGCGATGCCGCACCAGCCGATCACGGGCAGCAGGGCCATGTTGGCGGCCTGCATCTCCTCGCCGGAGATCGGCCGGTTCATGGCGGCGACATAGCTGGCCAGGATGGCGCACACGTAAATGAGGATCGACGTCCTGATCGGCTGCCGCCCCTTGAGGGGGGTGGACCTCTCCGTCGAGATCGAGGCGCAGTACCAGATGAACGCCAGCACGGCGATGAGGTTGGCCGGCGTGCCGGAGCCGCCCAGCGGGCCGACGACGTACCGCGACGGGATCAGCACGAGCGCCACGACGAGGAGGCTGAGGACCGTGACCGCGTCGATGGCCACCGGAAACTTCCTGCCGCGCCGGCCCTCATCCTCGGGGAACGGGGACGAGGAGAAGTCGGACATATCAAGGCCTGTGCCTGTGCCCGTGTCTGTGCCCGTGCCGATCTGCGTGCCGTTGACCATGCCGTTGTGACCTGCCGTTGACCTGCCGTCTGACCTTGCCGTCTGACCGTGCCGTTTGATTGAGCCCGCCGTTTGAGCCTGCCTGCCGCCGGACGCCTAGAGGGGCCTCCTCCTCGGCGGGGTTCCGTCGCTCGTCCCGTTCCGCCATGCCGGGGCGTCGGTCCTGTCGGCCTCCGTCCTGTCGGACCCCGTCCTGTCGGACCCCGTCCTGTCGGACCCCGTCCTGTCGCCGTTCACGTCGGCGCTCCCGCGCGTGCTCCTGGTCCGTCCCGTGCCCCTGCCGGTCGTCCTGGCCGTCCGCTGGCCCGGGCCCCTGCTCGTGCCGGTGTCCTGCCACGGCTCGCCCGGCGGGCGGCCCGTTACCGTGGCGGCCGGCGGCCACACGTGTACGGCCGTGGGCGCGTCGTCGTCCACCCGCCTCCGCTCAGGGGGCGGCTCCACGGAAGGCTCGCCCTGGGTCGCCTGGGCCACGCGCTTCGGCTGAATCGGCCGGCGAGGGTTCTTCACGGATTCGGTCACCAGCGGCACGCCCGCGGTCAGCAGCATGCCGATGGCGAGGATCCCGACCAGTGAGCGGATCTTCGACGTCGCCTTGCGGTCCGGCGCCGTGCTCTTGGTCAGCACCGACTGCCGGACCTGCGAGATGGAGGTGTTGGTCTTCTGCAGATCGTTGAGCGTGGAGGGGATCCTCTTGATGATCGCTTCCATCGTCGCCTGCGCGATGCGGGGGTCGCTGTCGGTCACGGTCACCTTGAGCAGGGGAGCGCGGCTGTCCGGGGGGATCTGCGTCTCGTACTCACCGGTCAGGCCCTGCTCCGCGAGCTTCTGCGCGGTCAACTCGTCGTTGACCGCGCGGCCGACCAGCTCGGCCGTGATCGACAGGGAGCCGTCGAAGGAGAGGTACGGGTTGCCGCCGGTATTCTTGTCCGCGATCTGCTTGGAGGTGAGGAACACGATGGTGCCCGAGGACTCGTAGGTCCAGGGCAGGACGAAGTATGCCGCCGTGACGGCTCCTATCGTGAGCAGCAGCAACGGCACAGTGATCGTCCACCTGCGCGCGAGGACGAACACGGCTTCCATCAGATCCACCGGACCTCCAACAACTCCCACCCCGCGTGAATAGTCATGATGCCGGTGTGCTTTCGCGACAGGTGCCACTGACGAAACCATGCCAGAGCAGCGGACCCTACAAAGTGTCCCCTAAGGGGCGGGATTCCGCTACCTGCGACAAGGGGCATGCGCCCTGATCGGCAGAGTGCCACAATGACACGTCAAGCCGATCCTCGCACCGAAGTTGGAGCGTTCCGTGACAATTCGTCACATCTTCCGAGCGATGATCCGGCATCCCCTGGTGGTGCTGATCGTCGCCGGTGTGATCGGGGGCACGGGGTTCTACTTGACGAAGCTCTCCCCTCCCTCCTACCGGGCGCACACGGTCGTCGCCGTGGTGCGTCAGGGCGAGGAGACGATCTTCACGGCCAGCACGGTCGGTACGGCCGACCTGCTCGCGAGGTCCTTCGACGACGAGGACACCCGGGCGCAGGTGGCCCAGGCCGGCGGACGGACGGACTACCTCGTGGCGATGGCCAACCAGGGCAGCGAGGAGGTGCCGATCCGGGACCAGCCGTGGGTCGTGCTCGACACCTTCGCTCCGAGCGTGGCCGAGGCGGACAGGTCGATGGCCGTGCTGGTCCGGGCGATGCGGGTCAGGCTGGCCTCCTGGCAGATGTCCGCCGGAGCCACCGACGACTACTACATTCTCAGGCTGAAGACGGTGGACGGCACCAAGCAGGCCGCCGAGGTGCCCAGGCACACCAAGCAGGCGCTGGTCATCCTGGCCCTGCTGACCGTCGTGGCCGTGGTCAAGAGCGCCGTCGTGGCGGACCGGGTGCTGGCCTCCTTGCGGAGCTGGACCCGGCTGCGCAGGGCGCCCTCGGCCGTCTCGTCATCGTGAAGGGAAACCGGTGGAACTGGCAGGCTGGGTGAGGCCGGCGGTCGTCTTCTGTGCGGGCGCGGTCGTGGGCGCGGGCGTCGTGTGGGCGGTGGCCGTGCCCAGCAGGCCCGCGGCGCAGGAGAGCCTGCGCGGCGTGGCGGAGATCACGCCCGGCGCGGGGGCCGCGCGGCCCACGGGGGCCGTCGACGTGTCGCCGTGGCCCAGCGCCAAGACCTCGGGACCGCCTGACAAGGCCGCGTTGATCCCCAACCCGGGCCTGAGGGTGACCCGCCCGGGAGAGGTGATCGACGGATACGAGGTCCACGGCGACATCAGCGTGGAGGCGGACAACGTCGTCATCCGCAACACCCGGGTCGTCAGCGACTCCCACCAGGGCTGGGGGGTCATCCAGCGGCAGGGCGCCGGAGGCCTGGTGATCGAGAACAGCGAGATCGTCAGTACGCCGACGCACAAGATCGACCAGGGCGTGCTCAACTTCGGCGGCATGCTGACCGTCCGTAAGACGGAGATCTCCGGAACCGCCGACGGCGTCGTCACCCCGCACGGCCTCATCGAGGGCAACTTCATCCACGACCCGTCGGCGGGCAAGGACGACCATGTCGACCTCATCCAGGCGGGGAGCGGTCCGGCGGCCGGGCTGAAGCTCGTCATCAGGAACAACACCCTGCTCAACCAGCAGGAGCAGACCTCGGCGGTGGGCCTCTTCCAGGACTTCGGCGCCCCGCACGACGTCCTCATCGAGAACAACCTCCTCGGAGGCGGCGGCTACACCGTCTACGCCGGGCGCGGAGCCCAGGACAAGCGCGCGACCAGCGACATCAGGATCATCGGGAACGTGTGGACCCGTGACCTGTTCCCCAAGGGCGGAAGATGGGGCCCGGTGGTCGGCTGGGAGGCCAGCGGTAAGGGCAACGAGTGGCGGAACAACGTCTGGGCCGACTCGGGCCGGCCGGTCGAGCCATAAGAGCCGTCCCAAACGGTCTGCGGCCTTACCGGAAACGCATGGAATCTCTTCCGTTGGCGCGCGATTGATGCCTATTTGTCGCTATTTATTCGCCCAAACGAGTCTCTGTCAGGATGTTTCGGGCATTTTGGCCATGTGATGAACAATGGCCGAACTAGTCCATTCGTGTTGTTCCGTGGTGTCTCAACCGCAACAATGGCCGCGCATGAGGATGGCTGACTCGATGTCGAACCAGGCGCTCTGCTGAGCGCGGAGGTCGGAGGCAGGGCGATGGCACGTACCCCTCAGCACGGGGACAGGGCGTCCGGCCCGCGGCGGAGGCCACGTCTGCTGGGCTTGGCCTCGCTGCTGGTCGCCTGTGCCGTCGGCGGGGTCACGGTCACCGTGGCGCTCACCCACCACTCGTCCAGCCCGTCTCTCGGCAAGACCGCTCCCGTCGCCGACGAGCAGATCCTGCAGGCCAGCTTCTGGAAGCCGAAGGGCGCGGTGTCCGCCAGGACCCGCTCCGACCGGGTGCCGGTGGAAGTCGGCATGCGGTTCGTCCCCGACCGCGCGGGCCAGGTCGTCGCGTTGCGCTTCTTCAAGGCGTACGGCGATCGCGGCCGTCACGTCGGGAGCCTGTGGAGCGACTCCGGCGCGCTGCTCGGCCGGGTGACCTTCGGGTCGGAGACGCGCTCCGGCTGGCAGCAGGCCCGCCTGTCGTCCCCGGTGGCTCTGAAGGCCGGGCAGACCTACACGGTTTCCTACAACAGCAGCCGCGGCGGGTACGTCGCCCAGCGCGGAGCCTTCGCCGGCGGCCCGCTGAAGGTCGGGCCGCTGACCGCACCGGGGGAGCGCAACGGCGTCTTCTCGTACGGCCGGCCGGCTTTCCCCACGCGCTCCAACTCGGCGGGCTACAACTACTTCGTCGACGTCGTCTTCCGTTACGCGACGGTGCGGCCCGCCCCATCGGCGACGGCCACCCAGTCGGACCCGCCCGTCCTGGCGAGCCCGGCGCCTTCGGAGGTCCCGGCCGCCACTCCGACGCCGGCCCCCACGGTCAGCCCTTCCTTCAGCCCTTCGGTGAGCCCCACGGACACGGCGACGGAGACGCCGACGGCGACGGTCACGCCCACTCCGGCCCACACCCCGACCCCGACCCCCACCCCCAAGGTCACGCCGACCTCCCCCGTCACGGCCCAGCCCTCGTCGTCGGCGCCGCCGGTCGGCGGTTTCCCCGACGAGGGGAGCGCCGGGCCGCCGAGCGGCACGGTCTTCAAGAGCTACAAGGGCGGCGAGCTGCGCCAGAACGGCGCGGTCCTCGACGGCGTCGTGCTGACCGACGGGCTCGACGTCTACGCGGACAATGTGACGATCCGCAACTGCAAGATCGTCGCGTCCGGTGAGTGGGGCGTCCAGCTCAGGAACGGGCATACCAACCTCGTCGTGGACCACTGCGAGATCGCCGGCGACGGGCGGCACCAGCTCGCCGTGGCCGTCAAGAACATCGGCGACGGCGACATCACGATCCGCGGCAACGACATCCACGACGCGACCGACGCGATCAACACCGGCCGTGGGACCATCGAGGGTAACTACATCCACGATCTGCGGGCGTTCTCGGGAGACCACGTGGACGGCATCCAGACCGAGGGCTCCTCGGGCAGCCAGCCGTTGGTGATCAAGAACAACACGATCCTCAACCCCGTCGACCAGACGAGCGCGATCATGCTGGCCACCAGCCTCGGTCCCGTCACCAACGTCCTCATCCAGGGCAACCTGATCGGCGGCGGCGGGTACTGCTTCTACGGCGGCGGCGACAAGGCCGGGTCGAGCAGGAACGTGGTCGTCCGCGACAACGTGTTCAGCCGGTCGATCTTCTCCAAGTGCGGCACGTACGGACCGGTGGCCTACTTCGACGTAAAGGGGCCGGGCAACGTCTGGCAGAACAACGTCTGGCAGGGCACCCGCACGACGATCGAGCCCTGACGTGGAGGAGATGTCCATCGGCGGGGCCTACGTCTTCACCCCCGTCCTCCACGGTGACGACCGGGGCACGTTCCTGGAGTGGTTCAAGGCCGAGCGGTTCACCGAGGTGATCGGGCATCCCCTCGGCCTGGCCCAGGCCAACTGCTCGGTCTCCCGCCGCGGCGTGCTCAGAGGCGTCCACTTCGCCGATGTGCCGGTCGGGCAGGCCAAGTACGTCACCTGTGTGGCCGGCTCCGTCATCGACGTCGTCGTCGACCTCCGGGTCGGGTCGCCCACGTTCGGCCGCTGGGAGGCCGTCGAGCTCGACGACGTGACGAGGAAGGGCGTCTACATCGCCGAGGGGCTCGGGCATGCCTTCATGGCGACCAGCGAGCAGGCGACGATCGTCTACCTGTGCTCGGAGCCGTACGCGCCGGGACGCGAGCACGAGGTGCACCCGCTCGACCCCGAGCTGGGGATCGCCTGGCCGAGCGGGGTCGAGCCGCTCCTGTCACCCAAGGACGCCGCCGCCCCCACGCTCTCCGAGGCGCTCTCCGGCGGCATCCTGCCCGACTACCAGGAATGCCTGGCCTACTACGACAAGCTCCGCTCCCCCGCGTGATCATGCACGTGTTCCCGCACGCACCGTCCTACCTGGTGCTTTGTGCGGCGTGATCATGCATGACGAGGGTGCGCCCCGATGGACGGACACTGCATGATCACAAACGGTGCCGCCACTGATCAGACCGCGTACGGCGGAATCCATGCATGATCACGATCCGGGGAACCCCACGTCCCCGAGCTTCCGGGGAAACCCTGCATGATCACGGCGGCGGGTTGCCTGACCGGGTCTCTAAGGCAGTGGCTCCACGCGTAGGGGCAGCGTGCCGCCGTCGACGCACTTGCCCGTGGCCGCCTCCCATTTCCAGTGGTGCCGAGGGCATTCGATGATGCCGCCGCAGACGGTGGCATGGGTGAGGTCCTCGCCCGCGTGCGGGCAGAACCGCTGCATCCGCAGGCCGTCCCGCTCGATCGTCTCGGTGTTCTGCCGCTCCCGCAGCATCTGCATCGTCTGCACCGGCTGGTTGCCGTACCGCAGCAGGCTCATGAAGGTCAGGTCGAACACGTCGGGCTCGCGGTGCAGGCCCACCCGCATGGACAGCAGGGCCTCCTCCCAGCCGGTCCGCTCCTCGATGACGGCCCTCATGGTCCGAGGGCACAGCAGCAGCGTGTATTCGGGGTCGTACGGCTCCTCACCCTCGATCACGAACCGCTCGGCGAGGCGGCCCAGCCGTACGTCCCACATGCGGCCGTCGGCCACCAGGCGGACGTCCTTGGTGAAGTCGCTCAGGAAGCGCTTGTTCCAGCTCTGGAGCTTGGCGAAGTACGCCTCGATCTCTTCGGCGGTCACCGGCTCGGCCGGCTCGTCGTAGAACGCGCTCCACTCGTCGCGGCGGCGTTCCCGGTAGGCGGCCAGATCCTCGGAGGCACGGTCTTCCGAGGCCGGCGCGTCGGTGTCACGTTCCACGACCGGGCGGCCGCCGTGTCCCTCGCCGAGTCCGCCGCCGCCCGCCTCGCCGAGCCGTACGGCGTCGCCGGGGAAGAGGCGCAGCACCTCGACGCCGGGGCAGGCCTCGGCGAACTGGTCGGCCACGTCCTCCCACTGCGGGAAGATCGTAGCGTCGCGGTCGTTGTACGCCTCGAGGACCGGGTCGAGGAAGCAGGCCGGGCCCGCCGACGGCAGGTAGGCCGAGGCCCCGGTGATCCGCACCTTGCGATAGAGCGTGTCCAGCAGGTCGCCCCGGACGGCCTCGACCTTCTTCCGCATCACATCGGGCGGGTAGTCGTAGCAGTTGGGGTACCACATGGCACCGGAAAACTGCGCGGCGAGCAGATCGACGTCGCAGGGCAGCTCGGACATCGGGGTGTTGCAGTCGTTCAGGTCGAGGAAGCGGAAGCCGTCGAGGTCGAGCAGGAGCCCGCTGTCCTCCTTGTGGCTGGTGTCGAGGTACATGGTGACGGTGAAGCCGGGGCCCAGCTCGTAGGACTCCCTGTGGCCCAGCGCCACGACGTTCTCGTAGCCCAGCGCCGCGAACCGCTTCACCATGATCTTCGAGCGATAGCGGGGGACGATCACCGTGATCGACCTGTCCAGGGTGCGAAGCAGGCGTTCGTCGTAGTGGTCCTCGTGCGCGTGCGAGATGTAGAGGTAGTCGAACCGCTCGCCGCTCACCACGTCCAGAAGGCGCCGGTTGTCGGGGTACGGGAACCATGAGTGGAGGAACGCCGGGTAGAACCAGGGGTCCATGAGCAGCCGCACGCCCCTGTTCTCCGCGATGAACCCGGCGTGACCCAGATAGCGCAGCCCTGTCTCGGGCGCGCGGCGGTACAGGTCCACTGAGAGATCCCCTTCACAGCGTTCACACTCGTCCGGCCCAGCTCACCGCCGTGCGGCGCGGTTCGAGTATGCCATCGATGCCCCTATAAATGGGGCCGTATGGGGACGCTTCCGCTCCCGTAGCCGGGAGGCTTCGGCTACGGGAACCGGAGGCTTCGGCGTGAGGAAACGGCCGCTTGCTGTCCGGGGGGACGGCCGCTTCACCGCCGGGAATCGGCCGCGGCCCCGGCACAGGAAAGTGCCGGGGCCGCAGGCCGTATTCAAGTGTTTTTCAGCCGATTCGCCAGGTGTCTCCAGCGAGGAGGAGGTCACGAAGGTCGCCCTTGCCCTTGTCGGCGGTGGCGGCCTCCATTTGCTCCCGCATGAGCTGGTCGTAGGCCGGGCGGTCGATCGAGCGGAAGATCCCGATCGGCACGTGCTCGAACGCCGGGTCGTCCAGCCGCGACAGCGCGAACGCCAGCGACGGGTCCGGGTTGTGCGCGTCGTGAACGATGATCTCGCTCTCGGCCACCTCCGCGCGGCGCACGACCTCCACGCCGCCGTACGGCGAGAGCCGTACCGCCTTCTCGTTCTCGCCGGTGCCGAAGACGATCGGCTTGCCGTGCTCCAGCTTCACCGTGATCTCGTCGCGGGTGGCCGGGTCCTTCAGCGCCTCGAAGGCGTTGTCGTTGAAGATGTTGCAGTTCTGGTAGATCTCCACCAGCGACGTGCCCCGGTGCGCCGCGGCCTCGCGCAGCACGCTCTGGAGGTGCTTGCGGTCGGAGTCGATGGTCCGGGCGACGAACCCGGCCTCGGCCCCCAGCGCCAGCGAGATCGGGTTGAACGGCTTGTCCAGCGAGCCCATCGGGGTCGACTTCGTGATCTTCCCGACCTCGGACGTCGGCGAGTACTGCCCCTTGGTCAGACCGTAGATCCTGTTGTTGAACAGCAGGATGTTCAGGTTGACGTTGCGGCGCAGGGCGTGGATCAGGTGGTTTCCGCCGATCGACAGCGCGTCGCCATCACCGGTGATCACCCACACCGACAGGTCGGGCCGGGAGGAGGCCAGCCCGGTCGCGATCGCCGGGGCCCGGCCGTGGATCGAGTGGAAGCCGTAGGTGTTCAGGTAGTACGGGAACCTCGACGAGCACCCGATGCCCGAGACGAACACGATGTTCTCCCGGCGCAGGCCGAGCTCGGGCAGGAAGCTCTGGACCGCGGCCAGGATGGCGTAGTCGCCGCAGCCGGGGCACCAGCGCACCTCCTGGTCGGACTTGAAGTCCTTGAGGGTCTGGGTGGCCTCCGCCCTGGGGACCAGGGCCAGGCCCTTGCCGTTGAGCGATTCGGTGCTAGTCACTGTCGATCACGTCCTGGATGACGGCGGCCAGTTCCTCGGCCTTGAACGGAAGCCCGCGCACGCGGTTGTAGCTGATCACGTCGACCAGGAAGCGGGCTCGGAGCAGCAGCGCCAGCTGGCCGAGGTTGATCTCGGGCAGCAGCACCTTGTCGTAGGAACGCAGCACGTCGCCGGTGTTGGCGGGCAACGGGTTGAGGTGGCGGAGGTGGGCCTGGGCGACCTTGGACCCGGCCTTGCGGACCCGCCGTGCGGCCGCCGCGATCGGGCCGTAGGTGGAGCCCCAGCCGAGCACCAGAACGCGGGCGTCGCCGTCCGGGTCGTCCACGTCCAGGTCCGGGACGTCGATCCCGTCGATCTTGGCCTGGCGCAGCCTGACCATCTTGTCGTGGTTGTCGGGGTCGTAGGAGATGTTGCCCGTGCCGTCGGCCTTCTCGATGCCGCCGATGCGGTGCTCCAGCCCCGCCGTGCCAGGGACCGCCCAGGGGCGGGCCAGGGTCTGCGGGTCGCGCTTGAACGGCAGGTACGCCCCGTTGTCGCCGTTGGGCTCGGTGGTGAACTCGACCGAGATGTCCGGCAGGTCGTCGATCTCCGGGACCCGCCACGGCTCGGAGCCGTTGGCCAGATAGCCGTCCGACAGCAGCATGACCGGCGTGCGGTACCGCAGGGCGATCCGGGCGGCCTCGACGGCCGCGTGGAAGCAGTCGGACGGCGTGGCCGGAGCCACGACAGGGACCGGCGACTCGCCGTTGCGGCCGTAGAGGGCCATGAGCAGGTCGGTCTGCTCGGTCTTGGTCGGCATGCCGGTGGAGGGCCCGGCCCGCTGGACGTCCACGACGATCAGCGGAAGCTCGGTCGTCACCGCCAGGCCGACGGTCTCGGCCTTGAGCGCGACCCCCGGCCCGGAGGTGGTGGTCACGCCGAGAGAGCCGCCGAAGGCCGCGCCCAGCGCGGCGCCCACGCCCGCGATCTCGTCCTCCGCCTGGAACGTCCGGACGCCGAACCGCTTGTGCTTGGACAGCTCGTGCAGGATGTCCGACGCCGGGGTGATCGGGTAGGACCCCAGGAACAGCGGCAGCCCCGACTGCACCGACGCCGCGATCAGGCCGTAGGCCAGCGCCTGGTTGCCCGAGATGTTCCGGTAGACGCCGGGGGCGAGCTGGGCCGGCTTGATCTCATAAGAGACCGAGAACGACTCCGTGGTCTCGCCGTAGTTCCAGCCCGCCTGGAAGGCCGCGATGTTGGCCTTGGCGATCTCGGGCTTCTTGGCGAACTTCGCCTCCAGGAAGGCGACCGTCGCCTCCGTCGGCCGGTGGTAGAGCCAGGACAGCAGGCCGAGCGCGAACATGTTCTTCGCGCGCTCCGCGTCCTTCTTGGAGATCTCGAAGCCCTCCAGGGCCCGCACGGTGAGCGAGGTCAGCGGCACCGAGTGGACCCGCCATTCGCTCAGCGAGTCGTCCTCGAGGGGGTTGCCGTCGTAGCCGACCTTCTGCAGGTTGCGCTTGGTGAACTCGTCGGTGTTGGCGATGATGTCGGCGCCGCGGGGCAGGTCGCCGAGGTTGGCCTTCAACGCGGCGGGGTTCATCGCGACCAGGACGTTGGGCGCGTCGCCGGGTGTGAGGATGTCGTGGTCGGCGAAGTGCAGCTGGAAGCTGGACACTCCGGGCAGAGTGCCCGCAGGGGCGCGGATCTCCGCCGGGAAGTTGGGGAGCGTCGACAGGTCGTTGCCGAACTGCGCCGTCTCCGCGGTGAATCGGTCGCCGGTGAGTTGCATGCCGTCGCCGGAGTCACCGGCGAACCGGATGATCACGCGGTCGAGTTGCTGAACCTGCTTGGTCACAGTTGCTCAGTCCTCCTCGACGCGCCCAGGCGTCTGTGCTGGCACGTTCTTATATCCATGCTAGATCCATCGGGGCCACGCTCTTGTTTTGTCGTGCGAGTTATTGACGTGCGAAATTACCGTTGCTCGCCGCGTACGCGGGGAGACGAGCTGGGGGTCGACGGCCGCCGGGGCGACGGCGTCATCACGCTCGTGAACGGCCCGGACGACACAGCCCCGCCGCGAGCCGGCACAGGTCGACGTGCAAGCGAGCGAAGAGCATGTTTCGGGTCACGATCCTCAACTATATGCTGGCGGCCGCCCTTCGGCCGTCACCTGACCGGCTGGTGAGATCGTGGCTCGCGCACGGTTCGTCTTCCCAGGTCGCCGCCGGTGACTGGGATCCGATGGGCGCGCGGCCTATGATCGGGAGGAGGAGGCGTGGAGATGAACGAGTATTTCGGATCTTATGCCGTTGTCATGGTCCTCCTCCTCATCGGCCTGGGGATCTTCGCCGGGGGCCTGTTCGCCAACCGGCTGCTCCGGCCGAACCGGCCGACGCCCGAGAAGCTGATGACCTACGAGTGCGGCGTCGACCCCGTCGGCGAGGGCTGGGCCCAGTCCCAGATCCGCTACTACGTCTTCACCTATCTCTACGTCGTCTTCGCGGTGGACGCCGTCTTCCTCTTCCCGTGGGCGACGATCTTCGCCGCACCTGGGTACGGAATGACCACACTTGTCGAGATGTTCGTCTTCCTGGCCTTCATCGCCCTGGGCATCCTCTATGCCTGGCGCAAACGGGTGCTCGCCTGGACGTGACGGGCGGCTCGCTTCGACGTGATGGGCGCTCGCCTGGAGGCGGCGACGGGAGGAGAATGGCCGTATGGCGGTGAGCGATCTCCCGATGCCCACGGTTGGGCCCGCGTCCCGGCTGGCGCCCAAGCCGATGAAGTTCGTCCTGAACTGGGGCCGGCGCTATTCGCTCTGGGTGTTCAACTTCGGGCTGGCCTGCTGCGCGATCGAGTTCATCGCGACGTCGATGAGCAGGCACGACTTCATCCGGTTCGGCGTGATCCCGTTCGCCAACGGGCCGCGGCAGGCCGACCTCATGATCGTCTCGGGCACGGTGACCGACAAGATGGCCCCGGCCGTCAAACGGCTCTATGAGCAGATGCCTGATCCCAAGTACGTCATCTCGTTCGGGGCCTGCTCCAACTCGGGCGGGCCGTACTGGGACTCCTACTGTGTGACCAAGGGCGTCGACCAGATCATCCCCGTCGATGTCTACGTCCCCGGCTGCCCGCCCCGCCCGGAGGCGCTGCTCCACGGGATCATGAAGCTCCAGGAGAAGATCGCGGGCGAGACGCTGAGCGATCGTTACGCCGGCGAGCGCGGGAGGCGCGGCGAGCTGGGGGCCGGCGAGCTGGGGGAGCGGCCCTCGTGAGCGCCGCCATCGCGACCTCGATCCAGGGCCGGTACGGCTCGCGCGCCGAGATCTCCGACTCGTTCGGCGAGATCGTGGTCGACGTGGGGCCGGCCGACTGGATCGACGCGCTGTCCTTCGCCCGGTCGAAGGGGTACGAGTTCTTCGACTGGCTGACGGGGGTCGACGAGCCGCCGGACGGCTTCTCGGTCGTGGCCCACGTCTTCGACCCGGTCAAGATGGCCCACCTGCTCATCCGTACCCGTGTGCCGCGCGCAGACCCCCGGTTGCCGACGGCGACGGGCGTCTTCCGCGGAGCCGACTGGCACGAGCGGGAGACGTTCGAGATGTTCGGTGTGATCTTCGACGGCCATCCCGACCTGCGTCCGCTGCTGCTGCCCGACGGTTTCGAGGGCCATCCGCTGCGCAAGGACTTCGTGCTCGCCGCCCGCGTGGCGAAGGCGTGGCCGGGGGCCAAGGAGCCCGGCGAGTCGGACCACGGCTCCCCGAGCCGCCGCAAGATGCTGCCTCCCGGCGTCCCCGCCGACTGGGCGGGCGGGCCTGCCGTACAGGAGGAGGGCGATGGCTGACGTGCTCGACATCGCGGTCCGGCTGATCGCCATCGTGGCGGCGTTCCTGGTGTTGCCGCTGATCGTCGGGCAGATGGAGCACAAGGCCATGGCCCACATGCAGTCCCGGCTCGGGCCGATGTACGCCGGAGGCTTTCACGGCTGGGCGCAACTCATCGCGGACGGCGTGAAGTTCGCCCAGAAAGAGGACGTGATCCCGGCCGCCGCCGATCGCCGGGTCTTCGCCATCGCCCCGGCCGTGGCGCTCGTGCCGTACCTCGTGGTGCTGATCGTCATCCCCGTGGCCCCGGGCCTGGTGGGCGTGGACCTCGACGCGGGGCTGTTCTTCGTGCTGGCCGTGATGGGCGTCGGCGTCCTGGGCGCGATCATGGCCGGATGGGCGTCGGCCAACAAGTACAGCGTGCTCGGCGGCATCCGGGCGGCGGCCCAGCTCATGTCGTACGAGCTGCCGCTGGTCCTGGCGGCGTCCAGCGTGGCGATGGCGGCGGGCACACTGTCGTTGCAGGGCATCGTCGAGCAGTGGCGATGGTGGTGGCTGCCGTGGCAGGCCATCGGAGCCGTGGTGTTCTTCGTGGCCGGGCTGGCGGAGCTGCGCAGGCCGCCGTTCGACATGCCGATCGCCGACTCGGAGATCATCATGGGCCCGATGACCGAGTATGCCGGGATCAGGTTCGCCCTGTTCATGCTCGCGGAGTACGCCGGGATCGTCGTGCTCTCCGCGCTGACGACCGTGTTGTTCCTGGGCGGCTGGCATGGCCCGCTCCTGCCCGGGCTGGTGTGGACGTTGGTCAAGATCTTCGTCCTGGCGTTCGTGGTGATCTGGGTCCGCGTGAGCTACCCCCGGCTCCGTGAGGACCAGCTCCAGAAGCTCGCCTGGATCGGCCTCGTGCCACTGGCTCTGCTGCAACTCGCGTTGACGGGGGTCGTCAAAGTCCTCATCGCATGACCGCCGACTCCCCGCCCGGCGACTCCCCGCCCGGCGATTGGGCATCCCGGCGCGGCGCGGCTCCCGGGCCGGAGCCTGCGGACGGTGGTGCCCTTCCGGGGCCGGGGTTATCGTCGGCCGGTGGCCTGGCGCCCCGCGCCGGTGCCGTCCCCGGGTCCGGGCCCTGCCCGGCCACCCGTCTGTCCTGGGACAACGGCCAACTGGTGGCCTCCGACGCCGCTTCGGGACGTTCCGTACGGCTTCCGCACGGAGTTCCTCGGACGCTGATCTGCTACCGGTTCACGCGGGACCCGTCCAAGGGGGCGAAGCAGAAGGACAAAAGGCCGTTCACGGCCTTGCCGTGGCGGACGCGGATGGGCTCGTGCTCGCTGATCTGCCGGGTGAGTGGCCGACCGGCCTCGGGTTCGCGTTCGCGGCACGGCACGGCCTTGAGTTCCGCGCGTGGGACTTCACGCCGATCCAGGCCCGCCAGTTCCTCTCCCGGCGGGCGCCCGGATGGGGGATCCTCCGCGGGCTGCCCGTCCGCCCGCCTCCGACCCGGCGGCAGCGGATCGCCCGGTGGGCCCTCGTGATCGCGGGGGTCGTGTGCGCCGCCTATGCGATCCACCTGCTGCCCCCGCACACCTGGCGCTGGATCCGATCGGCCGTCATGAGCGTGGCCGACGTCCTGGAGCTCAAGTGGCTGGCCCTCATGGTGAGCCCGCTCGGGGCGGTGCTCGCCCCGGCGTTCCGGCGGATCGACCGGGCGCTGCTCGGGAGAAGGGTCGGGCGTGGCCAGGCCCTCGCCGCCGTTGACCGGCCTTCGAGGCCGCGTATCGCCGTCAACGGAGAGAGGCTCGAGATCGGCGGCCTCGGCCCGGACCGCCAGGCCATCCGGCTGAGGAACCACCGGATCGACCACATCGGGCTGCTGCGCTACCGCTGCGAGGACCTGGCGGGCCTGTTCATCCTCGATACTGCCGGCGTGCCGCTGTACCACTTCCCCGGCCGATGGACCCCCGCGGACGTGAACCGCTTCGCCGTACGGCACGGCATCACCTACGAGGTCCGCGACCTGCCTCGCCCCGAATACGCCACCCTCGCCAACGCCGCCCGCGACGCCTCACCCTAGAACCGGGTCGTTAACGGGGATGCGAGTCGCCAGCAGCGGGGAATCGAGGTCCCCAGCCTGGCAGACCGGAGACGAGCCTCTGGGCGATCATCTATGTGGGACCCGGTTCCAAGCCCGTCGACTCGGTACCCTCACCCTCCGCCCGGTCCCCCGGCGCGCTGACAAAGCTGCCCAGGTTGGGCACCGTATAGAGGAGTCCTTCCTCTCTCAGCTGCTTCATCGCCTTGCGCAGTGTGCCCCGTGCCACCCCGAACTCCTGCATGAGCTGTACCTCGGACAGGAGATATTTGGGGTGATATGTGCCATCGACGATGCGACTTCGGAGTCGCTCGGCGACCTGAACCCACACGTAGCGATCCGGCTCGAACTCCATCACGTGGGCAACCGTATGAATTCATGTCCAGGCACCATCAACCAGACCATGGTCTGCCATGGCATGGACAGGCATGTACAGGCTGAAGTACGCTGCGTGACATGACAACTCCAAGGGAGAGCCGTCTCGACGAGCTTCGTGCAGAGTTTCCCGCGTGGGCGGTGTTCCGTAGCGACGAGGGCACCTTCTATGCGACCAGGCGCGGCGTGATCCTTACGAGCGAGCAGCTCAATTCGGGCAGCCACAAGACCGTAGTCGCGGAGGACCTGCCGACGCTCGTTGAACTCCTCCGAGAGCAGGCGATGCTGAGATGATCCTCCGGCGCGCCCAACGGCGGACATCACAGCGGACACTTCCAGTTCGGCCACGCCGCTGTCGCCTCATCTTCCCAGCCGATGAGGGTTTTCCCGTGGTACACGGTTTCCTCGTGACCGTTCGCCCAGGTGAGGAGTTCTGCGCTCGGCAGTACTTTGCCGTTCTGCAGCCATGGCTGGCTTTTCACTTCCGCTGCTGGTATGGCGCCGCGGTCAATAAAACACTGCACGATGGCGACAAGAGCGGCATCACGGCGCCGGGCCTCATCTTGGATGGATGGCGGCTTTTCATCTGTGCATCCAACCAATATAAGGGCAAGTCCAGTCAAGATCATGGTACCAGCAAAATTACGCTTGCTCACTGCTGCAACCTCATGGCGTTCTGGGCATCTCTAATCCACTCGGTAAGCGTCTTCCGGGAATATTCGGTATCGGCGTGTTGGCTGATCCAGTCGGCCAAAGCCGCGTCAGGAGTGACGACACCGTGCCTTATCCAGCTTGCGTTCGCTGGTGGAAGCACTGCTCCCGCGGTTATTAGCCCTTGTATCACAGGCACTTCTACGTGGAGAACCTGTGCGCGGAAGGCGTCTGCGTTATCCCTTAGCGCTTGCAGGGCGTGTCCTGTGTCGAACATGCCGCTGGCCGGCGGTGTGGCGAGCGCCACAATAACCTGGCTGACCGTTCCTATGCCCAGGGCCTTGTTGAAGCTCAGTGCGCCGAAACCTCCGGTGATTATTGAGAGTGCCGTTTGCCGCCGCGCTGCCTCCTCGTCTGCCAGTTGTTCGGCCGCGAAGTGACGTTGACCTTTGAGTCGTTCGATCAAGCCATAAAGGCTGCCCATCTCCACCAGATAGTTCTCATCGGAGGGGTCCTTGATCGTCGCAGCTACGGCTATGCTTATGCGGCCGTCCATTGTTCCCTGAAAGGCGCCGAACTCTTTCGGGTCTTGTAGGGCTTGGTTGAAGAATGCCTCAAGCTCACTGGCCTTAGTTATAGGTGTCCAAGGATTGGAGGGGTTGTTCGCTTTCTGCATGGCAGCCGACGTGAAATCGTGATTCACCGATGCGGCGAAGTCGGGGAGATAGCGGTCAGCGGTGAAGATAAGGGCTTTGCGGATTTCGTGAGGGAGGACGATGTCAGGGTGGACCTTGGAGAACTCGGATGTCGACTGGACAATATTGACAACGGACCAAGCCGATTCCTTGGCATCGAGTGTGGTGCCGCGGTCGGCGGAAACCGCCGCTTGCAGGAAAGCAGCGGCGTGAGAAGACAGGTCGATCTTTCCCGGATCCGGGAGGTAGTCGGGATCGGCTCTTCTGCTCGTGGCGTCGACATACTTGCTGAAGTATGCGGCGGGATCGTAGCCGGGGGTGTGCCAGGAATCGTTTACCAGCATGCGGGTGTACACGAGGCCGGTGGTGGGGTTGCCGAGCACGTGTCGCGCGGCCACGCCGTTCTCGGCGGCGCGGTCCAGGACCGCGCCCATCGCGTCGAATTCGGCGAGGGCCCGTTGATGGTGGTTGACGTCCATATCGGTCACGAGCTGCTGATGGGAGGACGGCCAGTCGATCTTTCCCGCTTGGCGGGCGTCGAGCATGAGGCGGGTGACGTCGGTCAGGAAATCGGTGTCCCATGCCGTGCCGTGCGGGCCGTACTTGAGGAGCATGCCGATTGACCACGGGTCGCCGGACTTGAGCGCAGACTTGACCGAGTCGGAGATCAACGGCTCGCCGGCCTTGCCGTTGCCCGAGACGGTGCGGAGACGCGTGGCTGCGGCGAGGGCGGCGCCGAAGGCGGCGAGGATCGCCGTGTCCTTCTTGGTGAGCACGGGGTCGGTGGCGGAGCCGTTGTCGTGCAAGGTCTTGGCGAGGTGCGCGGCGAGGGGCCCGACAGACTGCCAGAAGACGCCGAGGTACTCCTTGTCGTTGAGATGGCTGCGCAGCCTCTCGGCAAGGGGAGCGAGAAGGGTGCGAATGGCCCCTTTGTCCCTGCCGTACGTCGCCATGACTGTGGCCGGGTCGGTACCCGAGAGGATTTTGGATAGCTCGGCGGCGTCTTGGTGGGCCTGGTAGCCGCTCTGTCCGGTGGCATCCCAGTCGAGTCGCACTATAGGCGCGCGCTGCGGTACCGCGCAGAACGGCATGTCCTTGCCCGGGGCGCCCGCGAGCGGGTCCCAGCCTTTCTCATGGGCCAGTTCGTACGCCCTGGACGTGCGGGCGTCCATGTCGCGGGCGTCGTTGAGCGCCTCGTCGATCAGGCGGGGCAGTACGGCGAAGCTGACATCGCTGCCCCATTTCTGCATCTTTTGCTGCATTATCGGGCTGTTCTTGGCCAGCATGTCATGCAGCGCCTGCAGCCGATGCGTCAGCTCTCGAAGGTTGGCGGGATCGACTCCGACGAATTCCCCCACGGCATCCCCTTCCGGTACGGCGACCTACGAGGCGACTTTCCGGCGCTCTGCCTCCTCCACACGGGCGACCAGGTGCGGCTGCTCGGCGAGAACGGCGTTCAGCAGCGTGGTCAGCTGCGTCTTTCGAGCGTTCCAACTCGCGGCCCAGCTTTCGGCCGCCAATCCTTGCCAGGTCTTGTCTCCGAACATCGGAGGAACGGCGCCAAGCGCACGAAGGATCTCGTCCGCCGCCCTCGCCGCCTCAGCCATGTCCGCTTTGCATGCGACGAGTTCGGACGGTGCCATATGTCGTCCCTCCAGCGATGTGGTTGACGCCGTGTAAAGCCTAGGGAAGCGCGGGCGATCAGCCAGGGATACGGGTGCCGACAATGAGGATTACCTGATTGCTGGGGGAGATAGACGGTGTATTCGGCGAGTTCGTCGCTCAGGTCGATGGGCAGGTTCGCCGTGATCGACAAACTCGTCGGCGGAGGCGAAGACGCCGACTGCCTCCCAGGCTTGAAGGGTCCGTTCGACCAGTTTCTGGCCGCATTCTGGGCACCGTGGCGATCACCTCGGCGGGGGCGTGGTTCATGTCGATCAGGCCGCCGTCGTCGTAATGCCGGGGGAGGTCGGGCCGTCCGATCCGGAGCTCGAAGGCGAGCGCCGGGTCGCGCTGCGCGAGATCGCGGGCCTCCCTCCGCAGGCCGCGCCGGTGCTCCGCCATGCGAATGGCGGCCTCGTTGGCCGTGGGAGCGATTGGCGGGGGAGCGAACGCCCTCGGGGAGAAGACCTGGCTGCGGATGAGGAGCGAGTGAATCGTCGCGCCCAGCAGGGCGCGATCGCCGCGAGGATGATAGTCCGTCCTTGAACGAGACGTGCTTGGAGTCCGAAAGGTCGACTCCCACCCACACCACCAGGCAGCCGGCGTAGAGGACGGCCGCCGCCGCGTTGACCTTGCTCCGGAGCCGCGCCGCCGCGTAGCCCACAGTGAAGGGCGCGTGTGGACAACCGGTGGACAAGCCTGTGGACATTGTGGAAAACCGACGGCGGGGGCCACCGCATTCACCTGTCGGCCATAGTGCGCCATGATGTTCAATGTGGCGCGCATACCAGGAGAAGGACTGGCCAAGGGGCTGGCGGTCACGCTGCGGCACATGCTGCGCAAATCGGAGACCCAGCAGTACCCCGAGGTTCACCCTGACCTGCCTCCACGCAGCCGGGGCGTGATCGCGCTGGTCGAGGAGAACTGCACCGTCTGCATGCTGTGCGCCCGCGAGTGCCCCGACTGGTGCATCTACATCGACTCGCACAAGGAGACGCTCCCGGCGCCCGAGGGCGGCCGGCCACGTGCGCGCAACGTGCTCGACCGGTTCGCGATCGACTTCTCCCTCTGCATGTACTGCGGCATCTGCATCGAGGTCTGCCCCTTCGACGCGCTGTTCTGGTCGCCCGAGTTCGAATATTCCGAATACGACATCCGGGACCTCATTCACGAGAAGGACCGGCTCGGGGAGTGGGCCGGGACCGTGCCCCCGCCTCCGCCGCACGAGGTCGGCGCCGAGCCGCCCAAGGAACTGTCCGCCGCCTCGCGGCCCGCCCGCCCGGCCCGTACGGCAGGGCCTCCTCAGGGTGCCCCGTCTCAGGCCGCCCCGTCTCAGGCAGCCCCGCCCGAGGCCAGTCCCTCCCAAGCCAGGCAGCCCCAGGGCACTCCGGACGAGGCCACGGCCGGCGCGCCGCGGGAGGAGAAAGCGCCCCGCCGCGAGCCGCCGAGGCCCATGCGGGACATCCGGTCCATCCGGCCTCCGGGGTCGCTGCCCAGGAAGCCCACGACGAAGGACGGGCCAGAGGAGGAAGCGTGACGTTGCAGGCGCCGGGTTTCTGGCCGCCTACCGGGCCGGAGATCGTCTTCCTGCTGCTCGGCGTCGTCGCGCTCGGCTCCGCGCTGCTGGTCGTCGCGACCCGTCAACTCGTCCACGCCGCGCTCTGGCTGGTCGTCTGCTTCGGCGCGCTGGCCGGCGGCTACCTCGTGCTGACGGCCGAGTTCGTCGCCTGGGTGCAGGTGCTGATCTATGTCGGGGCCGTCGTGGTGCTGCTGTTGTTCGGCATCATGCTGACCCGCGCGCCCATCGGCCGCTCGGCCGACCTGGACTCCGGCAACCGCTGGGCCGCTGCGCTCGTCGCCCTCGCCACCGCCGCCGTGCTGGTCACCGTGGTCGTCTCCGGGTTCCGTACGGCTTACGCACCGCTGGACCCGGGCCAGGGCGCGGCCAAACCGCTGGGGTCGAGCATCTTCAGAACCTGGGTGCTCCCGTTCGAAGCCCTCTCCGTGCTCCTGCTCGCCGCCCTGATCGGTGCCATCGTCCTGTCTCGCACCGACATCCAGGGGCGGAAATGACACACCACAACCGCATGCCGTACAGGCGCCTGGCGGTGAGCTGACGTGCACATCGTCTATCCCGTCGTGGTCTCTGCCCTGCTGTTCTCGATCGGCGTGTACGGCGTGCTTGCCCGGCGCAACGCGATCCTGGTCCTGATGTCGGTCGAGCTGATGCTCAACGCGGTCAACCTCAACCTGGTCGCGTTCGACGTGTGGCTCAGGGACCGGCTGCACGGCGGGCAGGTGCTCACCCTCTTCGTCATCGTGATCGCCGCCGCCGAGGTCGGCCTGGGGCTGGCCATCGTGCTGGCCGTCTTCCGTAACCGGAAGACCATCGACGTCGATCGTCTCCGTGACCTCTCGGAAGCCGATCCCGAGGAGGCCCGGCCATGATCGCGGTGACCGCCCTCATCATCTTGCTGCCGTTCGCCGCCGCCGCGGCCGGGCTGCTCGGATCCCGGTGGCCGCGCGGCGCAAGCCGTACAGACCGGGACCGTGCAGAACGGGACCGGGCGGAAAGGGACAACGCGTCCGCCTCGCGCAGGGCGGCGTGGTTCGCGATCGTGGCCGGCACCGGGTCACTGCTCCTGACGGTATGGCTCGCGTACGAGCTGTCGCGCGGCAGGGCCGGGGCGCCGGGCGGGCCGTTCTGGGCCGGCGTCCTTCCGGGGAAGGCCGAGGGCACGCTCACACGGATCGAGACGGGATCGGTGCCGATCTCCGTAACGCTGCGGGCCGACGGATTGTCGGTGCTGGTCGGCATCCTTGTCGTCGTGGTGGCGCTGGCGGTGCAGGTCTACTCGGTGGGATACATGCGGGGCGATCCCCGCTACCCGTCCTACAGCGCCTTCATCAGCCTGTTCACCAGCGCGATGCTGCTCGTGGTCTACGCGGGGGACCTGATCGTCCTCTACGTGGGCTGGGAGATCATGGGCCTGTGCTCCTACCTGCTGATCGGGCACTGGTGGGAGGACCGGGCGAACTCGCGGGCGGCGGTCAAAGCCTTCCTGGTCACGCGCCTGGGTGACGTCGGCTTCCTTTTCGGGATCTTCACGCTGGGGGTCGCGGCGGGGAGCTTCCGGATCGACGACGTCCTCAGTGCCGACCTGCCCAGAAGCACGCTCATCACCGCGACCCTGCTGCTGCTCGCCGGGGTCGCGGGCAAAAGCGCACAGGTCCCGCTGCAGACCTGGCTGCCGGACGCGATGGCGGGCCCGACCCCCATCAGCGCGCTGATCCACGCGGCGACGATGGTTGCGGCGGGCATCTTCATCGTCGCCCGGCTCTACCCGCTCTTTCTGGGCGCCCAGCCGACGCTCGACGTGCTGGCGGTGATCGCCGCCATCGGCATGCTCGGCGCGGCCCTCGCGGCGCTGGCCCAGGACGATCTCAAACGCGTGCTGGCCTACTCCACGATCAGCCAGCTCGCCTACATGGCCGGAGCGCTCGCCGCCGGGTCTGACAAGGCCGCGATCTTCCACCTGCTGACGCACGGCGCGTTCAAGGCGCTGCTGTTCCTCTGCGCGGGCGCGGTGATCCACCACGTCGGGTCCAACCTGATGAGTCACATGGGCGGGCTGCGCGCCGGGCTTCCCGTGACGTTCGCGGGGATGACGATCGGCTTCGCGGCGCTGATGGGCCTGCCTCCGGCCAGCGGCTTCTTCAGCAAGGACGCCGTGATCACCGCCATCGAGCACTCCCACAGCCCGGCGCAGCCGTTCCTTTACGGCTCGGCACTGCTCACGGTGGGGGTGACCGGGGCCTACGCCGCCCGCGCCTGGCTGCGGACCTTCTTCGGACCGGCCCGGGTCGAAGCGCTGCCGGAGCCGCCGCCGGGCACGGCGCACGTCTTCGACGGCCGGGAGGCGCCGAGGTCGATGCTCTGGCCGATCGGCCTGCTCGCCGTGCCGGCCCTGCTGCTGGGATTCGCCGGGCTCGGGATCGCCGGGCTCGGCGGCGTCGACTGGTCGTCGGCGGTGGTGAGCCTGGTCGTCGCGCTGCTGGGCGCCGGGATCGTCTACGCGCTGTGGCGGAGCTCGCCACACATCGACCCGGCGCGGCTGCTCGGCCCGTTCCGCGTGCCGTGCGAGCGGGCGTTCTACGTGGACGCTCTGTACGCCGCGCTGTTCGCCCGGCCGGTCTTCCGGCTGGCCCGCGGCGTCGTCCGGACCGACGAGAAGGTGGTCGACGGCGCCGTGCGCGGCTCAGGCAGGCTGACCGTCGGCCTGTCCGGTCTGGTACGGCTGGCCCAGAACGGCAACGCCCAGCTTTACGTCACCGGCCTCCTGGCAGGGTTGCTGCTGATCGCGGTGGCGGCGGTGGTCTTCGGATGAGCTGGCTTTTGATCGTCCTGCTGGCGGTGCCTCTGATCGGGGCCGCCGTCCTTCTGATCGCGCCCGCGCTCGGGAGAGTCAGCGCGTACGGCATCGCCGTGTCCGGGGTGACCCTGGCCGTCGCGGTCGCCGTGGCGGTGGCCTTCGACTACGGTCGTCCCGGCCGGATGCAGTTCCAGACGGACCGGCCGTGGATCCCCGGGCTCGACCTTCGGTTCCACCTGGGGCTGGACGGCATCTCGCTGCCGCTCGTCGTGCTGACCGCGCTGCTCACGTTCCTGTGCTTCGTCTACCTGGCCAGGCATCGGCCGGAGGGCGGGCGGCGACGGGCTCTGGTGTTCACGCTGCTGGTCCTCGAAGTCGGGATGATCGGCACCTTCCTCGCTCTCGACCTGCTGCTGTTCTTCGTGTTCTTCGAGGTCGTGCTGATCCCGATGTACTTCGTGATCGCCGTCTGGGGCGGCCGCGACCGGCGGCGGGCGGCGGTCAAGTTCATCCTCTACACGCTGCTCGGCTCGGCCGTCCTCCTGCTCGGCCTGCTGGCCGTCTGGGCGCAGGCCGGGACGCTCGACATGGTCGACCTGGCCGCGCGGCACGGGTCCGGCATCCCCCGATCGGCCCAGATCGTGGCGTTCCTCGCCATCGGCGTCGGCCTGGCGGTCAAGACGCCCATGTGGCCGCTGCACACCTGGCTGCCCGACGCCCACACCGAGGCGCCGACCGTCGGCTCTGTGCTGCTGGCCGGCGTGCTGCTCAAGATGGGTTCGTACGGTTTCGCCCGGATCGCGATCCCGGTGTTGCCGGAGGGCGCGGCGGCGCTGGCCCCCTGGCTCGGGGCGTTCGCCGTGATCGGGATCGTCTACGGCTCGCTGGCCTGCCTCGCCCAGCGGGATCTCAAGCGGATGATCGCGTACTCGTCGGTCGGCCACATGGGCTTCGTGCTGCTGGGCTTCGCGACTCTCACTCCCGTGGGCATGAACGCCGCCCTGTTCGGCAACGTCGCCCACGGCCTCATCACCGGCCTCTTGTTCTTCATCGCCGGGGCCATCAAGGAGCGGTACGGCACGGCCGACATGGCCCGGCTCGGAGGCGGCATGCTCCGTCGCCTGCCGTACATCGGCTCCCTGCTGACCTTCGCCTGCATCGCCTCGCTCGGCCTGCCGGGGCTCGCCGGGTTCTGGGGCGAGATGCTCGCCCTGCTCGGGGCGTACAAACCGGCCGCCGTGCTGTCCCGGCCGCTCTTCCTGACGTTCATGGCGGTCGGGGGCGCCGGCACGGTGCTGACCGCCGCGTACTTCCTGGTCATGCTGTCGCGGGTGACCCACGGGCGGCCGATCGACACCGTGCCCCCCGGGCCGCTAGCGCTGGTCGGTGATGTGCCGGGCCGGGGCCGGCTGGCCGACGTGACCGCCTACGAGCTGGCCGCGTGGGTGCCGTTGGTGGCTCTCACCATCCTTTTCGGGGTCTGGCCCAAGGCCCTGCTGGCCGTCACCACGCCCGCCGTGCAGGCGATCTTCGCGTCCGGGGTGGCCCCATGATTCAGTCGATCGATTATGCCGCTCTGGCCGTGCCGCTGATCCTCACCCTGCTGGCCGGGCTGGTCCTAGTGCTCGACGCCTTCCTGCCCGACCGTCCTGGCGGCGGGCGGCTGCTCGGGCTCGTCACGCTCGGCGGCGTCCTCGCGGCGCTCGCCGTCCTCGCCGCGCAGGCGGCCGCGGGGGTCGAGCGGCGCACGTTCTGCGTTCCGGCCTCACTCGGGGGAGGCCGGGCACTCGCAGGCGGCCCGGTGCTTACTGGTGGCGCGGTGCTTACTGGTGGCCCGGTGCTTCCTGGTGGCGCGGCGCTTACTGGCGGCGGCCCGTCCGGTCAGGTCTCGGCGCCCGTCTCGGCGTCCGTGTCATGCTCGTTCGTCGTCGACCGGTTCACACTGATCTTCGCCGCGCTCGTGCTCGTCGCCGGCGCCATCGTGGTGCTGCTGTCTATGGGGGAGCTGGCCGGTGGGCGGATCCCGGTCGGGGAGTGGTATTTCCTGCTGCTCAGCGCGCTCGTCGGGGCGATCCTGCTGGCGGCCTCTCGGGACCTGATCATGCTGGTCGTGTCCCTGGAACTGGTGTCCCTCCCCGTTTTCGCGCTGACCGCGTTGAAACGCTACGACGGCCGGGCGTCGGAGGCGGCGCTGAAGCTGTTCCTCGTCTCCGTGGTCTCCACCGCGATCATGCTCTTCGGCGTCTCCTTGCTCTACGGCATCACCGGCTCCGTGCACCTCGACCGGATCGCGGAGTTCTACGAGGCCGGGCGCGGCCTGGAGTTCGGCGGCGGCTCGGGTGCCTACACGTCCACGCTGGACATCTCGTTCGCCGGGGTGCCCTCGTCGACCGGATCAGCTATCACGACCGTCGCCGTCGTGCTCGTGCTGGCCGGCTTCGCCTTCAAGATCGCTGCGGTGCCGTTCCACTTCTGGGCGGGTGACGTCTACCAGGGCGCCCCCATACCGGTGGCGGCGCTGCTGTCGGTGATCTCGAAGGCGGCGGGCTTCGCCGGGCTCATCCTGATCCTTACGACGGCGTTGCCGAGTCAGGCCGGTGTGTGGGCCCCCGTTGTCGCCGTCATCGCGGCGCTGACCATGACCGTCGGCAACGTCCTCGCGATGCGTCAACGCAACGCCGTACGGCTGCTCGCCTGGTCGTCCGTCGCCCAGTCCGGCTACATCCTCGCCCCGCTGGCCGTCTTCGCCAACGTGGTGCAACGCGCACACGCCCGCGTGCGGATCGAGCACCAGCTTGAGACGGCTCGCGAAGCGGTCCTGAACGTCTCCCGATCCGTCGCCCGCCCGGCGTTCTCGCTGAACCCCGCCGAGGTCATGCCGCTGACGAAGTCGCGAAATATCGAACTTCCCCGGACAGTCGACATGGCGATCGAGCCCGTCGCCAACGCGTCTATCGCGTATCTCGTCTTCTACGCGGCGATGAACCTGGCGGCGTTCGCCGTCGTCATGCTGATCTCGAGAGAGCGGCAGCGAAACGAGCTGGACGACTACCGAGGGCTGGCGTTCCGGAGTCCGGGCGCGGCGCTGGCGCTGGCCTTCTCGCTCATCTGCCTCGCGGGGCTCCCGCCCGGGCTCTCCGGGCTCTTCGCGAAAATCGTGGTCTTCCGGGAGATCGTCGATGGGGGTCTCGGCTGGCTCGCCGTCGTGATGGCGGTCAACACCGTCATCGGGCTCTATTACTACATCGCCTGGACGGCCAAGCTGTTCACTCCGCTTCCCGGGGGCGAGAGCCGTACGAGATCGGCGCCTGTCGTGGTGGCCATCGGTGTGGCGATCCTGATCACGGTCGTCTTCTCCGTCGCTCCGCAGGTGGTCCTGTCCGCCGTGGGCTGAGCGGGCACCTCCTTACGCCGGGGAACGTTCGACCAGGCCATACGCGTTGGTAAGGCTGAGCGAACCAAACCGTGAGGAGGAGGCGTGCACCACAACGGTCTGCGAACCGCGATCCTTCTGGGGGCTCTTTCCGCATTCATCCTGGTGGTGGGGGCCTGGCTCGGGGGTGGCTCGGGGCTGCGGATCGCTTTTGTGATCGCGCTGGCGGCGAGCGGGGTCTCCTACTTCTTCTCCGATCGGATCGCGCTTTCGGCCATGCGGGCCAGGCCCGTCGCCGAGGTGGAGCAGCCGGTTCTTTATCGGATCGTGCGGGATCTGTCTTATGACGCCCGGCAGCCGATGCCCCGGCTCTATGTGTCGCCGACCATGCAGCCCAACGCGTTCGCCACGGGACGCAACCCTCGCAACGCGGCCGTCTGCGTGACCCACGGCATCCTCGGTCTGCTCGACGAGCGGGAGCTCAAGGGGGTTATCGGACACGAGCTGGCGCACGTCTACAACCGCGACATCCTGATCTCCTCGATCGCCGGCGCCCTGGCCACGATGATCACCTATTTCGGGTACATCGGGCTGTTCTTCGGGTCGGACGACGACGAGGGGCCCGGGTTCCTGAGCGCCCTCCTCGTCATGATCCTCGGACCGGTCGCCGCGTCGATGATCCAGATGGCGATCTCCCGTTCGCGCGAGTTCGCGGCGGACGAGACGGGGGCCCGGCTGACCGGCGACCCCCTCGCGCTGGCCTCGGCCCTGCGGAAGATCGAGATGGGCGTCCGGCAGTTGCCGCTCATGGAGAACGGGCGGCTGGCCTCGGCGAGCCACATGATGATCGCCAACCCGTTCCGGGGCGCCGGGATCGGCAAGCTGTTCTCCACGCACCCGCCGATCGCCGAGCGGATCTCCCGCCTGGAGCGGATGGCCGGCTACCGCCGCTGACGGCCGGGCCATCACGAATGGTGCGTGGCGGGATCCGTCTCGTCGGCTCGCAAGGCCGGGAGGCCGTCAATGCTCTCGCGGTTGTTCTTGGCCCGGTAGGCACGCTTCTGCTGGACGTCCTTTCGGCCGGCCCATTCGTCGAGGAGCGTCCTGTCCCGGTCGAACGACATGAACGGCACTCCGAATCCACACGAGTCAGAGATCCGGTCGCAGCTCACGACGATGATTGAGCGAACCCCGGGGTGCGGTCCGAACAGTGTGATCAGGTCATCGAAGCCGGGATCGTGAGAGGTGACCACGCGGCCGGTGCCGTACAGGCGGACGATGTTGGGCGGACCGCCGAAGGCGACGAACATCAAGGTCACGCGGCCGTTGTCGCGGATGTGGGAGATGGTCTCGACGCCGCTTCCGTCGAGATCGAGATAGGCGACCGTGGTGTCGTCGATGACGGCGAACGTGTCGGCGTATCCCTTGGGGGAGACGTTGACATGGCCACCGTGCTCCGGGGCCGTTGCGATGAAATAGACCGGCTGTGCGGAAATGAACTCGCACAACCGGTCTGTGAGCCTTTCATAAACCTTGCCCATATCATGACCATTTCCCGGGTCACTCTCCGGGCAACCACCATGCCCAAGCCTTGGACTTGATCTTGAAAGAGTCGATTTTCGAGGTGCTGCCGGAGCTCGGGTCCAGATGCCGGGCGGTCGCGCCGACCGCGTTGCCGTTGGAGTCGTTCAGCAGCTCCCAGATCGTCAGGCTGTCGTCGGAGGCCCATTCGAGCCGGTTCGCGGTCTCGCTCGCGGGCACCTTGACGTTCACCGCGTCGCCCACCGTGTCGCTCGCCAGGTCGTAGACGCGGAGCCGCTGCTTGCCCGCGGGAGTCGTGATGATCAGCGCCACCGACGTCCCGTCGTCGCCGAGCGCGATGGGCGTGTTGTTGGCCACGACCTGCGGGACGATCTGGCTGTTCGTCTTGTGCCCGATCTCGTCGTAGACCGCGAACTCGGTCGTGTTCTCGGCGGTGGCGTCGGTGACCAGCACCCGCGTACCGTCCGGGCTGAAGCCCTGCACGACGGAGTGCGCCGCGAGCTTGCGGATCTTCCCGCTCTTCAGGTCGACGATGAGCGAGGGCGCCTTGGCGTCCTGGTCGAAGTAGTCGATCACCGCGGCGTCGCCGGCGGGGGACAGGAAGATGTCGAGGTCGCCCATCCCCACACCCTTGGGCAGCCTCGCGGCCTTGCCCGGCAGCGCGTTGACCTTGCCGGACGCGAGATCCCGCACGACCAGCTTGCCGTCCGACTTGCGGAAGTACGCGACTTTCCGTCCGTTGCCGCTGACGGCGATCGACGTGGACGACTCCTTGTCGCCCTTGCCCTCGTAGGTCACCGGGAAGACCCGGGCGTCGGTGAGCGGGAGGGTCTTGCCGTTCCTGAGAGACAGGGTCCACGGCCCGCAGGGAACGGTGTAGTCCTTCTTGCGGCAGGACTTCACCCAGGCGTACCGCACCTGGGCCTTGGAGGCGCCGGTGGCGGTGGCGGTCTTCGTGGTGGCCGAGGCGGCTCCCGTCCGCGCCTCGGCCTGCCCGGCGCCCGCGAACGCGGTGGTGGCCGCTGCCGCCAGGGCCAGAATGGCGAGCTTCTTCATCTCATTTCCTTTCGTCACCTGGATAGATGCGGCGCTCGGACGAAAGGTTGCGTTACGAATAGGCCACGACAGGCCATGCCGATTTCGCGCTGGTACGGCATGCGAGGAGCGCTCGTACGGCATGCGAGGGGCGCGCTGCCGCCGGGCATGAGGGCGTGCGCGCTTAAACGTGGCTTGGGAACGTCCCGCGGGTCCTGCCGTAGAGAGCGGCGATCTGGGCATGGCGAAGCGGGCAGAAGGTCTGCGCGAAACGCCCCTTGGACCTGGATGCGGCAGGCCCCTGGGATACGTCAGACCCCGGGATGCAGCACCCGATCATCAGACCCCGGGATGCAGCACCCGATGCAGGAACTCCCGTGTCCGGTCGTGCTGCGGATCGGCGATGACCTGCTCGGGCGGGCCGTCCTCCACGATGACGCCCTTGTCCATGAACACCACCCGGTCCGCCACCTGGCGGGCGAAGCTCATCTCGTGCGTGACGACCAGCATGGTCATGCCGTCCTCCGCGAGCTGCCGCATGACCGACAGCACGTCCCCGACGAGCTCCGGGTCCAGCGCCGAAGTCGGCTCGTCGAAGAGCATCAGCGACGGGTTCATGGCCAGGGCGCGGGCGATCGCCACACGCTGCTGCTGGCCGCCGGAAAGCTGCGCCGGGTAGGAGTCCGCCTTCTCGATGAGGCCGACCCTCTCCAGGTTCTCCCGGGCGACCCGCACGGCTTCCGCCCGGCCCCGCTTCAGCACCCGCTCCTGCGCGATCGTGACGTTCCGCAGCACAGTGAGATGCGGAAACAGGTTGAACTGCTGGAACACCATGCCCAGCCGTCGCCTCGCGGCGTCGATGTCCACGTCGGGGTCGGTGAGCTCGGTTCCGTCGACGATGACCTGGCCCGAGGTCGGCTGCTCCAGGAGGTTCACGCACCGCAGGAGCGTCGACTTGCCGGACCCGGACGGCCCGATCACGCAGACCACCTGGCCGCTCTCCACGGTGAAGTCGATGCCCTTGAGCACTTCGAGCTTCCCGAACGACTTGTGCAGCTTCCTGATCTCGACAGTGCTCATCGGGCCGCTCCCTGACGGGCTTCCAGCCGCCGCGCCGCGTATCCCAGCGGGATTGTGATGAGCAGGTAGGTCAGACCGGACACGAGAATGGGGGTGGGGTTGGCGAAGGTCGACGATTGGTCGTTGCCGAATTTCGCCAGCTCAACCTGCTCCGCGGTGACGCCGAGGAACAGCACCAGCGACGAGTCCTTGAAAAGCAGCACGAGCTCGTTCGTGAGCGGGGGAATGACGATGCGGACCGCCTGCGGGATGACGATCGACACCATCGCCCGCATGTACGGCATGCCGAGCGACCGCGCCGCCTCCATCTGACCCTTGGGAACGGCCTGCAGACCCGCCCGGAACGTCTCGGCCATGTACGCGGCCGAGACGAGGCCGAGCCCCAGCGCCGCCTGGCCGTACACCTGACCGGGCACCTGGAACCCGGGGAATGCCAACGGCAGGCTCACGATCATGAGGAAGATGACCAGTGCGGGCAGGCCGCGGAACACCTCGACGTATACGGCGGCGATCCATCTGTAAGGAGCCACGGAGGACTGCCGCATCAGCGCCAGCAGCATGCCGAAGGCGAAGCCGAGGACATATCCGGTGAGCGTGTAGATCACCGTGTTCCTCAGCGCCACGGTGAAAAGCGTGGGCAGGCCCTTGGCGGCCACGTCCGCGTTCAGGAACGACTGCCGGATGGCCGGCCAGTCGGCCAGCCAGGCGAGGACGATCACGACCACGACCAGCAGGCCGTACTGAATGCCGCGACTGATCCGCTGCCTCTTGCGAGGGCTGAGCCCTCCCCGGCGGGGGAGGGCGGTCTGCTGGTCGGACACGGAGGTCACGAGGCCGGGCTCGGCTCCACGCCGAACCACTTCTTGTAGATGGCGTTGTAGGTGCCGTCCGACTTCGCGGCCGTGATCACCTCATTGATCACCTTGGCCAGGGCGGTGTTGCCCTTCTTCATGCCGATGCCGTACTGCTCCTTGGTGTCCAGGCTGGCGACCTGCTCGAACTTCGCGCCGATCTCCGGCTTCTTCAGCCACGTCAGCACGACCGGGAGGTCCTGCACGATCACGTCGACCTGGCCGGTCTGGAGGCCGAGCAGTTCCTTCGGGGAGTCGGCGAACTCGATCGGGCTCAGACCCTGCTTCTTGACGTAGTCGAGGCCGGTCGTGGACGCCTGGGCGCCCAGCTTGAGGTTCTTGGCCTTGATGTCGTCGAGCGAGGTGACCCCGCTGCCCTTCTTGGTCATGAGCGCCTGGGTGGCGTTGAAGTAGGGCTCGGAGAAGTCGATGTGCTGCTTGCGCTCGTCGGTGATGGTCATGCCGGCCGCGGCGACGTCGCACTTGCGGGCGTTGAGCGCCGCGCCGCTCTTGATGGCCGCGAAGTCGATGTCGACGATGTCCTGCGTCACGCCCAGCTTCTTGGCGACGAGATCGACGATGTCCACGTCGAAGCCGACGACCTTGCCGTCCTTGTTGAACTGAAAGGGCTCGTAAGGAATGTTGGTGCAGGTCGTGAGCTTTCCCGCGTTGACGAGCTGGACTCCGCCGGCCGCGTTCGAGGCGGCCGACGTCGTGCCGGTGGACCCCCCACCGCAGGCGGAGACCATGAGCGCCGTGGCGAGCGCCGTCGCGCCGATCGCGGCCGCTTGCCGATAAGTGGACCAGGGAGCCACGCGGACCTCCTCAATGTGGTGCCTAGCCGTACGTCTTGGTACGCGAGTTTAGAGCCACATTGAGAGAGTTTTGTTTCCGCCAGTAAAGATCTTTGTCGAGTGGATGTCTCTGAGGAAACAAGGAACACAGCGGACAAATCGGTCACGTCGCGTCCCCGTCCCGGAGCCGCGCGGGCGTGCTGTTTGTTGCGGCCTCAGTTATGGCGGTGTGCGGCTGTGGCCTGAGGCGCATGCCCTGCCGGCGGGGCAGACGTGCCGCGTGCGGAGAACGTGCGGAGAAGAAGTGGCCCGAGGCACCGGCGTACAGGGCGGACGCCCTCGGCCGTGTGCCCCGGATGTGCCTCGTACGGCAGGCGAGACCGCCCGTTATCGGTAGTTCGTGAACTGCAGGGCGATGTCGAGGTCCTTTCCCTTGAGCAGGGAGATGACCTCCTGGAGGTCGTCCTTCTTCTTGGAGCTGACCCTGAGCTCATCGCCCTGGATCTGTGCCTTGACGCCCTTCGGCCCCTCGTCCCGGATGAGCTTGGAGATCTTCTTCGCGTTGTCCTGGTCGATGCCCTCCTTGAGGGAGATCATCAGCCGATATTCCTTACCGGACAGCTTCGGCTCACTCGCGTCGAGGACCTTCAGTGAGAGGCCGCGCCTGACCAGCTTCTCCTTGAATACGTCGAGGACGGCGTTCGCCCGCTCCTCGCTGTTCGCCTTGATCTCGATGTCGTTCTGGCCCGACCAGGAGATCGCCGCCCCGGTGCCCTTGAAGTCGAAGCGGTGCCCGACCTCTTTGACTGTCTGATTCAGGGCGTTGTCGACCTCCTGCCGGTCGATCTTGCTGACCACGTCAAAACTGCTGTCGGCCATCGGTGTCCGTGTCCTCTCCTTGTTGCCTCCGAGATTAGTGGCCCGCGCGTGATCAGGGGTCTTTGCGCATGACAACACGGGGTGCCAACTCGATGCCGAGAGCCCGCTCATGCTCCACCAGCGAGGCCAGTTCCGCCCCCCACTCCGCAGGAGGCAGTACGGCGAAGCCGCGGCGCGCATACCAGGGGGCATTCCAGGGGACGTCGCGAAAGGTCGTCAGCGTGACCGCCCTCGCTTGGGCGGCCGCCGTGTCGCACACGGCGTTGAGCAGTTCGGTGCCGATGCCCCGGCCATGGTGATCGGGATGTACGGCAAGCTGCTCGAGATGCACCTCCCCGTCGACCGATCCGAGCAGGGCGAAGCCCACCGGCGGCCGGCCCGCGACGATCACCTGTGCGGGATCGCCGCACTCCTCGATCATCGTCGCGCCCGGAGGAAAGACGATGCCCAGTGGAGCGAACATCTCGTCAGCGGCCAGCTCGATCTTCGCCAGCGCCGTCAGGTCATCGGCCTCGGCCCATCGGATCACCGTTCCACTATGGCCTGTACGCCCGGCAGCCGAGGGAGACGGCCTCCCTGGTCGCCTAGCCGTCCCAGGACAAACCGGTGTCACAGGCACCGTGGAAGTCCGCTATTCTTCTACCTGTCGCCGCGGCAAGCGGAAGACACGGCAGGTTGCCCGAGTGGCCAAAGGGAGCGGTCTGTAAAACCGTCGGCTCAGCCTACGCAAGTTCGAACCTTGCACCTGCCACACCAGCATGAAGAGCCCCTGATCAGCAGAGATGCCGGTCGGGGGTTTCTTCGTTTCTTGATCCGCGAGTACCCGTGATTGCCCCTCATTGAGCGCGGCTAAAGGGCACGCATGGGGCACGCGATCAAGGGCTGATCATGAGGGTTCCTGCGCTTTCGGCGTCTGCCAACGCCGTGCAGAGGTGCGGACAAGCCAGCGCGACCCTCGTAAGAGCAGCCGAGCAAGGCCGAAGAGGAACGCGACCTTGAACAGCAGGGCACACATGAGCATGGTCTCGTTGAGCAACTTCCCGCCGACCCACTCACTCGCCCAATCGCCGACGACAGGCGTGATGACCATGCCCAGCACGTACCCAAGCATCACCAACGCCTCGTTATACGCAGCACGCATGAACTGATCGTAGGGCTGCGGCGAAACCCGCACGCTTCCCCTTGCACCTATCGGCTGCTCGCCGTCCAACTTGGTCAGCAACTCACGGGAGAGGTCGGGCTTACGGACTTCGTGAGCCATGCCCTAACGATGGATCTCCTAGAGGGCGAGCTGGTGGACGCTGTGGCCGCCGGCCGACCGATCGGCCGGGGAACGCTGCCGCTACATGACCGCTACCTGCCCGATGTGGCGGCTACATTGGATGTACGGGGGAGACTCTGCGCAGGTGGTGCCTTGGCGCTATATGCAATCGCCAGACCTGCGACACGATCTCGCCGCGGGGCTTCCGACTATCTGCTCTTGGTGCAAGAGCGTTCGGGCCGTGTGTTGAACGCGGCCGGTCGCCTTGCAGTTATCCCTAAATCCTTCCACGGGCCGCTCGCCGACTTCAGCGAAGACGCCCAGATCGGTGCGACGCTGGAACGCGAGATGGAAGAAGAGCTCTTCGGGCGCGATGACGTGGATTCCACGCTTCAAGACCTGGTGCAGGCTGACCCACTGCACATAAGCCGCCTGTCAGAGCCCATGCGCTGGCTTGCCGAGCGTACGGCCGGCGGTCACTGGCGGATGGAGTGCACGGGCTTTGGCTGCAACCTTGTCAGCGGAATTTCGAGTTCGCGAGTCTTGTCGTGATCGAGGATGAAGAATGGTGGGATCGCTACGGCGGCCACGTACGGGCGAACTGGGAATCGATGGGCCTACGGCGGTACTCAAGCCTGGACGCAGGTGTCCTTACGGCGTTAGCTCACGATCCAGAATGGAGCAACGAAGGACTCTTTGCCCTACTCCAGGGCTTCCGGCGGCTCGCCGAAGTCGGCGACAACCGGGTAGACCGACCGGCAATCGAGTTGGAGATCTGAGATTGGCTGACAACTGGTACACCGGCAATGCTACAGACGACGCCGATCAGCACCGTGGGTGGCTGCTTGGCCACTTCATCGATCCGTCGCGCGGGGCCGTGCGCAGGACCGAGGCGCTAGAGATCAAGTGGGGGATTCATCCCAAGGGCCAGCAGCGGCCGGAATGGGTTTCTGACGACCAGCGGACGGCGCTTCTACTCCTCGTGCAAGGCTGCTTCCGGCTTGACCTGAGCGTCGGCAGCATCACCCTTGAACGTCAAGGCGACTACGT
This sequence comes from Planotetraspora sp. GP83, assembly GCF_041262585.1. NCBI lineage: Bacteria > Bacillati > Actinomycetota > Actinomycetes > Streptosporangiales > Streptosporangiaceae > Planotetraspora > Planotetraspora sp. GP83. The sequence goes on along the minus strand of NZ_JBGCBZ010000002.1, from coordinate 252,925 downwards.
CGTGTGGGGACCTGGCATTGACCATTCATGGCAGGCGGAGGAAGACTCCGTTGTGATCACTGTGCGTTGGCCATCGGTGCCTTGAACACGCTGGGAACTGTCACTAGAGCAGAGACCGGCGGGACTCGGCGCTGGCGGCTCGGGATGGTCGAAGGTGGCGGGACGATCCATACCGAGTTTCTCACCCAGGGGCATCTCATCGGGGAACGACCCTCGTCCACGCTGCTGAACTATGAGAACGATGCCCCAACTCTGCATCGACGGTACTCTAATCTCCTTAGTACTTGGGGGAGACGACGGGGGAGCCAAGGTGATCATTTGGAGAATGCTTGGGGAAATCGGTCCTCCCCCCTGTAGATATGCAGGTCGTACGGGTTTTGCAGTAGGATTGCAAACCGTCGGCTCAGCCTACGCAAGTTCGAACCTTGCACCTGCCACACCAGCCTAAGGAGGCCCATCACCAGCGGAAACGCGGTGGCGGCCTCTTGCTGTGTGTCTGGCGGCCAACAGCTCGCTACGGGTGATCGTGCCGAATACGTGCCGAAGTTTTCAGGGCTTGGTGGCGTCCCTGATCAAGGGAGTTGCAGTGACAGACCCGTACGAGGAGTTCAACTGGCTTTCGGACCTCGGGCCGTTCTACCACGTCTCCTGCGTGTCCTTCGTTCGGTCCCTCTCCCCTGTTGAGGCGCTGACCCGTCTCGGAGCGGAGATCGATGCGCTCGAAGAAGCGACCTTCGAAGAACTGCAGGAACGGACGATGAAGTCCATTGACTCGGATAACATGCGCACCAGTTACGTAGGAGCACTGGAGACGGATGGCTGGACAGTGCTCATCCAGCTCTGGGGCGGATCAATCGCAGTCAACCGTCACCTGTTGATACGGCTTTCTCAAGCGACCGAGGTCGTGTCGATCGACCGCAATATCCATGCCACGAACTACTTCATATACGCCGCTGACGGCGAATTGATCACATGGTTCGACTTGCTGGGCCCTGACGCACGCGGCGGCAGCGATCCGGACCGATTGGTCGACATGATGCGCGAAGTTGGACTAGACCCTGATCTGGATCTTGATCTGGACGACCGAGACCTTGGCTCCGAATTCCCAGGTTCCTTCGCCCTAGCAAGAAAGATCACCGGCTTTCCCTTCTCCAAGGACATGCTCGACATGCGACTCCTGGGAGCCGTGATCAGCAATAACTGATTTACGGCCGAGTCAGAGGTGCAGGTCGGGGGCTTCTTCATTTCTTGATCGGTGAGTGCCCTCATTCCCGCTGTTCCCTGTGGGATATGGCACGGGTGTGGCACGCGATCAGCCCGCGGAAGCGCGCGCGTCGCGCGTGGATTTGATGTCCGTCCAGTCTGCCTCGACCCACCGCGAAGCAGCACCCGGTCTGCTGGGCTTGCCTGGGTCGTGGCGGGCGGGACGATCAGGCTCCCGGCCGCCGAGCGGGCACAGGCCGCAAAGCGCCGGCCTTGATCCCTATGAGGATGGTTCGGCAAGGCAATTGGCCATCCTCGGCGTGATGCTCCGCCTGACGGTCCTGGATGACCGTACCGGCATTGGTCAGAGACCTGTGACTGTGCTGCGGCGTTCGACGAGGACGACGTCGCGCCACCGGTCGTGATGGCGGCCGATGTGGTGGCGGGTGCCGACGACGCGGAAGCCCGCCTTTTCGTGAAGTCGAAGGCTGGCGACGTTCTCAGGGAAGATCCCCGATTGGATGGTCCAGATGTCCTCTGCCTCGGTGGACTGGATGAAGGCGTGCAGCATTGCGGTTCCGATTCCGCGGCCGTGGTGGTCGGGGTGGACGTAGAGGGAGTGTTCGACGACTCCGGAGTAGACGCATCGGTCGGAGACGGCACTGGCGGCGATCCAGCCGGCTATCTGCCCGGTCGAGGTGTCGACGGCGACGTGCCGGTGGAGTGGCAACTTCGCGGCGTCGAACGCCTGCCAGGTCGGTGCGGTGATCTCGAAGCTGGCGTTGCCGTTGTCGAGCCCGGCCTGGTAGATGCCGAGGACCTGCGCGGCGTCGATCGGCTGCATGGGGCGGATGGTGGTGCCGGGCGGGGGTGCGGGATGGGCTGCCTGGACGCTCACCGGCTGCGACCTCCGGTCAGTTCGGCGAGCAGGTCGCGTACGCGGCGGTCGATTTCATCGCGGATGGGACGGACCTGGTCGACGGGCTTGCCGGCGGGGTCGTCGAGCTGCCAGTCGAGGTAGCGCTTGCCGGGGAAGACGGGGCAGGCGTCCCCGCAGCCCATCGTGATCACGACGTCGGCGGCCTGGACCGCCTCGGTGGTCAGCGGCTTGGGGAACTCCTTGGAAAGGTCGAGGCCCAGCTCGTCCATGACCGCGATAACCGCGGGGTTGATGGTTTCGGCGGGCGCGGATCCCGCTGAGCGGACCCGTACGCGGCCACGGGCGTGGTGATCGAGCAGGGCGGCGGCCATCTGGGAGCGTCCCGCGTTGTGCACGCAGACGAACAGCACCTCAGGGATGTCGGACACGAAAGCTCCTTGTGTGAACGGTGAGGCACGTCAGGACGGGTGCGGAACGACGACGTCGTGGTCCTGGTCGCCTTGGCGGGCGTCAGGTGCTGCAGCGGGACCCGGCGCGGGATACAGGACGACGGCGATGACCGCTCCGAGGACTGCGCCGAGCAGTTGGGCGGCGAGGAACGCGGGAATGGAGGCGGGGGCGATACCGGCGAAGGTGTCGGAGAAGCCTCGGGCGATGGTCACGGCGGGGTTGGCGAAGCTGGTGGAGCTGGTGAACCAGTAGGCCGCGCCGATGTAGGCGCCGACCAGCGGCGGGGCTAGACGCGCGCGGCCCTGGCGGGCGAGGGCGACGATGAGGGCGACCAGGCCGGCGGTCGCGACGACCTCACCCAGCCACAGTGACGGGGCCGATCGCTGGTGGGTGGAGGCGGTCACGGGCGGCAGGGCGAACATGAGGTTGGCCAGTACCGTCCCAGCGACACCTCCGGCGACCTGGGAGGGTAGGTAGGCGACCACCTCGCGGCCGGTCAGCCCGGTCCGGTCTCGACGCCCGAGCAGCCAGTCGACCAGGGAGACGACCGGGTTGAGGTGCGCGCCGGACACCGGTCCGGCCACGATGATGATGACCGGCAGAGCAGCCGCGGTGGCCGCGCTGTTGGCCAGCAGTTGAATCCCGGCGTCCTGCGACACGCGCACGGCCATGACGCCCGACCCGATCACTACGGCGACCAGGAGTCCGGTGCCGAGGAACTCGGCGAACGCCCTTCGTCCGATGCCCGTGGTCATGCCGTGCCGGCCAGGGCGGGCGATACCGGGCCGATCAGGGCCGACATGCGGGCCAGAACCGCGGGGTTGATCCAGTAGTAGACCCAGGTGCCCCGGCGCTCGGAGTCGATGAGTCCGGCCTGCCTGAGCACCTTGAGGTGATGGCTGATGGTGGGCGGGGTCAGGTCGAAGGCGGTTGTGAGGTCGCACACGCACGCTTCGCCGCCCTCGTGGCAGGCGATCAGCGACAGCAGGCGCAGCCGTACCGGATCGGCGATCGCCTTGAACAACGGCGCCAGCTCGGCGGCCTCGCCCTCCGACAGCGGCTCGCACACCAGCGGCGCGCAACATGCCCCGGCGGACGCGTCCACACCCGCGTCTACGATCGGCAGCTCCTGCTTCGACATATCTCTAATTTGACACAGATCTAGTCAGGCGCACAAACTGCGGGTATCTCTTTAATTAGAAGTTCATCGAAGCAGGCGAGTATGACTTCGGCTGTCCGCCGCTTCACGGCCAAAGGAGGACCTCATGTCGCGTGTCCAGCTCGCTCTACGGGTCGCCGACCTCGAAGGCTCCATCGCCTTCTACTCCAAGCTCTTCGGCGTCGAGCCCGCCAAGCGGCGGCCCGGCTACGCCAACTTCGCCATCACCGAGCCCCCGCTCAAGCTCGTACTTCTGGAAGGCGAGGAGGGGGAGCCAACCCGGATGGACCACCTCGGGGTGGAGGTTGAGGACACCGCCCAGGTCGCCGCCGCGGCCGGGCGTCTGGAGGCGGCCGGCCTGGCGACCTTCGAGGAGAACGACACCACCTGCTGCTACGCGCTCCAGGACAAGGTCTGGGTCCACGGCCCCGGAACCGAGCCCTGGGAGGTGTACGTGGTGAAGGCCGTCGCCGACACCCTCATCAAGGAGACCGGCTCAGTCTGCTGCGCTACCGGTGAGGCCGTAGACGACACCGTCGCCCCTGCTACGGCGAAGTCCTGTTGCTAAGCAGAGCGAAGACGCTTGTACAAACACGCGCACTGGCCAGGAGATGGTGAGCGCTCCTTTACAGTCGCATTCGTGACCGTCGCGCGTTCCCTGGTGTTGTTCCTGCTGGCCGCGCTCGCCGAGATCGGCGGGGCCTGGCTGGTATGGCAGGGGGTGAGGGAGCAACGCGGGCTCCTGTGGGCCGGGGCCGGGTTCGTCGTCCTCGGCCTGTATGGGCTGGTGGCGACCTTCCAACCGGATGCCAACTTCGGCCGGATCCTGGCGGCCTATGGGGGCGTGTTCGTGGCGGGCTCACTGGTGTGGGGCATGGTGGTGGACGGCTTTCGCCCTGATCGATGGGACGTGACCGGGGCGATCGTCTGCGTGCTCGGCGTCCTGATCATCATGTACGCGCCTCGCGGGTAGTGCCTGTTCACTTGCCGGCGGGGGCGGCCGTGATCCACAGCGCCGGCCGCCGCGCACGGGGCGTTCAAGCTCAGAGGCCGACGAGCTCGTGCTCAAGAAGGCCCATCATGATCATGTCGTACGCTTTTCCAGGGCCGCCACGCACGGGGGCGGTTAGAGCTTGAGCGCCATGAGGATCTCGTCTCGGTCGTCGCCGGGGGCGCCGGCGATCAGCTGATCGGCGACCGGCGCCACCTCGTCAACAGTGACCGGAGGGAAAGGAAAACCCGCCGCGCCGCCCGCGTTGCTCACCTCGACCCAGCAGGCGATCAGCTCCCGCCTCAGCTCGGGAGGCATCGCCTGCGGGCCGCTGACCTGCATGAAGGTTGGAGCGTGCTGGTCCGTCATGGCGACAGCCTGTCAGGTGCCTCCGACATCCCGTGCGGAGGTCGTCCCGATGGGTGCACTGCTGTACGGCATGGCGGCGACGACACCAGGCGGCGCGATCGGAGCAGTATGGCTCAGCCATAGAACAAACCAGCGCCGGCCCGGGGCCGCTAATCTGATCAGTCCCTCAGCAAAGAGGAGCGCACGGTGCCGGAAGGGCAGAATCCGCTGGTTCCACCCATCTTCGAGTACCTCGTTGGTGGAGTCGGCTTTCTCGCCGCTGGTTTGACTTCAGTGATCGTCCTCCTTTTGTGAGGCCTCCGCCCATGTCAGGAACTCCTGGTGAACCCGATAAGCGCGCTGACTTCGAGACCGGCTGGTGGACGTTCATCGGAGGGCCGTTCCTGGTCATCCGCGGAGCGCATGACCTGATCATCAGTAATGGCTGGTGGGGCTATGCGTCGGGAATCTTCTTTCTGTTCAGCGGATCCGTGCTGTGGTGGGGCCACGGGAAGATCGTTTGGGCGCACATTCGCAGGTCCCGGCAGGCTCGGCGTCGGCCAGACCTTTAGCCGAGGCCGAGAGCTTTCACGAAACGTTCTGCCGCTCCCGGCTCTGGAGGTGGCGATGTCTTGACTCGGTAGATCCCGTTTCCCCGGCTCAGGATGCCCATGTCGATGAGATATCTGCGAATCGCGACGTGGTCCACTTCTCCGCCCTCGCACCATTCGCGGAGCCTGTCGTTGACGGTCCGCTCGTCGTAATCGACGCCTGGCTCGAACGAGTTCGCCACGACGTGTTCGAGCACGACACGGCGCCGGCTTGGCTGCGCGGGTACCCTGATCAGTCGCTTGCCCTGAACGAACGGGTGAAGAACGGCCTCCGGTTCGTGCCCATCGCTCTGAGGCCGTGGGGCCGTGCCCGTTTCCTGCGAGAGCTTTCTGATCTGCTCGTATGCCACGAGGAGGCCTTCGGCGTCGGCCGTGATCACACCATGGTCCTGAAGCCGCCGCAGGGCGACCATCGCGTCCTTCGTGGAAAGTCCGGACGCCGCCACAATCGCGGACTCCGTGTTCGCGCCGAGTGCCACGGCGGCGAGGACTCGCATTCGGCTGGGTTCGGCGAGCATGCGTACGAGGATCTCTGGTGTCATCAGTGGCTGGAGGCCGGTGCTCTGGCGAGCCGTCCTCATCCCCCTTAGCTGCGAAGCGTTGAACCGGATGTCCGGGTGATCGGCCGCCTACTTCTTCCAGTTCCGGAACATATCGAGCACTCCCATTCCGGGGAAACTCGATTTCGCGAGGCCTGCCGTCCGCCGGCAGTTGAGGGCATGGCGATCCATGACAAGCCCGCTCGCGCGTCAGACTGATGGCGTGATCGCTCGAGAGCAGTACGAGAAGCTGGCACGTCATCTGCAAGGAGACGGGCGCGCTCGCATCGAGATGACCTTCGAGGAAGTCGCGCGGATCATCGGTGGCGAGCTTCCTCCCAGCGCATTCGACTACCCGGCTTGGTGGGGAAGCGATCCGAAGCACACGCAGGCGGTGTGGCTGGATGTCGGCTACCTGGCCAGGCCGGACCTCAAGGGAAGACGGGTCACGTTCCTGCGGGCCCAGCCGTGACCACCCTTCGGGCCTGAGCTCCTCAGCCGCGAAGCCGCAGAGCCCCAATGCCGCAGAGCCGTATACGCGGAGAACTCGACCGCCGGCGAAAGGCGTTTCCCGTCAGCTGATCGTTTGTTATCGTCACCATGACGATTAAGGAGGCCGTGGGTGTCGCTGACCGATCTGCTGGGGCCGTTACTGGAGCCCGCCTTCACGTTCATGGGTGCGTCCACGAGCTGGGCCGAGTTGCTCGGCTTCGCGACGGGTGTGCTCACCGTCTGGCTGGTGGTGCGCCAGCACATGGCGAACTGGCCGATCGGCATCGTCAACGTGGTCTTTCTGGGGCTCGTCTTCCTCGCCGTCGGCCTGTACGCGGACGCGGCCCTGCAGATCGTCTACGTTGTGCTCGGCCTCTACGGCTGGTGGCAATGGCTGTACGGCGGAGCCGAACGGAGCAGGCTGACCATCTCCGCCACCCGCCCGGCGGAGTGGCTGTGGCTGATCGTCTCCGGCGGCGCGGTGACCGTCCTCCTGACGGCCGTCCTGGCCTCGTGGACCAACTCCGCTGTGCCGTTCTGGGACGCGCTGACCACCGCGCTGTCCCTCATGGCGACGTACGGCCAGTGCCGCAAGCTGGTGGAGTCGTGGTGGTTGTGGATCACGGCCGATCTGATCTACATCCCGCTCTACGCGTACAAGGCGCTCTACCTCACCAGCGCCCTCTACGTGCTCTTTCTCGGGCTCTGCGTCGCGGGGCTGCTCTCCTGGCGGCGCGAGCTGGCCGCCCGTTCCCTGCCGGTCGCCGCGACGGGCGCAGCGGGGACGACGGCATGACGGCCGCCTTCTCCCATGGGCTGGTCATCGGGAAGTTCTATCCGCCGCACGCCGGCCACCATCACCTCATCGACACCGCGGCGGAGCGCTGCGCCCAGGTCACCGTCGTCGTCGCCGCCTCCAGCGTGGAGAGCATCCCGCTCGCGTGCCGTACGGCATGGCTGCGGGAGGCCCATCCGCAACCGCATGTCGTCATCGCGCCCGTGGTCGACGACGTCGAGATCGACTATGACGACCCCGAGATCTGGTCGGCGCATGTGGAGGTGTTCCGCCACGCGCTGGCACTGGCGTACGGCTCGGCTCCGGTGATCGACGCGGTGTTCTCGTCCGAGACCTATGGGCCCGAGCTGGCCCGTAGGTTCGCCGCCGCCCACGTCGGCGTCGACCCGGCGCGCGAGCGCTTCCCGGTGAGCGGCACCCGGGTGCGCGAGGACCCCGGGGCCGCCTGGCCGTGGCTTCGCCCTGCCGTGCGCGCCTACCTCGCCCGGCGAGTAGTGGTCGTGGGAGCCGAGTCGAGCGGGACGACGACCCTCGCCCGGGCGCTGGCCGCCTGCTTCGCCGCGCGCGGCGGCGTCTGGGCCGCCACCCGCTGGGTTCCCGAGTACGGCAGGACCTACTGCGAGGAGAAGCTGGCGTCGGCCCGCCGCGCGGCCAAGGAAAGCGGGCGGCCGGAGCCGTGGCTCGACGACCTCCGATGGGACTCCGGGGAGTTCACCGTCATCGCGGAGCGGCAGCTCGCCTGGGAGGACGCGGCGGCGCGTTCGGGCTCGCCGCTTCTCGTCTGCGACACCGACGCCCTCACCACGTCCTTGTGGCACGAGCGCTATCTCGGCACGGTGTCCGGGGACGTCCTCCAGATGCACGAGCGGGCGCGGCATGACCTGTGGATCCACACGTCCGTCGAGGGGGTGCCGTTCGAGCAGGACGGCTGGCGTGACGGCGAGCACATCCGCCACGGCATGGATCGGCGCTTCCGCCAGGAGCTCGCGGACAGGGAGCTTCCTCATGTGGTGGTCACCGGCTCCCCGGACGACCGGCTCGCGGCAGCCGTACAGGCGGTCGACGCGCTGCTGGGAGCGGGCTGGACGTTCACCCGGCCCCTCGCCTGACCAGAAGCGCCTGACCACACGCAGGAAGTAAAGGACGCCGGATTCGCCATCGCCACCCAAAAGCGGTTTAGCGGCTATTGTCACGTTTCATGGGGTCGGTAAGGGGGTGGCTCACTCTTGGCGTCGCCGTGCTCGCGCTGGCCGCCGCATCGGCGCCTCTCAACGACGAGCTCGCCAAGGCCGTGACGGTGGCGTACGCCAGCCAGGGCGCCGTGCCGTACTCCTGGGGTGGCGGTCACGCGGTGCGGCCCGGGCCTTCGCGGGGGACGTGCCGTGGCTATCACGGCGCGGTACGGCCCTGCCCCGCCGAGAAGACTCGGGGGCTCGACTGCTCCGGCTTCACCCGCTGGGTCTACCGGCAGGCCTTCGGCGACGACGTCCTCGGCAGAGGAAACACCGACGACCACATCCGGAGGCTCCGCCGAGTGGACGTTCCGCAGCCCGGAGACCTCGTCTTCTACGGCATGGGCGACAAGACGCATCACGTCGGCGTCTATGTCGGCGGCGGGAAGATGATCAACGCTTTCGCGACGGGCACCCGAATCCGGATGGACGACGTCACCGTGCTGAAGGACCTGATCGGCTACTACCACTATCGGACTTAAACCGGTTGCGCAATAAGCGCCTTTTGTGCCACTCCCGTCCTATGCTTCTCCCGTTATGGTGCGAGTGCGGGTATTAGGGCGCATCGAGGCTGACGTCGCCGGCCAATCCGTCGACCTCGGCTCGTCGCTCCAGCGGGCGGTCATGGCGAGGCTCGTCTGCGCGCAGGGACAGGTGGTCTCGACCGACCGATTCATCGAGGACCTGTGGAAGGGGCAGCCCCCACCGCGGGCCCTCGGCGCTCTGCAGGTCTACGTCTCCAACCTGCGCCGCGTCCTGGAGCCGGGCCGTGCTCCCCGGACCGCGGCACGCGTGCTGGTCAGCGCGCCCCCGGGCTACCGGCTGGACCTCGACGCGGAGGTCGTCGACGCCTGGCGGTTCCCGAAGCTGGTCGACGTCGCGGCGGCCGCGCTCGCCGAGGGACAGCCCGCGAAGGCCCTGGAGACGGCCGACGAGGCGCTCCGGCTGTGGACCGGCCGGCCCTACGCCGAGTTCGCCGACGAGGAATGGGCCGTCCCCGAGGTGGTCCACCTGGAAGAGCTGCGGACGGTCGCCGTCGAATATCGCGCCGAAGCCGGGCTCGCGCTCGGCCGTCACGCCGAGGTGATCCCCGAGCTGGAGCGCCACGTCAAGGCCCATCCGCTCCGCGAGAACGCGGTGCGGCTGCTCGCGCTGGCCTACTACCGGGCAGGACGGCAGGGGGACGCCCTCGCGGCGCTGCGCCGGACCCGCGAACTGCTGGCCGACGAGCTCGGCGTCGATCCCGGCCCGCCGCTGCGGGCCCTGGAGGCGGACATCCTGGCCCAGGCCCCCTCCCTCCACGTACCGCCGCCCACGCAGACCCCCACTCCCGCGCCCGCGCCGCCTCGCCCCCGCAGGCGGAGATGATCGGCCGTACGGCGGAGCTCGCCCGGCTGGTCGCGGCCGCGGATCAGGCCAGGCAGGGCTTCCGAGTGGCGTGGCTCGGCGGCGACGCCGGATCCGGCAAGAGCACGCTGGCCGGCGCCCTCCTCCGGCACCTGTCCGGCGACGGCTGGCAGACCGTGGTGGGGCGATGCCCGGAAACCGTCGGCGGCGTGCCGCCCGCCTGGGCGTGGAGCGAGGTCCTGCGCCACCTGTCCGTCACCTCCGCCCCGTCTCCCGAGATCGCCGTACGGCTGGCCCCGCTGCTGACCGATGGCGCGGGCCCGGTCGGCCAGTTCTGGCTGGCCAGGGCAGTCGGCGACTACCTGGAAGGCGTTCCCGGCCCGCTGCTGATCGTGCTGGAGGACGTGCACCGGGCCGCCGCCGCGTCGCCCGCCTGCCCGGGACGGCGCAGACGACCTTGCGGAACGCGGCGATCCTCGGCAGGGAGGCCGACGCCGACGTGCTGATCGCCATGCCGGGAGCCGATGAGGACACCGTGCTCGACGGCCTGGAGGCCGGTGTGCTGTCCGGGCTGCTGGAGGAGCCTCGCCCGGGGCATGTCCGCTTCGCCCACGTGCTCGTGCGGGAGACCCTGTATGAGGACATTCCCCGGCTCCGCCGTACGAGGATGCACGGCAAGGTCCTCGCGGCGCTGGAGGAGGTGCGGCCCGGCGACGTCGGCGCACTGGGCCACCACGCCCTCGCGGCCGCGACGACGGCGACCGCGCTCACGGCGGCCGAGTACGCGGCGCGCGCGGCCCGCCAGGCGTCCGGCCTGTACGCGCACCGGGAGGCCGCCGCGCTGCTGGAGGGAGCGCTCGGCGCGCTGGAGCTGGCGAGCGATCCGCCCGCGACGACCCGGCTCGACCTGCTGTGCGGCCTCGTCTCCGCGCAGGCCCACGCCGGTGACGTGGAGGCGGCGCTGGGGAACAGGACTGCGGCGCTGTCCGTCGCGCGGAGGATCGGCGACCGGGAGGCCATGGCCCGGGCGGTGGTGTCGTTCGACGCGCCTGTCATCTGGACGATCCAGCCGGACGGCCTGCTCGATCGCGAGCTGGTTCGGGTCGTGGAGGACTCGATGCCGGCCGAGCCGGGGGAGCTCCGCTGCCGCATGCTGGTCACGTTGTGCCACCTGATCGAGGGATACGACCAGGACCGCATCGAGACCGCGAGCGCGGAGGCGCTGGAGTTCGCACGGAGCACCGGCGACCCACGTCTGCTCTGCATGGCGCTCAACGCCGCGTACTGGGCCTGTTTCGAGCCAGGCAAACGGGCCCAGCTGGAGGCGCTGGGCCACGAACTGCTGGAGGTGTCGGCGTCCGCCGGGCTGCTCGGATATCAGACGCTCGGCCACTTCTCCCTGTGCATGGTCGCGCTGGGCCGCAACGACTGGGTCACCGCCCGGAAGCACGCCGACAAGGCCGCGGAGCACTCCACCAGCGGCCAGCTCGGCCACGCGCTGGGGATCCTCGCCTTTCTCGACGCACTCCATCTGCTGGTGAAGGGGGAGTTCGAGCGGGCCGAGAGGGTCTACACGGCGCTGGCGGAGCAGATGGCCCAGACGGGTGGCCTGAATGGCGCCATCATGGGCGCGCTGGCGAGGTTCACGGTGCGGCTGGCGTGCGGGCGCGCCCACGAGTCGATGGACGAGGTCCGTCCCGTATGGGAACGCATCCCTCAGACCGCGGAGTACTACGCGCGGGCCCTCGTCGCCGCCGGCCGCCTGGAGGACGCCCGGGCCGTCTGGCCGGCCGATGAGCTTCCGCGCCGGGACTACTACTGGCTGCTCGTGATGGCGATGCGGTCTGACAACGCGATCTCGCTGGGTGCCCGGGAGGCGGCCGAAGAGTGCTATCGGCTGCTCCTCCCCGCGGATGGAGAGCTGGCCGGGTTCAGCACCGGATCGGTCACGCTCGGCCCGATCGCTCACACGCTGGGCGATCTCGCCATGTTCCTCGGCAGGCCGGAGGCGGCGATCGGACACTACGAGCGCGCCGCGGAGGTCGCCCGGCAGGTCGGCTCACCCCACTGGGAGGCGGCGGCCGACCGCGCCCGGGCCTCGGCCATCGGAAGCTGAGCCCGGCCGCCGGGTGGGACCGCGGGCAACGGCTCAGGCGGGGCCGAAGATGAGGCGCTGGCGGCGGCGGTGGCCCGGGCGGAGCAGCGCGAGGAAGACGATCAGCACGGGACCCGCGAGCTTGCGCAGCTCGACCAGCTCCGCCGGCTTCGCGTACTGCTCGATCCTCGGCAGGTCGAATCTGATGTTGCCGCCCTCCCGGGCCGCGTTCTCCACGCGCTCCCAGTCCTCCACGGACACGTGCCGCTCGATGATCGGGAAGATGAGGCGCTCCTCCTCCTCGATGTGCTCGTCGAGCAGGTCCGCGAGCCGGGTCAGCGGCACGGCGAGGTCGGCCGGCGTCTTCGCGGCGGCCCGGATCTCGTCGAGAAGCGGGTCCAGCTCGGAATGGTCCTCGGTGAGGTCGCTCAGGTCCACCTCTGCGCCCGCTGACCGGACGATGATGGGCCAGAGCACCTCGTCCTCCACGGTGTGGTGATGGTGGATGCCGTCGCAGAACTGGACGACGAAGTCGCGGATGGCCGCGGCGCGCCGCCCGTCGCAGGGCCGGTGGCCATCGGCGATCGCCTTGGCGGCTTCGGCGAGGCGGCGCGCGTCCGCGCGCATGGCCCGGTGGGTGATGCGGATGCCCAGCAAGCTGGGGGACTGGGACTGCCGCGGGGACTCCTGCTGGGGGCGGGTCTGAGGCCGGTCGGCGGACATCGTTCCTCCTCGATCGTGATGTCTCGTTCCTGAAGGTCACGCCCAATGTGCGCCGGACCACTTGGTGTTCGTTAGGCCGGGACTTAACCGGCGTCCCTCTGGGGCCTGTGTCATTCCAAGAAATGGATGGGGAAATTCGATAGGTTGTTCACCTATGAGCAGGCGGTGGGTGGGACCGAGGGGATACGAGATCGTGCCGGCGCATCGCTGCGGCCGTCAGGTGCTCCGTGTCCGGCGGAACGGCTGGCTCGTCGCCGACTGCCTCTCGGTCGAGGAAGTCGCCCGGTTCGTCGACCTTGCCGACCTATGTGAGGTTATTCCGTTCCCGCGCGGGGGCGGCGGCCTGCGGACGGCCGTTCGGTAGCCGGAACGACAGGCGTAACCCCCGCGCCGTCAGGGAAACAGACGCCTGAGGGGGTACCGATGCGCCTGCCCACCACGCCCGGCAGGGCGCGCCTGCCGGCTGTCTTTCTGTCCGTCTCCGGCCTGTGCGCGCTCGGCCTCGGCGCGACCGCCTGCGGCTCGTCCGGTACGGCTGTCGCCACCGGGACCGAGGTGTACGTGCTGAACTTCTACGGCGCGGAGCAGGGCAGGGCCGACCAGGAGCCCGCCGATCTGGTGCTCTCCGAGTTCAGCACGCTCAACAAGGTGACCTGGCGGAGTTGGGGGCCCACCCGGGCCTCGGGGACCGGCAACCTGAGCGGGACCTGGTGCCTGCCGCACTGCCTGGACAAGCCGTACGCCGCGACCGTGACGCTGAGCAGCATCGTCCCGGTCAAGGGCAAGGGGTATTTCGCCCGATATGAGATCACGGCGAAGCTCCCCCCAGGGGAGAAGGGCAAAGCCGATTTGTCGGGCACGCTGCCGACCCCTCCCGAGCCGCCGTGACCCACGGCGGCGGCTCGGAAAGAGCGGCGCGATTGATTTCGCATCGGTCGTCGTGGACGTGTATGGTTACACCTGTCCGCGACGCGAGAGCGCAGGCGGGCGCGCCCCTATAGCTCAGTCGGCAGAGCGTCTCCATGGTAAGGAGAAGGTCAACGGTTCGATTCCGTTTGGGGGCTCCCGGACTCATCAGGTAAAACGCCTCATCCAGAGATCAACTGGATGGGGCCGTTCCGCTTGTTTGCGCGATTTCTCTGCGATGATCTTCTTTCCCGGCGCGGAACGGCGCCGGCAACTCGCCCCACCGCAGCGCGGTGTGCGATCCGTGCCCGCAGAGGTCAATTGGCGGCAGTTAGGACGACCTTTCCGGTGGTACGGCCGTCTTCGCCGATCTGGCGGGCCTTGCCCGCATCTTCCGCGTAAGCGCTGGGTCAGCGTGATCGCGGCGATACCGGCAGGGACGTTGATCCAGAAGATGGACCGCCAGTCGAGGCCGCTGACCAGGAGGCCGCCCAGGACCGGCTCGGCCGCCAGGCTCAGCCCGGCGACCGAGCCCGACACGCTTTCCGCCCGCCCCGCTCTTTGCGGTCGGGGACCAGACCTACTGACTAGCTAGCTGAAGGAAATCGGCTGGGAGCCGAGGAAGACGCTCTGGTTCCCGGCACTGACGTAGCAGGCAGTGGTGGCACAGTCGACTGGGCCCACCGGGGTGCCGCTCTCGGGGGCTGTGCCTTGGAAACTCCTGCGGACGACGAACGACGAGCTGACCGAACCACTGGCGTCTGCGGTGACCGTCTTGGCGGTCTCCCCATTACACGCGAGCTGCGCGTTGACGGTCGCGCACTGGATGACGCTGAACTTCTCGCCGGGCCCCGCTCCCGTGATCGACACCGTGACGTTGTTGCCGTCCGACAGGCCCGTGGACGGCGTTACGGAGAAGCTGGGAGCCGCGGCGGCGAAAGCCGAGGGCTGTGACGCGAGGGTCAGGCCACCAACCATGACAGCGGTGGCGACACCGAGCTTGGAGAGAAGGCTGGTCTTCTTTATCATTTGCTAACTCCTTTTCTCGGGCGATCGGCTGGCTCTTGAAAGAACAACTCTGCGCCATGCGGAGCCGACAAAGCAGAAAAGCGGAGGTCAGCAAGATGACCTGCATAGTCAACTTCCTGTCAACTTCGAAGTCATGTCTAGTGGCAGGCGGATGATATTTGGGGTGGGGTTCTGTCGTCCGCTCGCACGATGCCACTACGCCCGTGCCTGCCCCGGGAAGAATGTCGCCCATCGCTGCCCTCCAGGAGGGCCGGAGCTGCTTGCGGTAGACCGTCTCTGCCGGGATGTCTTACGTCGAGGACTCGCTGCGATCTGGCCGGTGCGACGGGCGGAAAGGTTCAGGGCCGTCAGACCCATTGGTCTGACGGCCCTGTTCGGCCGGTTCATGGTCAGGCCTTGTTGAAGGTGTTCTTGGCCCAGAGGTAGGAGACGGTGGCGATGCCGGCGCACCAAGCGGTGGCGATGGCGGCGCTGTTGCCGATCGGGGTGCCGAGGAGGAGCCCGCGGACGGTTTCCATGACGGGGGTGAAGGGCTGGTATTCGGCGAACCAGCGCAGGGCGGTGGGCATGGAGTCGGTGGGGACGAAGCCGCTGCCGAGGAAGGGGAGCAGGATCAGGGGCATCGGGGCGTTGCTGGCGGCCTCGGGGGTCGGGGACTTCAGGCCGAGGGCGACCGACAGCCAGGTGATGGCCAGGACGAACAGGGTGAGCAGGCCGGCGGCGGCCAGCCACTCGACGGCGGTGGCGTTCGGGCGGAAGCCGATGGCCAGGGCGATGCCGATGACGACGGCCATGCCGAGGAGCTGCTGGATGACGCTGCCGACGACGTGGCCGGTCAGGACCGAGGCCCGGGAGATCCGCATGGTGCGGAAGCGGGCGATGATGCCTTCGGTCATGTCGGTGGCGACCATGACGGCGGTTCCGGTCGCGGCCGTGGCCGCCGCCATGAGGAGGATGCCGGGGACGACGTAGTTGATGTAGGCGTCGCGGCCGCCGCCGAGCCCGTCGCCGAGGGTGCCGCCGAAGACGTAGACGAACAGGATCAGGATGATGACGGGCGTCACGACCAGCTGCACCGTCATGGACGGGTAGCGGAGCAGGCGCTTGAGCTGGCGCCGGACCATGGTGGACGAGTCGCGCATGGCGAGGGTGAGGGTGCTCATCGGGTGGCCTCCTTCTGCTGGCCGGTGAGGGCGAGGAAGACGTCGTCGAGGTCGGGGGTGTGGACGCTCATCTCGTCGATGTCGATCGAGCGTTCGTCCAGGAGGGCGAGCAGTTCGCGGATCGTGCGGACGCTGCCGTCGCTCGGCACCTGCAGGGCGAGCGCCTCGGGGTCGGCGACTCCGGCCCCGATGAGGTGGCGAGCCGCGTCGAGCAGCTGCGCGTCGGCGAACTTGAGCTGGATGTGGCCGCCGGGGATGAGCCGCTTGAGCTCTTCGGCGGTGCCTTCGGCGATCAGCCGTCCGTGGTCGAGGAGGGCGATGCGGTCGGCGAGCTCGTCGGCCTCCTCCAGGTACTGGGTGGTGAGGAAGATGGTGACGCCGTCGGCGACGAGGTCGCGGACGATCTGCCACATGGTGCGGCGGCTGCGCGGGTCGAGACCGGTGGTGGGCTCGTCCAGGAAGATCAGACGGGGGTCGCCGACCAGGGTCATCGCCAGGTCCAGCCGGCGCTGCATGCCGCCGGAGTAGGTGCCAGCGGGCTTGCGGGCCGCGTCGACCAGGTCGAACCGTTCGAGCAGCTCGGCGGCCTTGCGCTTGCCGTCCCTGCGGGACAGGTGCCTCAGGTCTGCCATGAGGAGCAGGTTCTCCTCGCCGGTGAGCAGCTTGTCGACGGCCGAGTATTGCCCGGTGACGCCGATCGCGCCGCGCACGTCGTCCGGCTCGCGGGCCAGGTCATGGCCGGCGACCTGGACGGCGCCGCCATCGGCGGGGATCAGGGTGGACAGGATCTGGACGGTCGTGGTCTTCCCTGCCCCGTTCGGGCCGAGGAGCGAGAAGATCGTTCCTTCGGGGACGGTCAGGTCGATGCCGCCGAGGACGAGTTTGTCGCCGTAGGACTTGCTCAGCCCGTTCGCTGAGATGGCCAGGTTCGTCATGTTGGTGCTCCTCAGAGGCTGCGGGTCAGAGGCTGCGGGCGACGATGTCGCCGTGGGAGGTGGTGGCGCGGATGTCGAGTTCGGCGGTGCCATCGTTCTTGAGGGCGTTGCTGATGCGGCCGTAGGAGGTGCCGGCGTCCAGGGCGGCCGAGACGCCGGCGGCGGCGGCGACCGAAATGTCGCCGGACTGGGTGCGGAGCACGACCGTGCCGCGCACGGCCTCGGTGATCCGGATGTCGCCCCTTGCGGTGCTGATCTCCGCGGGGCCGTTGAGCCGGCCGACCTCGACGTCGCCGTCGATCGCAGTGAGGCGGACGCTCGCGGCCTCGTCGATCTTGATCTGGCGGTACGCGCCTTCGAAGGCGACGTCTCCGAGGCGTCCGACGCCGCGGAGCTCGGCGCTGGCGGCCTTGGCCTCGATGCGGGAGCCGGCGGGCAGCTGGACGGTGACCTCCAGGGATCCGGAGGGGCCGAAGAGCTGGTTGTTGGGGGTCGAGGCCGTGATCCGCAGGACGCCGTCGGCGTAGGCGACGGTGGTCTGCTCAGCGGTCTTGGTGTCGCGGCTCTTGGAGGGGTCGGCGGGCAGGACCTCGACGGTGGTGTCAGCGCGGTCTGCGGCGATGAACTGGATGCGTCCGGCGGGGATGTCCAGGACGGCGGAGATCGGGGCGGGGGTGTCGAACTTCTGCATCGTGCTCTCCCGTGCTCGTTCGTTGTTTCTGACACCGGAAACGCTACGTTGCTTTCCAGATAGTGGCAACACGTCTGTTGCGTAGAATCGACATCTACGCAGGTAGAGACCGAGAAACTGTTGCAACGGTCTTGATGGTAACGCAACGACAACCGCTCCGATCATTGCAATGGATGAGAAGTGAACGCTATAGTGGGGGGATCAGGGACCACCATGAAGGATCACCAAGGAGATCGCGATGCCGGGAGGCAGGCTCACCCAGCAGGAACGCCAGCAGATCGCGCTGGGGCTGGCCGACAGCCTCCCCTACGCCGAGATCGCCCGACGCCTCGACCGTCCGACCTCGACCATCACGCGTGAGGTGATGCGCAACGGCGGCCCCACCGCCTACCGCGCCGACCTGGCCCACCGCGCCACCGAACGCCGCGCCCATCGGCGCAGGCCCGCCCCCTCCCAAGGGGCGGGGTCAGTCCCCCAACCGCACGGACGCGACGCCGAGGCCGTGGCCGAGTACGAGGAGACGTTCACCACCGTCCTCATGGCTTCGGGCCTGACCAAGATGACGGCCCGGGTGCTGACCTGCCTGTTCACCACCGACGCGGGCAGCCTCACCGCGTCCCAGCTCGCCCAGCGCCTCCAGGTCAGCCCGGCGTCCATCTCCAAAGCGATCGCCTTCCTGGAGAGCCAGAGCCTCGTCCGCCGAGAACGCGACGAACGCCGCCGCGACCGCTACGTCGTCGACGACGAACTCTTCTACCAGGCGACGATCGCCAGCGCCCGATCCAACGACCAGCTCGTCGAAACCGCACGCCAAGGCGTCGCCATCCTCGGCCCCCACACCCCCGCCGCCACCCGCCTGGAGAACATCGCCCGCTTCCTCGACTTCATCAGCGAAAGCATCACCCGCGCCGCCGAACAGGCCCGCGAAGTCCTCCACACGAAAGCCGAAGCCCACGAGCCCAACGACCAGTGATCATGAGTGCGGCCCGATTCTGCCGTGTTCGTGTGTCCTGAACGTGAAGGAGAGTTCGATGTAGGCGAATGATCTGGAGCGATGCTGCTCGGACGATGAAGGTTGTGGCCCTTCGGAGTCGCCCTGCGGAGGGAGGCTCCAAACCGCCTCATGCTGCGTTGGCTGAAGACCGTCGTGGTGAGCGATGAGGAAAAGGCGCCTGTGAGGCGTCAGGTGGGGACCGAGAAGGCGAACGCGAGTGAACCGCTGATGACGTGTCGAAAGCAGAACAGATGACATCGAAACCGGGGAGTGAATACGACTCCGGGATGGAGCCTGGCGGGAGTCCGCTTATTGGCCAGGCGGTGTCCGGCATGGAGGCGGCGCGAGCTCGGTCTGCGGCGTTCGAGTGGAACAGGAGAAGGCGCGTTTGGACACCGCCCAGATGGTGGGTGACAGGAGAGAGCCGCGGCCGGGGAGAGTCCTGGTGGAGGCGTCAGAGTACCCGTTGCCGAGCGCGCCGGCGGACCGGCTCGTAGTAGCGGCGAAGGTCCTGTAATGGGGCTGGAGCGAAGGGGCCGGGTCGTTCGTGACCCGTTTGCCCGATCAACCGGACGGTGTCCGGGAGGAGTCGTGTGGACGAGTTGAAAGCACCGGGCAAGCCGTTCGATATCTCGAAGCGGACTGTCCTGGAGGCGTGGGAGAAGGTCAA
The DNA here is from genome assembly GCF_041262585.1 of Planotetraspora sp. GP83. Lineage (NCBI taxonomy): Bacteria > Bacillati > Actinomycetota > Actinomycetes > Streptosporangiales > Streptosporangiaceae > Planotetraspora > Planotetraspora sp. GP83. The sequence continues at coordinate 233,671 of NZ_JBGCBZ010000002.1, read as the reverse complement.
GGCGAACAAGGGCGCGGCCGGGGTGGACGGTATGTCGGTCGAGGTTTTCGAGAAGGATCTGAAGGACAACCTGTACAAGATCTGGAATCGGATGTCCTCGGGGGCATACTTTCCCCCACCGGTCCAAGCTGTGGAGATCCCCAAGGCACACGGTGGGGGCACGAGAACGCTCGGCGTGCCCACTGTGGCCGACCGGATCGCGCAGACGGTGGTGGCCGGGGTGCTGGAGGCGAAGGTCGAGCCGATCTTCCATCCGGACTCCTATGGCTATCGGCCGGGCCGCTCGGCGTTGGACGCGGTCGGGGCCTGTCGGCAGCGGTGCTGGAAGTACGACTGGGTGGTCGAGTTCGACATCCGCAAGTTCTTCGACTCCGTGCCATGGGACCTGATCGTCAAGGCGGTCCAGGCGCACACCGACCTGCCGTGGGTGGTGCTGTATGTGAAACGGTGGCTCGCCGCACCGATGGCGCTGCCCGACGGGACCTTGCGAGAGCGAGATCGCGGAACCCCGCAGGGATCGGCGATCTCTCCCGTCCTGGCGAACCTGTTCCTGCACTATGCGTTCGACGCCTGGATCGCCCGGGAGTTCCCGGGCGTGGTGTTCGAGCGCTACGCCGATGACGCGGTCGTGCACCGCTCCAGCCTGGGGCAGGCCGAACGGGTACTGGCGGCGATCAAGGAACGTATGGCCGAGGTCGGGCTCGACCTGCACCCGGACAAGACCCGGATCGTGTACTGCAAGGACGACAGACGGCGCGGCTCGTATGAGCACACGTCGTTCACGTTTCTTGGGTTCACCTTCCGGCCGCGAGGGGTGCGGACCGAGACCGGGAAGATGCGTTGCGGCTTCAACCCGGCGGTCAGCAAGAATGCCTTGAAACAGATGAGTGCGACGGTGCGGGCCTGGCGGCTCCACCACCGCACTGGATCCTCTGAACACGACCTCGCACGGCGGATCAACCCGGTCGTGCGGGGATGGATGCAGTACTACGGAGCGTTCTACCGCTCCGCGCTGTATCTCCTCCTGGCCCGCATCAACGCCTACCTGATGCGGTGGTCGCGCAACAAGTACAAGCGGCTACGGGCCCGCAAGAGGGCCCAAGCCCAGTGGGAGACGGTCGTGAAGTCGCGGCCGAGATTCTTCGCCCACTGGGTCTGGGTGAACACGGTCCCGACAGTCTGGTGACCAGAACGACAAGAGCCGTGTAACGAGAGATTGTTACGCACGGTTCTGTGGGAGCCCGGACTGAGACGTCCGGGGCGACCCAACCGGTGGCACCCCCGCTACGCGCCGATGAGCGGCTAAACTTCAGGTCGGCAGTTCAACCGTGCTCTGCTGTAGCGGGCGCGGCCTCGGGAGGGTGTTCCAGCACCCTCTCGGGGGTCCGTCCAACGGACGGCGCCTACTCGCAGAAGACACGCACTTTGGCATCGGGCTGGTCGACCTCCACGGTCATCTCGTCGAGGTGCTCCACGAGCGCCTCGAGCTGTTCGGGCTTGAGCTGTGTCAGGTCGAACGGCACGCCCGACTTGTTCAGCTCGGCGTTGGCCTGACCCAGTGCCTGCGCCGGGATCAGGGCCGCCAGCCGTACGCCGGCCCGCAGCAGCTGCAGCGGCACCCGCACGTTGACCCGCCCCGGCTCGCCGTTCTCAAGGGTGTCCACCATCACCCGCAGGTACTTCGCCTTGCCCTTCGGCCGGGCGTCGAGGCTCGACGCCGCCGGCGGCTGATCCCGTTCGAGCGCGGTGATGAGCTGCTCCGCCTCCTCTGCGGTGATCTTGCCCTCGGCCAGCATGTCGAGGATGTCCTTGCGCTGTTCGTTCATCGGAACCTCTCCTATCGGATAGTTACGAGCACGGCCGTACGACCCTGCTCGACGTCGACCCGGGTGCCGGGCAACGCGGAGACGATGAGCCAACCGGTGCCGAGTGCCCGCACCACACTGACGTGGTACACGAGGCAGGCCACGGCCGCCACCAGTACGGCCAGGACCACGACCGGTGAGAACACGAGCACTACGGGGAGTACCGGGACCCAGATCCGGATGGGATGACCGTCCGGGCGTTTGACCCGTACGGTCAACAACTGCGGCATCACGTACGACTCTCCAATTCGGACAATGCCTGCTGTGCGGTGATCTCGCCGCGGCGCAACCGATCGATGATGTCGGCCCGCGACGGCGCCGGATCGGTCTCGACGAAGTCGAGCATCTGCGTGATCCGGTTCAGTCGTGATTTGATCGTCGGGTAGCTCACCCCGAAGATCCGCTCCATCTCCTTGATGGAACCGTGGCACCGCACGAACGCCGTGACGAAGACCTGATCCTCGACGTTGAGCTGAGCCAGTTGCGGTAGCTCGAACTCGCCCTCGATCGCGACGCCGCTGCCTGCGAGGCGCACCCGCTCGACGACGAACGGCTGGCCCCGGGTCAGGTTCGTGAGTTCCTGCCAGTCCATCGCCTGCTCTGTCATATCTAAAGTTATACCCGGGCGCACCTGAACTTTCAAGAAGTCGATCTTAATTTTATTAAACCTGCACTTCCTTGTGCGGTGCGCGGCAGGGATCTCGACGCTCGCGTGGCGGGCTCGGCTGGTGCCGGCCTGCGCGGAGCCGGGCAGCAGCACCCGACGGTCAGCGACGAGCGGGTCGAGCAGGTCGTGGTGGACACCCTGGAGTCCACGCCGGTGGACGGGACGCACTGGTCCCGCGCGCCGATGGCCAAGCGGTCGGGGCTGTCGCCCTCGACGGTCGGGCGGCTGCCGCGCGGCCGGGCACGTCGCTAGGCCGTCCCCGGGATTCGGGCACGCAACGCCTGGATGAACCAGTCGAACACCGGCGCCAGGCTGTCCGGGGCCGGCCAGCCGTTGATCACTGCGAGCAGTTCGAGGTACCGCTCTCGGCGAGGATCGTTCGCGGTCTCAAGCAGGGTCAGCAGCCGACGTCGAAGGTCGGCGTCGGCGGGGCGGCCGGAGAGGTCCGCGTATTGAGCCGTGACCGCCTCGACTACCGGATCCGCCTGGGCGGAGGCCGGGTCGATGCCGCCCACCAGGGCCGGGCCGGCCAGGTCACGGACGACCGCGGCGGCGTCGCGGCGCAGCCCCCCGGCTCCGCCTTGGGCGCGCTCGGCCGCGTGCTGCTCAGCCGTACGGCGAATGGCGGCACGAAAATCCGGGTCCTGGGACAGCCCGGCCAACTCCACCCACGCCTCTACCTGCTCGGTCTCGGGGCTGTCGGGCAGTTCGGGGGTCATCGAGCGCCTGATGCCTGCGAATCCGGCGTTGGGGTCGAGGCCGCTGAAGGCGGCGTCGAGGAAATCGCCGATGAGACGTCGCCGTTCGTCCTCGGAGAGCTTCGCCAGCCTGTGCATGAGATCCATCTCCTCAGGGGTGGAGCCGCGCCTGGCCACCGCCGTCAGCACCGCTCGCCGCAGTCGCAGCGTCCGGATCTGCGCCGCCAGTGCTTCCGCGTGCGCCGCGGCGACCTCAGGGAGCGAAATCTCCCGGTCCACGACCTTCCGGATGGTGGGAAGGTCGAGTTGGAGGTCGCGGAGCGTCCGCACGAGGTCCAGGCGTGCGACGGCGTCGATGTCGTAGAGGCGGTAGCCGGCCGGGCTGCGGTGAGTCGGCGGCACGATCCCGCGATCGGAGTAGAACCGGATGGTCTTGACCGTCAGCCCGGTCCGCCGGGCCAGATCGCCGATCGAGTAGAGCGCGTCGCCGTCCATGCCCCCCACCCTCGCGCCTCCCCCTACTGGAGGCTCAAGCCGCATCCGCGTGACCACCTCGATCCCCTCGGGGATGACATCGCGCTCGGCGGCCTGACCTGGGCAGATCACCAGCACGGGTGATTGTCCTCGCCTGTTCCGGGGCATGCCGCCTTGTGGGGCTTGGCAGTCTCGTCCTCCATGCCGCGCGCTGCCCGGGCTTCCTAAGGTACGGAAATCACGGTGGGAGCATGGATTGCCCTGCGTTACGATGAGACGCGGAAGTCCTGTCCGAGCCGTTCGGGTGGGGCTTTCGGTGTGGTGGGGTTTCCTCACCGCGATACCCGAGCTCGATCATGGCTGCGCGCGTGTGCGCGAGAGCCGTACAGGTCGGGTATCCTTGCGTGGCCGGTCCCTGTTTTTCCCGGTCCAGGCGGAGTAGCTCAGTCAGGCAGAGCAAGCGGCTCATAATCGCTGTGTCGCCGGTTCAAGTCCGGCCTCCGCTACTACCCTCGCCAGGTCTCTCCTCGTAGGTGACCGGGCCTGGGTTGTCCAGTAGTCCCAGACGTAGAAAGGCACTCCCACGTGGCTGCCACAGACGTTAGGCCGAAGATCACGCTGGCCTGCCAGGAGTGCAAGCACCGCAACTACATCACGCGGAAGAACCGGCGCAACGACCCGGATCGGCTTGAGCTGAAGAAGTACTGCCCGAACTGTAAGTGCCACCAGGCGCACCGCGAGACGCGCTAAGCGCCGTCTCCGGCTGGGCGGCACTTCTGAAGTACTGCCCGCTGTGCCCTCTCGAATTGGGTAAGTGCCATCAGGCGCACCGCGAGACCCGCTAAGCCCTGTCTCGGGCTGTGGCGGCGTTCCTTGGACGGGTGGGCTCTTCAGCGACACTTCATAACGTACGACCGGCGTTCCATCCGTGGGACGCCGGTTTGTCGTGTCCGCACAGGACGACACGGGTATTCGTTGGCGTCGGACGACAGAAGGTCCGCTCGCCGGGGTCGCTACGGTTGTTCCGCCGGCGGAGGGCATAAGCCGATCCACGACAGCCGAACCTTGTTCTGTTACCGTCGGCTCAACAGCTCTGCAGCCACGAAGGAGCACGGGCCTGATGGCTTTGAACCGTGATTTCGTCGGGCGGACCTACGAGGCGTCCGCCATCTACGAGGTCTGTCGTGTGAAGATCAAGGAGTTCGCCGACGCGATCGGCGACGACAACCCGATCTATCACGACAAGGAGGCCGCAGTCGCGGCCGGACATCCGGACGTGGTCGCCCCGCCGACCTTCCCCATCGTCTTCAGCCTGTCGGGCGCGAGCGAGGCGCTGTCTGATCCCGATCTGGGGCTCAACTACGCCATGGTCGTCCACGGTGAGCAGCGGTTCGAGTACCAGCGTCCCGTCTACCCCGGTGACGAGCTGCTCTGCACCTCGACCATCACCGAGATCCGCGATGCCGGCCGCAACGAGTTCCTGACCCTGCGCAGCGACGTCACCAGCACCACGGGCGAGCTGGTCTGCCGCACCTACAACACCATCGTCGAGCGCGGAGGGGCGGCGTAACCATGGCTGCGACGGTCAAGTACGACGAGGTCGAGGTGGGCCAGGAGATCCCGGCCGTCGACTACCAGGTCCGACGGGTCAACCTGGTCAAGTACGCGGGAGCCTCCGGCGACTTCAACCCCATCCACTGGAACGAGCGCTTCGCCAAGTCCGTCGGCCTGCCGGACGTAATCGCGCACGGCATGTACACGATGGCCCAGGGCGGCCGGTTCGTCACGGACTGGGCGGGGGACCCGGCCGCGGTCATCGACTACGGCGTCCGCTTCTCGTCCATGGTGGTCGTGCCGGACGACGACAACGGCGCGACGATCACGATCAGCGGCCTCATCGAGGAGAAGTTGGAGGACAAGCGGGTCGTTGTCGTGGTGAACGCGAGGTCCGGCGACTCCAGGGTCCTGTCGAAGGCGCGGGCCGTCGTCCAGCTCTCCTGACGGCTGATTGGTCGGTGATTGGCTGGATCGGCTCTGGGTAGCGTCCGGTTCGTGAGCGAGCGAATCAGTGAATCGAACGGACCGGCGACCCAGACCTGCCAGACCCCCCAGACCAGTGAGCCGCCGCATCACGTGATCGAGCTGGCGCAGCGGCGGGCCCAGGCCCGGGCCGGCCGGGATTTCGGCGGCGCCGACGCCTTGCGCGACGAGATCGCAGGTCACGGCTGGGACGTCCGGGACACCGAGGGCGGCTTCGAGCTGACCCCGCGGCCCCCGTTCGACGTGTGGCCGACCGTGCGGTCCCTGCCCGTCTCCGCCGTGACCGATCTCTCCCCGGGTACGGCAGGCGATGCCGGGCCGTCCCCGCACGGGACCGCGACCGGCGTCAGGCCGTCTGGGACTGAGGCTGTGACCGGCGTCACGCCGTCTGGGCGCGAGCGGGGCCGCGCCGTCTCCGAGCAGACGGACGGTCGTGGCTCCGAGCGGCCCAGGATCTCCGACCCGGCGACCACGCAGAGAGGGAGCGACGACGATCCCCGCACCGGGACGGCGAGGCAGACCCAGGCGCCCGAGCACGCCGGTGACGCGACCGGCTCGGCCATGCCGCCGCCTCTGGCGGAGAACGCCCGTGCGGCCACCGAGGCGACCGACGACGCCGTCCGTCACGAGGTCAAGCAGGACATCGCGCCCGGCGGCACCATCGAGACCGCGCTGACGCCGTCGGGCACCGCGTCGATGGTCGCGTCGCAGCTCCTGTGGGACGGCAGCTCGGCCACGTCCCGGATCGACCAGTCGATCGCCCAGGCCGACCCCGAAGCCAGGGTCGCCGCCGATCCGGTGACGGATGCGGAACGCCGGAGGGGTTTGGCAGGCACGGGGACGACGACGGCGGTGACCGTGGGGCTGCTGGTCGATGGCTGGCCCGATGACGTACGGCGATGCGTGGAGGCTCTGATCGAGCACACGGACGCCAAGATCCTCGCGCTGGACTTGGGCGATGTGGACGGGGCCGGGCGCGTCCTCCACGAGCTGGCCGAGCGCCATCCGGACCGGATCAAGGAATGGCATGTCGCGGAGAGGCCCCACTGGGCCGGAGGCTCGGCCGGGTGGGGCGCGAGCCGTACCAAACTGCTGCGGCTGGACGACGGCGACGTGCATGTGGTGATGGAGACCTCGACGATCCTCGACGGCGACGCGATCACGCCGCTGGTCGAGGCGATCGACGGCGGCGCGGTCGCGGCGGGATGGCGCGGAGCCGAACCGGCGCCGGGCGGGCACGACTGGGAGGACGCGGGGCCCGGAAAGGTCACGGCCCTGCTCGGCTACCTGTTCGCGGTGAAGAGGTCCGCCGCGCTGGGTGTGGGGGGCTTCCCCGAGAAGGCGCGCTTCTACCGGAACGCCGACCTGGAGTTCTCCCTCGCCCTGCCGGGGACTCTCGTGGTGCCCGACAAGGAACTTCCGGTCCACCAGGAGCGGCACCGGGGCTACCACGATGTGGACGCGGACTATCGCGAAGCCGAGTCCCGCCGGACGTACGCCCGCGTCCTCGATCGCCTCCGCTCCGCGGGGTCCGCCGGTTCCGCTTGAGCGGTTCCGCTTGAGCGGTTTCCGCGCAGCCAGGGATGCGTATCCTGAGCGCGGGACGTCTGCCATGGATCGGGCTGGCCGGTCGCGCTCCTTGAGATCGTAAGCTGGCATCCGCCGTGGGATCCGCCTCGGCGTCCCGTCCTGGTTGCCGCGCCGGCCGCGGCCCGGTGGGTTCCCGTCTCGCTGAGGAAGTCGCTGAGGAAACGCATGGCTGACCGGTTGTCAGGGGTACGGCTCGGGCCGTTCACGACGTTGCGGCTGGGCGGCCCGGCTCGGGCCCTCACGGAGGCCCGTTCGCAGGGTGAGCTCGTCGAGATCGTCGCGGAGGCGGATCGCGACGGGGAGCCGGTGCTGGTCCTCGGCGGCGGCAGCAACCTCGTGGTGTCCGACGACGGCTTCGACGGCCTGGTGGTCCACGTCTCCAGCCCGGGAGTCGAGGTTTCCGTCGAGGACGGCCGTGTGGTGGTGACCGCGCAGGCGGGGGAGGACTGGGACGCCCTGGTCGCCCGTTGCGTGGCCGAGGGCTGGTCGGGGGTGGAGTGCCTGTCGGGCGTCCCCGGGCTCGTGGGCTCCACGCCCATCCAGAACGTCGGCGCGTACGGGCAGGACGTCTCCCAGACGATCACGGGGGTCCGCGTCTACGACCGCATGACCGGGGAGACCAGCGACCTCACGGCCGCCGAGTGCGGCTTCGCCTACCGGAACAGCGCGTTCAAGGAGGACCCGGGCCGCCACGTGGTGCTGGCGGTGTCCTACGAGCTTGAGCGGTCGGAGCTGTCGGGGCCCGTCGCGTACAAGGAGCTGGCCGCCGCGCTGGGCGTGGAGATCGGGGAGCGGGCGCCGCTGGCCGACGTGCGGGAGGCCGTGCTGGAGCTGCGGCGGGGCAAGGGCATGGTCCTCGACCCGGACGATCCGGACACCCGGAGTGCGGGGTCGTTCTTCACGAACCCGATCCTGAGCGCCGAGGAGGCCGCCGGCCTGGAGCTGAGGGCGCCGGCGTACCCCCGGTGGGACATGCCCGGCGGCTCGGTCAAGGTGCCGGCGGCCTGGCTGATCGAGAACGCCGGGTTCCCGAAGGGCTACGAGCGGGGCGCGGTGCGGATCTCCACCAAGCACACGCTCGCCCTGACCAACCCCTCGGGCGAGGCGAGCACCACCGAGCTGCTGGCCCTGGCGCGGGAGGTCCGCGACGGGGTCGAGGAGAAGTTCGGCGTGCTGCTCGTGAACGAGCCGATCATGGTCGGCATCTCCCTCTGACAGCCAAACCCCGCGTGATCATGCACACCTTCACCGACTCCTGAGCTGCCAGCGCACCCACTAGGCGTGATCATGCACATCTTCCCTGGCTCCTGAGCTGCCAGCGCAACCGCCGGTCGTGATCATGCACGCCTTCCCCGAAATCCATGCCGACCCGGCCGGACCCTTGTCCTGATCATGCGCGGCGGAAGGTGTCCGACGCGAATTGCATGATCATCGCCGGCGTTTCCGCGGGCTGGACCACTGCTCAGGGAACTCGTGCATGATCACGGCGGGTTTTCGGGCACGTCAGGAGGCCATTCCAGGAATTCATACATGATCACGCGGAATGGGGGCGGGGTGGGGGCCGTTAGACTGTGACGGAAACACCCGAAGGGGAGTAGTCCGAAATCCACTGATCGACATACTGGCCTGAGCCTTTCGCGGCTCCTCAAGGCCCGGTCGTGGGGCCCTAGTGGCGGACGAGACCTTCGGCCCGACAGGCATGTCATTGATGCCGCCGGGCCGAGGTCGTGCCCGAGCTCCCCGGGTGCGGAACGGCGGCCCGGTCGCGCGCGTCAGGAAAGGCGACCCCGTGCAGGCGTTCTGGATATCCCTTGCCGTGATCTTCGTGGCCGAGCTCGGCGACAAGAGCCAGCTCATGGCCATGACCTTCGCGACCCGGTTCAAGCCCTTACCCGTGCTCACCGGGATCACTCTCGCGACGGCGCTCGTCCACCTCGTGAGCGTGGGGCTCGGCGGCCTCATCGGCGACGCCCTCCCCACCACCGCCATCTCGATCGCCGCGGGAATCGCGTTCCTCGGCTTCGCCGCGTGGACGCTCCGCGGCGACGAGCTGAGCGACGAGGAGTCGGGCAAGGCGGCCAGGACGACGCGGAACGCGTTCGTCGCCGTCACGGTCGCGTTCTTCCTCAGCGAGCTCGGCGACAAGACCATGCTCGCGACGATCACGCTGGCCACCCAGCACGGCTGGTTCGGCACGTGGATCGGCTCGACGGTGGGCATGGTCGCCGCCGACGCCCTCGCCATCCTCGTCGGCCGCCTGCTCGGCAGGCACCTGCCCGAGAAGTGGATCAGGTACGGCGCGGCCGCCGCGTTCGCCGTCTTCGGCGTCCTCCTGCTGGCCGAGCCGTTGCTCAGATGAGCTAGCCGAGGAGCGCGAGGCGGTGTGCGGCGGCCGCCGCTTCGCCCCGGGTGGAGACGTCCAGCTTGGGCAGGATGTTCGACACGTGGACGCTCACGGTCTTGGCCGAGATGAACAGCTCGGCCGCGATGTCCCGGTTGCTCAGCCCGGCCGCCACCAGCCGCAGCACCTCAAGCTCACGCGGGGTCAGCACGGCATGCTCCTCCGGGGTGCCATGCCGTACGGAACCGGAGAGGGCGATGCCGACGCGGCGAGCCAGGGTCTCGATCTGGGTGGCCAAGGGTGTCGCCCGGAGCTCGACGGCGAGCGGGTACGCCTCGCGGAGCCGTACGGCCACGCCGTCGCGGTCGCCGGACGCGGCGGCGGAGGTGGCCGCGTGCAGCAGCGCCTTGCTATGGACGTAGGGACGCCCGAGCGCCTTCCACCGCTCGGCCGCCGCGTCGAAGTCGCCCTCGTAAACGAGGCGGAAGGCCTCGCTCACCGGTCCGTCGCCGTGCATGTCGGCCGCCAGCGCGTCGCTCCTGGCCCGCAGGGCGGTCACCTTGGCGCCGTCGATGGGCGCCGCCGCGTCGCAGGCCATCCGGATCGCGGCGAGCAGCCGCCAGCCGAGCATCGCCTTCCTGGACAGTGGCGGGTTGGTCAGCGCCACTTCGGCCACCTCAAGCGACTTCATCGGCTCACCCTGGAGCAGGTGCCAGGCGAGGCGCAGGCGGGTGTTGCTGATCAACTCCTGGGCCCACTCCTCGGGCTGGGGGGAGAAGGCGCCCACCTCGGCGAGGATCTTCTGGGCGACGTCCTCCTCGCCCCGCGCGATCGCGATGTCGGCCCTGACCCGCAGGAGATACCACCGGTTCCGCATGGACGGGCCCATGCTCATGGCGCGCTCGATGACCTCGATCGCCTCGTCCCAGCGGCCCAGGGACTCCAGCGCCTCGACCCGGTTGTTGGCGATGAAGACCCCTTGATGGCGATATCTGCCGTACTGCCGGGCGAGCTTCTCGCCTTCGACCGCGAGCGCCACCGCCTCCTCGGAGCGGCCCAGGTTGTCGAGCGTGTCGACGTTGTTGGCCAGCGCGCGCAGCACGACCCGGGCGGATTTCAGGCGCGTGCCGATCACCATGGCGTGCTCGTTGGTGGAGAACGTCCGCTCCAGGTCTCCCGATATGGAGTGCCCGAGCGCCAGGTTGATCAGCAGGTCTGCCTCCTGGCACTCGTCGCCCATCTCGCGGGCGATGCGCAGCGCCTCCTGCGTGACCGCGGTGCCCTCGACCACCGCGTCGGCCTTCATCAGGAGCGTGCCGAGGCGCCCGAGAACGAGGGCCCGCGTGTCGCTGGGCGTCGGAACGAGGCGCTCGGCGTGCCGGAGGTCGTCGAGGGCGCCCGGCTTGGCCTTCTCGGCCTTGATGTTGGCCATCCGCACCATGAGCGCGGCCACGCGCTCGGGGGAGGTGCGCTCGTCGAGCTCGGCCAGTGCCCCTTTCACGAACTTCATGCTGCGGTCCATCTCGCCGATGACGTAGGCCGCCTCGGAGGCCCGCTCCAAAACCGTGACGTGGTCCACGCCGATGCGCTCGGCCGCGTCGGGGACCTTGTTCCACAGGGTCAGCACGCGTTCGAGGAGCTGGATCTGCTCGGTGTAGGCGTACGCGCGGATCGCCTTCTCCGCCGCCTCCCAGGCCGAGATGAGCGCCCACAGGTCGTTGCGCGCCGAGTGCCAGTGGTGCGCTATCTCTATGGCCGCCCGGCCGGGCGGGACGAGCGTCCGGTCCAGGTCGATCTCCTCCGCGTAGCGCGCGTGCATCCGCGCGTGCTCGCCCGGCAACAGCTCGTCGTGTACGGCCTCGCGGATCAGAGCGTGCCGGAACGCGTAGGCCCGGCCGTCGGCCACCTGGAGGACGTTCGTCGCGATGGCGGGCCGCAACGCGTCTTCGAGATCGACGTCCGACAGGCCACTGACCGCCGCGAGCAGGTCGTGCCCGACCCTGACCCCTCCCGCGGCGGCGGTGCGCAGCACGCGCTGGGTCTCCTCGGGCAGCCGCTCGACCGAGCCGATGATGAGGTCGTGGAGGGAGTCGGGAAATGAGCCGTCGCTCCCGCAGTCGAGCAGCGCCTCGACGAAGAGCGGGATGCCGCCGCTGCGCTCGAAGACCTTGTCGACCCGGGCGAACTCCGGCGTGACGCCCAGGATGCCGGCCATCTGCGCGGCGACCTCCTCCTGGGTGAACCGGGGCAGGTCGAGCCGGATGACGCCGTCCACCCGGCTCAGCTCGGCCAGCACCGGCCGGAGGGGATGGGTGCGGTGCAGCTCGTCGGACCGGTAGGTCATGACCATGAGCACGGGAGCGGTCCTGAGGTTGCGGCTCAGGAAGGCGATGAGGTCGCGGCTCGACCGGTCGGCCCAGTGGATGTCCTCGATGACGAGCACCACGGGCCGCCGTTCGGCGAGCCGTTCCAGCAGGGCGAGGATCAGCTCGAACAGCCGGGCGCGGGCAGAGTCGGTCTCGCCGTCGCCGCTGGGCTCGCCGAACTCGGGAAGCAGCCGGGCGAGCTCGCGGGCGGCGCCCTCGGGGAGGAGGGCGGCCACCTGCACGGCGCTCGTCTCCCTGACGAGCTGGCGCAGCGCCGCGGTAAAAGGGGCGTAGGCCAGGCCCTCGGTGGAAAGCTCGACGCAGCCTCCGATGAGCACGTGAGCGCCGTCCTGGTTCGCCCGCTCGGCGAACCGGCTCGTCAGCCGTGTTTTGCCGACCCCGGCCTCGCCGCCGACCAGCACCGCCGCCGCGGCCTGCTTGCGGGCCTGGTCGAACGCCTCGTCCAAAGTCTCCAGTTCCGCATCCCGCCCGACGAAGACGGGGCTCACAGCCCGGCGCGTCATGTCGTAAAGCATGTCATGCCCTCTGTCCGGCTTCGCGTGATTTATCGGTCGGTGAACGGTGTGCCGGGATTCTGCCGGGATCGCGCGCCCGGATCGCGCCCGGATCGCGCCCGGATTGCCGTGAACACGGCGCGCGACGTGCCCCCGTATGGACGTCGCGGCGTGCCCGGCCCGAGATCGCGTGTCCCGGCATGGGCGGCTGCTCGTGTTCCCCGAGGACGAGCTCGCCCCCGCGGGATCAACCTGCACTTGGTACGGCCTGCGGAGCCGCGGCCAGGCCCCGGATCATGCGGACGGCGGGTCAGGGCGGCTGGAAAGCCCGGCCGGGAAGGAGGCTCCGGCCGGGCCTTCGAACGCGCCTCATGAGGTGCGGGGCTTGCCGAACACCGCGCGCAGCCGCCGCTGCCCGGTGCGGTGCGCCTTCCGGCCGGCTACGGCCTCGCGGGCCCGGCGGTGGCTGGCGGCCTCCTCCTGAAGCTCGGCGGCGCGGTTGATGACGATCTGGTAGTGCAGTTCGGGACCCATTCGGTGTCTCCTCGTTCGTCTCTTCCCTTACACACTCAAGGTTCGGTCTAAGGCCCCTGCCGACACATCGGGCGGATGCCTTATCTCCGGTGGAACCTTGGGCGTAGGTCGCCTAAGACGTGCGTACGGCCGCCTTAGATGGGCGGCGGCCATCGCTTCGGGCCAGATCTGCCAAAGAAAGCGGCAGCACCTCGGCTGCGGTCAGTTTGGAATCAATCGGACCGGTCAGCGATGCTGGACCGGTGTCAACTATGACTACTCCGCTCGCGGAGGTCGCCTCTTCCGCCTCGACGCTACGGGCGTTCCTGCATGGCCTTCCCGGTGTGGACCGGGTCGGCGCGGACGCCAGAGCCGCGATGCTGGCGACGCGATCCATCAAGACCACGGCCAAGAAACAGGCCATCGACCTGGCCATCAGCATGGTGGACCTCACGACGCTCGAAGGCGCGGACACCCCTGGCAAGGTCCGGGCGATGTGCGCCAAGGCCATGCAGCCAGACCCTGCAGACCCCTCCGTCCCCGCCGTAGCGGCGGTCTGCGTGTACCCCGACCTGGTCGCGACCGCCGTACAGGCCCTTAAGGGCTCCGGGGTGAAGGTGGCGTCGGTGGCGACGGCCTTCCCGAGCGGCCGCTCGTCGCTGGAGGTGAAGGTCACCGAGACCGCGCTCGCGGTGGCCGCCGGGGCGGCCGAGATCGACATGGTGATCGACCGCGGCGCGTTTCTCGCCGGTGACTTCGTCAAGGTCTTCGAGGAGATCGCGGCGGTCAAGGCCGCCTGTGGACCGTCGCATCTGAAGGTGATCCTGGAGACGGGCGAGCTGGCGACGTACGACAACGTGCGCCGGGCGTCCTGGCTGGCGATGATCGCGGGAGCCGACTTCATCAAGACCTCGACCGGCAAGGTGTCGCCGGCGGCGACGCTGCCCGTGACGCTGGTCATGCTGGAGGCGGTCCGCGACTTCCTGTCGGCCACGGGCCGGAAGGTCGGGGTGAAGCCGGCCGGCGGCATCCGGACGACGAAGGACGCGATCAAGTATCTGGTGCTGGTCAACGAGACGGCCGGCCCTGGCTGGCTCGACCCGGACTGGTTCAGGCTCGGCGCGTCGTCGCTGCTCAACGACCTGCTCATGCAGCGCCAGAAGATGGCCACCGGCCGGTACGCCGGTCCCGACTACTTCACCCTGGACTGAGGCGGCGACCCATGTTCGAGTACGCACCCGCGCCGGAGTCGCGGGACATCGTCGACATCAAACCGTCGTACGGCCTGTTCATCAACGGCGAGTGGGTCGAGCCGCTCGCCGGGGAGCGCCACAAGACCGTCAACCCGGCGAGCGAGGAGGCTCTGGCCGAGGTCGCCTGGGCGGGCGAGGCCGACGTGGACCGGGCCGTGCAGGCCGCCAGGAAGGCGTTCGCCGTCTGGTCGGCCATGCCGGGGTCCGAGCGGGCCAAGTACATCTTCCGGATCGCCCGGATCATCCAGGAGCGGGCCCGTGAGCTGGCGGTCCTGGAGTCGCTCGACAACGGCAAGCCGATCCGCGAGTCGCGCGACGTGGACCTGCCGCTGGTCGCGGCGCACTTCTTCTATTACGCGGGGTGGGCGGACAAGCTCTCCTATGCGGGGTTCGGTGCTGATCCGAGGCCGCTGGGCGTGGCCGGGCAGGTCATCCCGTGGAACTTCCCGCTGCTGATGCTGGCCTGGAAGATCGCTCCCGCGCTGGCCTGCGGCAACACGGTCGTGCTCAAGCCCGCCGAGACCACGCCGCTGACGGCGCTGGCGTTCGCGGAGATCTGCCAGCAGGCCGATTTGCCGCCCGGCGTCGTCAATATCGTGACTGGGGCGGGCGAAACGGGCGCGGCGCTTGTCCGCCACCCCGACGTCGACAAGGTGGCGTTCACCGGCTCCACCGAGGTCGGCCGCCAGATAGCCCGGAGCGTGGCCGGATCCAGGAAGAAGGTCACCCTGGAGCTCGGCGGCAAGGCGGCGAACATCGTCTTCGACGACGCGGCCCTGGACCAGGCGGTCGAGGGCATCGTCAACGGCATCTTCTTCAACCAGGGCCACGTCTGCTGCGCGGGCTCCCGGCTGCTGGTCCAGGAGTCCGTCGCCGAGGAGCTGCTGGACGCGCTCAAGCGGCGGCTCTCCACGCTCCGGCTGGGCGACCCGCTGGACAAGAACACCGACATCGGCGCGATCAACTCGGCCGCCCAGCTTGCCAAGATCCGCGAGCTGTCCGAGGCCGGCGTGTCGGAAGGGGCCGAGCGGTGGTCTCCGGCGTGCCCGATCCCCGACAAGGGCTTCTGGTTCCCGCCCACGATCTTCACCGGCGTCGCCCAGTCGCACCGCATCGCCAGGGAGGAGATCTTCGGCCCTGTCCTGTCCGTGCTGACGTTCCGTACTCCGGCCGAGGCCGTTGAGAAGGCCAACAACACGCCGTACGGCCTGTCGGCCGGCGTCTGGACGGAGAAGGGGTCGCGCATGCTGTGGATGGCGTCCCGGCTCCGGGCCGGTGTCATCTGGTCCAACACGTTCAACCGGTTCGACCCCACGTCGCCTTTCGGCGGCTACAAGGAGTCCGGCTACGGCCGCGAGGGCGGGCGTCACGGTCTGGAGGCCTACCTTGCAGTGTGACGACCGCCGCCGTCGTCGCCTCGTCCGCCGGTCCAGGGCCGGTGCGGGCGACGGCTACACGCGCGCCCGACGCTCGAAGCGCTTCGCCGTACGGCACGGCTGGTTCGCCCACCGGGGCGGGGTCTGCCGGTGCGGCCAGACCTACCAGCCGGCCCGTCCACTCCAGATTGGATCCTTCGATGAGTGAGCGTGTGGCCGCCCAGGCCTTGGAGCGTCTGGCCGTGCGGAAGACGTACAAGCTGTTCATCGGCGGCGCGTTCCCGCGATCGGAGAGCGGAAGGTCCTATGCCGTGACCTCCTCAAAGGGTGAGTTCCTGGCGAACGCGTCCAAGGCGTCCCGCAAGGACGCCAGGGACGCCGTGGCCGCCGCCCGGAAGGCGTTCCCGGGCTGGTCCGGCGCCACCGCGTACAACAGGGGCCAGATCCTCTACCGCGTCGCCGAGATGCTGGAGGGCCGCCGGGCCCAGTTCGCCGGCGAGATCGTGGACGCCGACGGCGTTTCCGCGAAGAAGGCGGCCGAGCTGGTGGACGCGGCCGTCGACCGGCTCGTGTGGTACGCGGGCTGGTCGGACAAGATCGGTGCGATCCAGGGCTCGGCCAACCCCGTGGCCGGGCCGTACTTCAACCTGTCCAGCCCCGAGCCGACCGGCGTGGTCGCCGTCGTCGCTCCGCCCATGGGCCCGCTGCTCGGGCTCGTCAGCGTGATCGCCCCGGTGATCGTCACGGGCAACACGTGCGTGGTGGTCGCGTCGGAGCGGGCGCCGCTACCGTCGATCACGCTGGCCGAGGTGCTCGCCACGTCCGACCTGCCGGGCGGCGTGGTGAACATCCTCACGGGCTCGGCGGCGGAGATCGCCCCGTGGCTGGCGGGCCACATGGACGTCAACGCGATCGACCTCACGGGCGCCGACGCGGAGCTGGCAATCACGTGTGAGGAACTCGCCGCCGAGAACCTCAAGCGCGTCCTCCGGCCGCCCGCTGCCAAGGTCGACTGGCTGGCGGACCCGGGAACCGGCCGCATGACGGCCTTCCTCGAAACCAAAACCGTCTGGCACCCCATCGGCACCTAGCCGCCGTGATCATGCACAGGTTCCCGTGGGGCCTGCCTGCCCTGCGCAAACTCGCGTCGTGATCATGCGCAGGTTCCGGCGCGGGACTAGCGACCTGCGCTTATGCTGCTCGTGATCATGCAAAGGTGGAGGAACTGCATGATCACCAGTGACGTTGCCACAGGCCGCCGCCATGCTGGGGAAGTTGTGCATGATCACGGAATGGGTACGCCCTGGCCGTCGGCTGTGATCGGGACTTTGTGCATGATCGCGCGGGAGAGGGGGGATCAGTCGCGGAAGAGGAGTTCGGCGACTGTGACGCGGTAGTGGGAGCGGGCCGTGAGACCGATGATCATCGTCAGCCACATGTCGTCGTTGATCCGGTACACCGCCCGCTCCTGCGGGAGGGCCGGGTGCTTCGGGGTGTGCCGCACGGCCAGCTCCCTCGCGATGGAGCGCGCCTCTTCGCGCTCGCCCTTGACCTCGTAGATGTCGGAGATCCGCCACTCCTTGCGGTCCCCGGTGCCGATGTTCTCCTCGATGAGGACGCGCCACTGGCTCATAGGGGCGATCATGCCAGGGAGCTCAGGCGTTCCGGAGGGTGAGGAGCAGCTCGGCGTTCGAGCCGGTGCTCTTCATCGTGGCCAGGAACGGCTCGAAGGACTCCTGGTTGTGCAGGGCCTTGCGGAGCTTCCAGACGAGGGGCAGCTCGGCGGCGTCGAGCATCAGCTCCTCCCGCCGGGTTCCCGATCCGGTGACGTCGACGGCGGGGAAGACCCGCTTCTCGGCGAGACTCCGGCTGAGCCGCAGCTCCATGTTGCCGGTGCTCTTGAACTCCTCGAAGAGGTAATCGTCCATCTTCGAGCCGGTGTCGATGAGCGCGGTCGCGAGGATCGTGAGCGAGCCGCCGTCCAGCACGTTACGAGCCGCGCCCAGCACGCGCTTCGGCGGGTGTACGGCTCGCGCGTCGAGGCCGCCGGTCAGGATGCGCCCGCCGTTGGGGGCGGCCATGTTGTACGCGCGGGCGAGCCGGGTGATCGAGTCGATGAGCATGACCACGTCGTAGCCGAGCTCGACGAGGCGCTTGGCCCGCTCGACGGCGAGCTCCGTGGCGGCGATGTGCTCCTGGGCGGGCCGGTCGAAGGTTGAGGCGATGACCTCGGCCTTGACGGATTCCCGCATGTCGGTGACCTCTTCGGGCCGCTCGTCGACGAGCACCACCATGAGATGGCATTCGGGGTGGTTGGTGGTGATCGCGTTGGCGATCGCCTTGAGGAGCAGGGTTTTGCCCGCCTTGGGCGGCGCCACGATCAGGCCGCGCTGGCCCTTCCCGATCGGTGTGAGCAGGTCGATCACCCGGGTGGAGAGCACTCCGGGGGCGGTTTCGAGGCGGAGCCGTTCATCGGGATGGATGGGGACGAGGTCGGCGAAGTCGGGCCGGGGCCGCCCCGGAAGCAGGCCGTTCACCGTGTCGACGGTGATCAGCCTGCCTCCCTGGGACGTGCCGTAGACGACATCGCCTGAGCGCAGGCCGTGGTCGCGCACCAGGGCGAGCGGGACGACGACGTCCTTCGGCCCCGGCAGGTATCCGTGGGCGCGGAGGACGGCGTTATTCGCCGTGACGTCGAGGATGCCCGTGCTGGACACGGGGTTCGCGGGCCGCTCGGTCGTACGGCCGGACCCGGTTTTGCCGCCGTCCACGCGGGACCGCGGAGCGAGAGTGGTAGTCATGATCGGTTCCTTTGAGAGAGGTGGGAGACGCCGGCTCCAGATGTCGGCTCCAGATGCCGGTCACGTGCCGCGGAGGACGCGGTCGCGCCTCGGTATCGCCTGTCCGGCAGGGGTGCGCGGTGTGCGACCGCGGTGGGCAAGCGAGACGGATCCCCTGAGGCCGCGCGGAGGTCGCGTGGAGAGTCGTCCGGCGCGGTCTTCTACAGGCCGTGGAAGACGCCTCGCGCGAACGGATCTACGTGATCGCGACAGGCTGGGTCGTGTGTCAAGGGGGTGAAGCGGAGGACCGGAGCGCACGGGCCGCAGACGGGGCCAGAACCATGCGATCTATCGCCAATGTAACAGACGATGCGCGGCCGCTCCATAGGCTCTATGGGCCATCGCTTCGCATCGGCGATCTCCGTCAACTGTAACAGCGGGCGTCCCTTCGTGATTCCCCCCACGTACGGCATGCCGTACGGAGACGGGTGGCGGCCGAGGTCAGCGGGATTGGAGGGCGTCGAGGGCCACGGCCATGGCGATGACAAGCCGGCGGTCGAGGCGAGGGTCGTGGACGTCGATGACGTACCGGTCCCGCAGGCCCCACCGGCGGTCCACGGAGAAGGCGATCGAGGCGCCCACGCTGAAGTCGAAGTGGTAGGGCAGCCACGACAGCGAGTCGGCGAAGCGGCGCAGCAGCGCGACGGCGAAGTTGCGCTCCTGGCCGGTCAGGGTCGGCAGGCCGGGCTGCTGGAGGTGCCACGTCGAGCGCAGCAGCGACTGGCCGAAGTCCTTGCGGAACATGCCGATGGGCGCGCCGGTGTGGTCCACCACGTCGTACCCGCTGCCGAGGTCGATGACCTTGCGGGCCTTGAAGCCGGCGAGTGCCTGCTGCCGTGACTCGTCCGTGTAGAGCGTCACCTGCTCCTTGAAGGCCAGCCGCTTCTGCTCCGCGAACGCGACGATCGGCCCTTCCGAGTCGTCGGGCTGGACCACATGGACGACGTACCGGTTCACCATCATGGTGATCTTCTGGCGCAGGATCAGCCGAGTCTGCGCCTGAAGGTTCGAGATATCCATGTGAATCTCCATAGGGGGTGTGATTACACCCTATACGCGGATACGTGTGGAGATCAGGTTCCGGGTGGGGGGCGCTCGCCGGTCGATTTCCGGCACCTGGCAATCTCGGGTGGGGCAATCGCCGCGGATCCGGCATCGCCCCGCCCCCGCCTCGGGAGTCACCATTCCCGCGGCACGCGGTCCGGCCGGTCACCACCGGCGGGACCGCACAGAAGACAAGGAGTCCCTATGCCTCGCCGGTTGAGATGGGCACTGGTGCTCGGCACGGCCGGGCTGGCGCTGTTCGTCCTCAAGGACAAGATCCCCGACGGCGACGAGCTCTCGCGTTCCATGACGGGCCTGAGTCCCGGCTGGCTCGGCGTCGCCGTGGTGGCGGAGGCCATGTCCATGGCGACCTTCGCCCGGCTGACCCGCCGCCTCCTCACGCTGGGCGGAGCACACCTGACGGCCCATCGGGCCGTGGCGCTCACCTACGCGCGCAACGCCGTGTCCAACTCGCTTCCGGCGGGGCCGGTGCTGTCGATCGCCTACGCCACGCGCCAGTTCGCCCGGCTCGGGGCGGCGAAGCCGCTGACCGCGGCCACGCTCGTGCTGAGCGGCGTCTACTCGACGGCCACGTTCTGTGTGCTCTGTCTGATAGCCCTGCTGGGCGAGCCCTCCACCAGGGTGCCCACCGGGATCGCCCTCGCCGTGCTGATCGCGGCCGTCTCGGCCGTCGTCCTGCTGCGCCCCCGGGGGCTGCGTGACTGGCTGCGACGGCGCAGCCCGGGGACGTTCGACCAGATACGGGCCGCCCGGGACGCGATCAGGCTCGCCGGCCGCGACCGGCTGGTGCTGATCGGCCTCGCGCTCGCCAACTGGCTGCTCGACGTGGCGTGCCTGGCGGCGGTGTGCGCGGCGGCCGGGGTGACGATCGGGCCGCACACGGTGCTGCTCGCCTACGTCGCCGCCAAGGTCGCCGCGGTGCCGGCCCTGATCCCCGGAGGACTCGGCGTCGCCGAGCTCGGCCTGGCCGGCACGTTGATCGCGGCGGGAGTCACGGGCGGCGCGGCGGCGGCCGTGGTGCTCCTCTATCGGCTGATCTCCTACTGGGCGGTCCTGCTGGCGGGCTGGCTGGCCTGGCTGCTGCTCCTCGACGGCTTCCGCGCCCGCCTGGCCCTCGCCGGGCACCGGCTGTGGATTGCCTTCATCCGCGGGAACACGGCCATGAACCCCTGCGCCGCCGCGTACAGCTCCTGCGACCTCTGGCGCTGAACCGCCTGGATCCCGAGTCAGGGTTTTCTCAGGGTCTCCTGCGGAACGGGGTCTCCTGAGCGGTTCGTTGAACCGTATGACAGTCGAACCGCATGACGAAGGGGGTTCACCGATGTACCGATCGAGACAGCACAAGATCATTGCCGGTGTGTGCGGAGGGATCGCGGAGCGCTACGGCATGACGCCGACCGCCGTGAGGCTGCTGTTCCTGCTCTCCTGCCTGCTGCCCGGCCCGCAGTTCGTCATCTACCTCATCATGTGGATCGCGGTCCCCAAGGCCCCGGTCGGAGCGGGCTACCGCTGAGGCCGTCCGGCGCCCTTCCAGCCGAGCCTCGGAGCGGGGCCTGGGCGGAGCCAGGCGCGCGGGTCCCGGAGCGGCGCTCTATGCTCGCAAAAGGGAGAGGTGACATGACTATGCAGGCAAGGCCGCTGGCACTCGTCCAGGACGAGCTGGTCGACTACGACAAGGCCATGGAGCGCATGGAGGCGCTGGTCCAGGAACGGCAGGACGACGAGCGGCCGGACACGCTCTGGCTGCTCAGCCATCCCTCGGTCTTCACCGTCGGCAAACGCACGCTGGCGACGCACCTGCCCGACCCCTCGCACGGCATCCCGGTCGTGACCACGGGCCGGGGCGGCCAGCTCACCTACCACGGCCCCGGCCAGCTCGTGGGCTACCTCATCGTGAAGCTCCGCGCCGGCGAAGGCGTCGTCGACTACATCCGCGAGGTGGAGCTGCGGCTGGCCGAGGCGCTCGGCGAGCTGGGCGTCCCGGCCGAGAGGCGTGACACCCCGCCGGGGTCGGAGCTGCTCACCGGCGTCTGGACCCGCGACACCGGCCGCAAGATCGTGTCGATCGGCATGCGGGCCAGCCGGTCGGTCACCAGCCACGGCTTCGCCCTCAACGTCGACGGCGACCTCACGCCGTGGAATCTCGCCATCCCCTGCGGGATGCCCGACGTGGACATGACCTCCGTGGCGCGTGAGCTGGGCCAGGCCTCCATGGACGAGACCCGCGCCACCGTCGCCCGCGCGTTCGAAGCCTCCTGACCCCTTCGCCTCCTGACCCCTTCGCCTCCTGATCCCTCCCGGCTCAGCCGTACGGCTGAGCCGGATAGACGAGATAGACGGGATGGGCGGGGACGGGGTCGGAGAGGGTCAGGCGACGGGTTCGGCGGCCTCGGCGTCGTCGACGGTGCGGCGCGGGCCGGTGAACCAGTGCCTGGCGGACAGCGCCCACCACAGGGCGATGCCGATGAGCACGGCGCCCACGGCGATGGGCGCGTAGTTGACGGACGTCCAGGTGAAGTCCTTGTTCCCCGGAACGCCCGCCGGCGCGATGGGCAGGATGAAGTAGATCGAGATGATGGCGATCTCCACCACGGAGATCCACCCGAGGACCTTGTACTTGCCGCCCAGCGTCCACGGCCCCGGCTGGAACGAGTCTCCCGCGCGGAGCCGGAGCCAGATCGGGATGAGGAACGCCAGGTAGAGCCCGATGACCGCGATGGACACCACCGCCAGGAAAGCCACGGGGGTGGCGCTTCCGGGAGGCGCGTACAGCGCGGGCAGGGTGATCAGCAGGGCCACCGCGCAGCCGCCGATGATGGCGTTGACCGGAGTCCGGTTCTTGTCCACGCGCGACCACAGCCGCCAGCCGGGGACCGCGCCGTCACGGGAGAACGCGTAGGTCATTCGCGACATCGACGTCACGCAGCTCATGCCGCAGAAGAACTGCCCGATGGTCGAGATCCCGAAGATCACCGTGGCGAGGCTCGACGACAGCGACGACGTGAAGATGGCCCCGACGAAGCCGAACTCCTTGTTGACCGCGTCGACGTCCGTGGCCGCGAAGAGGAACGCCAGCAGGAGGATCCAGCCGCCGATCGCCGAATAGAAGATCGACTGCCAGAGCCCCTTGGCGGCTGTCTTGGCGGCGCCGTGCGTCTCCTCGGACACGTGCGCGCACGCGTCGAAGCCGGTGATCGTGTACTGCGTGAGCAGGAAGCCCAGCGGCAGGACGTACAGCCAGAACGTCGGCCCGGAGGTGGTGCCGTCTCCGAAGCCCGAGTTGTTGAACCGCTCGAACAGGAAGCTGATGCTCTGGTGCTTCGACGGCCCGAAGATCAGGATGAGCACGACCGCCGCCGCTCCGAACACGTGCCACCAGACGGAGACGTTCTGGAGCACCGAGATCAACCGGTGGCTGTAGATGTTGATCAGCGCGTGGAGCACCAGGATGACCGCGAACAGCAGGAAGGTCTGCCGCAGCGCGTCGCCCTTGGCCCAGCTGTCGCTGAACCGGCCGATCGTGATGTTGAGGAACGTGGCGCAGCCGTAGTCCACGGACGCGGTGACCGCGATCAGCCCCACGAGGTTGAGCCAGCCGGTGAACCAGCCGTGGATCGGCTTGCCCAGTTTGGCCGCCCACCAGTAGATGCCGCCCGCGGTCGGGTACGCCGAGACGAGCTCCGACATGCAGAAGCCGATGATCAGGATGAAAGCCGAGATCAGCGGCCAGCCCACCGAGATGGCGAGCGGCCCTCCGTTGTTCCACGCCTGGCCGAAGGTGGTGAAGCAGCCGGCCAGGATCGAGATGATGGAGAAAGAGATCGCGAAATTGGAGAACCCGCTCCAGGTCCGGGAGAGCTCCTGCTTGTAACCGAGCTCGGCAAGTCGTTGGGCGTCGTCGTCGAGGGCTTGCGCCATCAGGCCTCCTCTAGTTCGTGGGGGGTATCCGGCCGTCGATGAGATGGCCGAAGCTCGGATCCTCGATGTCGCGTACGGCCTGCGCGAACTTGTCCGCGGCCTCCGCGCTGTAGTCGAAGCCGGGAAGAGCCCGGTCGCGGACCAGCCCCTGGTGGACGACGAACCACAGCGTCCACGTCAGGTTGGACGTGATCAGGTTGAGCCGTACACCGGGGACGTGCTCGTCGTCGCCGAAGTACGCCCGCGTGAGCCTGACGACCTGGTCCGGGGTGAAGTCGGACTCCGCCGCGATGTCGCCCAGCTCGAAGCGGGGGTCGTTGTTGCCGGAGAGCTGGTAGTCGACGATGCGGATCTCCGGCCCGGCGGCGATCAGGTTCTCGGCGAGCAGGTCGTTATGGCACGGAACGGTGGGCAGCGAGCGCCTCGCGAGCGCCGCCTCGATGTCGGCCGCGACCGGGACGACGTCCTCATATCCGGACGGGACCGGCAATCCGTGCGTACGGCAGCGCGAGAGCAGCTCGTCGAGCTTGCGGAAGATGGAGAAGTCGTTCACGAAGCGCGGCCCGGTGTGCAGCCGCCGGCAGGCCGCCGCGACCTTCTCGATCGTCCGAGGGCCCCGCACCGCGGGGGCGTCGAGGGTGACGCCGTCGAGGTATTCGAGGACCACCGCGCCCGGCATCACGTGGAGGACCCGCGCGCCGACTCCCGTGGAGGCCGCGCTCACCGTGTTGGCGATCTCCTGGTCGAGCGGGATCCCGAGGCCGGTCTCGGCGATCCGCGGGTCGAGGACCCGGAGGAGCCAGCGGTCGCCGTCCTCGGTCTCGATCCGCGCGATGTGGTGGCTGAGGCCGCCCTTGATGATCGTGGAGATGACCGGCCGTCCGGCCCAGCCCGCGACGAGATCCAGCGCGTCATTGACGGCATCTGGCATGCCCGGCTCCTTTTGGTCTACCTTCAGACCATTGATCCGATTGTGTGGGCCGGGTGTTACAGAGACAAGCAACCTCATGCCGACTTCTGAGGTAGCTGAGACAAGCAACCTCATGCCGACTTCTGAGGTAGCTGAGACAAGCAACCTCATGCCGACTTCTGAGGTAGCTGGGACGGTACCAATGTCGCAACTTCCCGTGGAAGCCCAAGCAGTAGTGATCGGCGGGGGTGTGGCCGGATGCAGTGTGGCCTACCACCTCGCCCGGCTCGGCTGGACGGACGTGATCCTCGTCGAAAGGCACGACCTGACCGAGGGGACGACCTGGCACTCCGCCGGGTTCGTCGGACAGCTCCGGTCCACGGTCACGCAGACTCGCATGATCATGTACTCGGCCGGTCTCTATCCCGAGCTGCGCGAGCTGACCGGCCTGGACCCTGGCTGGCACGGCGTCGGCGGCCTGCGGCTCGCGACGACCCCGGAGCGGGTCGAGGAACTCGTACGGCAGGCCGGGGCCGCCGAGACGTACGGGCTCGACATGGCGTTGCTCGATCCCGCCCAGACCCTGGAACGGCTCCCGCTGCTGGAGGTCGGCGACGTCCTGGGGTCGCTGTGGCTGCCCGGAGACGGCTGGCTCGACCCGGCGCGGCTGGGCCGGGCCCTCGCTGAGGGCGCCCGGAAGCTCGGCGTCAAGATCTTCGCCGGGGTCGAGGTCACCGGCATCGACGTCGCGGACGGCCGGGTGCGTGCCGTACGGCTCCGCGAGACCGCGCGGCGCGGCGCGGCTTCACGGCCTGACGCTTTACGGCCTGGCGAAGCTCTACGGCGCGGCGGGGCTTTACGGCGCGGCGACGGGCCGGCGGGGGGCCGGGACTCCGGGGATGAGCGGGCCGAGCAGGCCGAGTGGGTCGTGCGGACGGGAACGGTCGTCAACGCGGCCGGTGCGGCGGCGGGCGTGGTGGGACGGCTTGCGGGTGTCGATGTGCCGATCGTGCCCATCAAGCACCAGTACGTCGTCACCGCCCCGATGGACATCCCATCGGAGATGCCGACAGTGCGGGATCCGGACAACATCGTGTACTTCCGGGAGGAAAGCGGCGGGATCCTGGTCGGGGGCTACATCCGGTCGCCGCAGACCTGGGACGTCAAGGACCCTTTGGCCGAGCCGCGGACGCTCTTCGAGCCGGATATGCCGAAATTTCGTGAATCGTGGGAGTCGGCCGTCCGCCGTGTCCCCCGCCTCGCCACAGCCGGAGACCGAGCGCGCACGGCGGCCGCGGCCGGCCCGAGACCTGGGCCTCGGGTGGACGCGGGGCCTGGGGCTGGGGTGGACGCGGCCGACACCGGGGCTGGGCGTGGGGCGGACGCGGCCGGCTTCCGGAAGGTGGTGCACGGGCCGGAGGCCTTCACCCCCGACGGGGAGTTCCTGCTGGGGGAGACCGCGGTGGCGGGCTTCTGGGTGGCGGCCGGGTTCTGCGTCCACGGGCTCGCCGCCGCGGGCGGGGTCGGCAAGGTGATGGCCGAGTGGATCGTCGACGGCGGCCCCGAATACGACGTCTTCGGCATGGACATCCGCCGCTTCGGCGCCCACGCGCGTTCGGCCGGGTGGGCTCGGGCCAAGGCGCTCGACTCCTACAGCAAGTACTACGACATCGTCTATCCCGGCGAGGAGCGCGTCGCCGCCCGGCCGCTCCGCCGGTCGCCCGCCTGGGTGCGGCATGCCGGCCTGAAGGCGAGCTTCGGCGAGAAGGCCGGCTGGGAACGCGTCAACTGGTTCGACTCCAACGCTGACCCCAGCGCGGACCCCAGCGCGGACCCCAGCGCGGACCCCGTGCCCGAGCACGACGCCGAGCCTGATGCCGCTGGGAGCGGGCCGCGCGGGTGGGCCGGGAAGGTGTGGTCTCCGGCGATCCGCGAGGAGTGCCTGGCGACGGAGAGGGCGGCCGGTCTCTTCGACCAGACGTCCTTCGCGAAGCTCGAAATATCCGGAAGGGACGCTCTGGCCGGGTTGCAGCGACTCTGCGGCAACAGCCTCGACAGACCCGCCGGCTCGGTCGTCTACACGCAGGTGCTCAACGATTGTGGCGGCATCGAGGCCGACGTGACCGTGACCCGGCTGGCCAAGGACAGGTTCCGCCTGGTCACCGGCACGGCCCTTGGCGTGCGCGACGCCGCACTCCTGCGCCGCCACGGCCTGGAGGTCAGGGACGTCACCTCGGCCTACGCCTGCTACTGCCTGTGGGGTCCCCGGGCGTACGACATCCTCGGCACGCTGACCGGCGACGACCTGACCTTCGGCCACATGCGGGCGAGCGAGATCAGCGTGGGTAACGTCCCGGTGCTGGCCCAGCGGGTGACGTTCGTGGGCGAGTTCGGCTGGGAGCTCTACTGCCCGTCCGAATACGGGCTGACGCTCTGGGACACGCTCATCGAGGCCGGCCTGCCGTACGGCATGCGACCGGCGGGCTATCGCGCCATCGATTCCATGCGGCTGGAGAAGGGCTACCGGGTCTGGGGCCTCGACATCACGCCCGAGACCACCCCGCTGGAGGCCGGGCTCGGCTTCGCCGTACGGCCCGGGCGGCGGGCCGCCCTGCCGGAGCCGCGTCATACGCTGCGTTGTCTTGTCGTGGACGACGAGCGCGAGGTCTGCCTGGGCGGCGAGCCCGTCCGGCTCGGCGGGCGGCCGGTCTCCCGGGTCACCAGCGGCGGGTACGGCTGTCGCGTCCGCCGCTCGATCGCCTACGCGTACCTTCCCGTGGACACGCGGGTGGGCACGCGCGTGGAGATCGGGATCAACGGTGGCCGGGTCGGCGCGGAGGTCGTCCGCGAGCCTCTCTACGACCCCGGCAACGCCCGCGTCAGGAGCGAGCCCTGGAACGCCTGATCACGGCGGCAGCTCGGCACGGGTGGGAAGGCCCTGCCACGAGCTGGGGCTGGCCACGGCGAAGGCGGCGAGCGAGATGCCGCGCTTCAGCCGGTCGGCGGGATGCAGACCGTCGAGGAGCGCGCTGAGATATCCCGCGACGAAGGCGCCGCCGACCCCGGTGGGATCGAGCGCGGTCACGGGGGCGGCCTGGGTGTCGTAACGCAGCCCGTCGACGGTCGCGCTCGCGCCCTTGGCGCCACGCGTGACGACCAGCTCGGGGATCCCCGCGAGCGCCGCGTCCACGAGCTGCAACTCGTCCTGGGTGGCGAAGAGGATGTCGGCCGAGACGGCCAGTTCGCTCAGCGCCTGCCGGGCCTCCTCCACGCTCTCCCACAGATGGGGGCGGTGGTTCACGTCGACGGAGACGAGCACCCCGGCGTCCCTCGCCAGCTTCACCGCGTGGTGGACGGCGCTCCAGGCGTATCCGCTGAGCGCCGGGGTGATGCCGGTGACGTGCAGGATTCTCGCCGACTGGATGGCCTCCGCGGGGACGTCGCCCGTGGACAGGCGCGACCCCGCGGAGCCCTCCCGGTAGTGGACCGCGTGCGACAGGCGGCCGATCCGGCGCTGCCGGATCACGATGCCTGTCGGCGCGGTCTCGTCGATCCGGACGTACGAGACGTCGACTCCCTCGCCCCGCAGCACGGTGAGCGTACGGACGCCGAGCTCGTCGACGCTGACCCGGCCGAGCCAGGTGACGGGGTGACCGAGCCTCGCCAGGCCCACCGCGACCGTCAGCTCGGCGCCCTCGACGTCGAGACGCGCGGTCATGTCGTGCCTGATCCGGTCGGCCGAGACGACGCCCAGCGCCTCTCCGAGCGTGAACACCTCGGTCATGCCAGTCTTTCTCCGCGCTCTGTTCTCCGCGAGCCGTCTCCCTGCGAACCGTTTTCTCCGCGACCGTTTCTCAGTGAACCGACTCTCCGGGGATCGTTCGTGGCCGGCCGATCAGCCTCCGGCCGTCCTTGGTGATCCGCGACGCGGGCAAGCATGGCAGAGGTCGTTCCGCCCGGGAAAGGCGTATGCCGATCAGGACCCGAACGCGTCGATCGCCGCCTGGCAGAACGCCTTGAGGTCGTCGGGCTTGCGGCTGGTGACGATGACACTGGCGCCGCCCGTGCACACCATCACCTCCTGGTCGACCCACTTCGCCCCGGCGTTGCGCAGGTCGGTCTTGAGGCTCGGCCACGACGTGAGCGTACGGCCGCGCACCGCGTCCGCCTCGATCAACGTCCACGGCCCGTGGCAGATGGCCGCCACCGGCTTGCCCGAGTCGAAGAACGCCCCGACGAACTCGACCGCCTTCGGATGCATGCGGAGTATGTCTGGGTTGGCCACCCCACCGGGGAGGACCAGCCCGTCGAACCGCGCGGCGGACACGTCGTCGACCGTCGAGTCGACCGGGAAGGTGTCGGCCCTGTCGAGGTGGTTGAACGCCTGGATCCGGCCCGGCTTGGTGGAGATCAGACGCGGCGTGCCGCCCGCCTGCTCGACGGCCTTCCACGGCTCGGTCAGCTCGACCTGCTCGACTCCCTCTGGAGCGACCAGGAACGCGATCGTCTTTCCCTGGATCATCATTCGCCCCTTCCGTTGCGATTGGTCAGTTTGGTCAGTCCGAAAATCGCCTGCCCAGCTATCTGCGATCTATGCCATGGGCGGGGTAGGGGGGTGACATGCCCATGTTCGTGGGAACCTCTGGCTGGCAGTACGCCGACTGGCGGGACGTGCTGTATCCCGGCCTGCCCCAGCGGGTGTGGCTGGAGAGGTACGGCGAGGCGTTCGCCACGGTGGAGAACAACAACGCCTTCTACCGGCTGCCCAAGCGGGAGACGTTCGAGGCGTGGCGGGAGCGGACGCCCGGCGACTTCGTCATGGCTGTCAAGGCGAGCCGGTTCCTCACCCACATCAAGCGGTTGAAGGACCCCGAGGAGCCGGTCGAGCGCCTGATGGGCGTCGCCGAGGGGCTCGGCCCGAAGCTCGGCCCGATCCTGCTGCAACTGCCGCCCACGCTGGAGGTGGACGCCGACCGGCTCCGCCGTTGCCTGGCCCGCTTCCCGCCGAAGGTCAGGGTCGCCGTCGAGCCGAGGCACGCATCGTGGTGGACGGACGAGATCCGGGAGTTGCTCGCCGAGCGCGGCGCGGCGCTCTGCTGGGCCGACCGCCAGGGGCGGCCGTCGAGCCCTCTCTGGCGGACGGCGCAGTGGGCCTATCTGCGCTTCCATGAGGGCCGGGCCAAGCCGTGGCCTTCTTATGGTGATCAGTCGCTGAAGACGTGGATCGACCGGCTGGGCGACGTGGGTGACGCCTTCGTCTACTTCAACAACGACCCGGGCGGCGCCGCCGTACGGAACGCCATGAGGTTCGCCGATCTGGCCGCCGAGGCCGGTCGGCGCGTGAGCCGGGTCGGATCCCTCGACGAGCTCATGACCGCGTCGACACCCGGCTGACGTCCGGTGACGTCCGGGTCATTCCCGGATATTACGGGGTTCCGGGGGTTTCCGGGGGTTTCCGGGGGACGGCACGGCTCACGGCGGTACGGCTCCCGCGAGAGCCGTACCGCCGTGAGATCGACCCATGCCGGCCCGCCGGTTCAGGCGCGGTTGGCGGGGTCCTCGGACGAGCGGCGGCCTCCGGCCACGAGCTGGTCGGACGCCTGCTGAGCCGGGACCGTGTGGTGCCGCCCGGTAGGCGTCGTGGCCTCGTCGCGGTCGTCGACGCCGTCCGCGTCCCGATCGACTGCCGGGCGGAGGTTCCGGCCGGTCGCGGTCTCCTCGCGATCGTCCACGCCGTCCCGGTCGCGGTCGACGACACCGGCCTCCGCGTCTGTCGTGGTCGTGTTCTCCGTCTCCAGACGGCGCTCCAGGTCGCGCTTCTCGGCCTCGAGCCGGGAGACGCGGTCGCGCTCGGCCAGCCGCGCCTCGCGGAGCCGCTTGCGCTTCACAGCCGCGCGGCGCATGCCGCCACTGACCAGGAGGAGGCCGATCAGGAACACCGCGGCCGTGACCGCACCGGCGATGAACAGCTCGAACGGGCTCAGGTTGAACGTCCGCTCCCATATCGTGATCGGCGTGGTGTTCGCGGCGTCGTTGACCGACACCTCGATCATGGCCGCCGCCGCGACCACTATGAGAAGAAGGCCCAGCAAGACCATTTGACCTCACCCCAAGCTGCGGTTCTGATTCGTGGGCGAGGTCCGACTGCCCTGGAAATCGCGGATCATGTGCAGATCATGTGCGCGGACCGGAACGAGTCCGGCGGACGGCTCTCCCTAAACCCGGCGAAAGGCAAAGTTTCGCGGTTAACACTGTGTTCACAGATGGGCAAAGGGTTTGAAACGGCTCTACGGCAACCTCGGCGTGGCGGATAACCACCAGTCTGCCTCTTCTATGAAGGGATCGACGTGACCTACAAGGCCGAGTACATCTGGATCGACGGCACGGAGCCCACCGCGAAGCTCCGGTCGAAGACCAAGATTCTTGCTGACGGCGCCGAGCTGCCGATCTGGGGGTTTGACGGGTCCAGCACCAACCAGGCCGAGGGTCACGCGTCCGACTGCGTGCTCAAGCCGGCTTTCTCCTGTCCCGACCCGATCCGCGGCGGTGACAACGTGCTCGTGCTGTGCGAGGTCCTGCTCACGGACATGACGCCGCACTCGACGAACACCCGCGCGCTCCTCACCCCGATCGCCGAGCAGTTCGCCGAGCAGGACTCCTGGTTCGGCATCGAGCAGGAGTACACCTTCTTCAAGGACGGCCGCCCCTACGGCTTCCCGGTCGGCGGCTTCCCCGGCCCCCAGGGCCCGTACTACTGCGGCATCGGCGCGGACGAGGTCGTCGGCCGCGACATCGTCGAGGCCCACCTCGACGCCTGCATCGAGGCCGGCCTCAAGATCTCCGGCATCAACGCCGAGGTCATGCCCGGCCAGTGGGAGTTCCAGATCGGCCCGGCCAGCCCCGTGGAGGCCGCCGACCACCTGTGGATGGCCCGCTACCTGCTCTACCGCATCGCCGAGGACTTCGGCGTCTCCGCGACCCTCGACCCCAAGCCGGCCAAGGGCGACTGGAACGGCGCCGGCGCGCACACCAACTTCTCGACCAAGGCCATGCGCGAGGGCTACGAGCCGATCATCACCGCCTGCGAGGCTCTGGGCGAGAAGGCCCTGGAGCACATCAAGGGCTACGGCTTCGGCATCGAGCAGCGCCTCACCGGCCACCACGAGACCGCGCCCTGGAGCGAGTTCAGCTACGGCGTGTCCAACCGCGGCGCGTCGGTCCGCATCCCGTGGCAGGTCGAGGTCGACAAGAAGGGCTACATCGAGGACCGCCGCCCGAACGCGAACATCGACCCCTACGTCGTCACGCGCCTGATCGTCAACACCTGCTGCTCGGCCCTGGAGAAGGCCGGCCAGGTCTGACCCGGGTCTCCTCAGCCATCCCGTACGGCTCCCGCCTCCCCGGCGGGAGCCGTACTGCTTCGCCGGGGTGCGGCGCACCGTGGCAAGAGGTCCGGGCGAAGCGGCATGGCGCAGATTCGAACGTTTGCCCCAGAGGAATCGTCGCCGAATGAAAGCGCCCGCCTTTCTTGAAGGCGGGCGCCTCATCGTCGTGGACGGCCTGCGGCTCCCGGGCAGGCGTGCTGCCCTTGTGAGACGGGTGTGGTGGCCGACCTTCGTTGACGCTACCGGGTCGCGCCCATCCATCCGCCGGCGACCGGGGGGGTGGCGGATCGGCCCCACCGTATCGGGTTGCCAACCGGAGACACGGCGTCCTCAAGCTGATGATCGAGGCCAGTGGTGGACAGCAGCCGATCGACTGCGGGCGTGACGTTGGTCAGGGTGAACGCGCCGCCTGCCTCTTGTAGTCGGCGCTTGAACATGAAAAGCACGCGCAACCCGGAGCAGTCCATGAAGGAGACCCGGCTCATGTCCACTTCGAGCTGGGAGATCGCGGTCTGCTGAATCGTGGGTTCGAGCGCTTTCTTGAGGTCCTCGGCGGTCGCTATGTCAATCTCGCCACACGGGCGAGCTATGGCGTGCTGGTTTGCGGTTTCCACGGTGACATTCAGCCACTCCATCCCAACCTCCAGAGATCGGCTCAAGGAACTGCTGGGAATGTCACCTTGCTAGCAGATTGCCGCCCATAAAGGCTCTCACCTGCGCAAACATCTAGCAAATCTGCCGCCATGCCCCCCTCGACGCGCGCGAGACGATCCATCCGTTCATCGACGGCAACGGAAGAGTGGGCCGGGCGCTCATCCATACGGTCCTCGCCCGACGCGGTCTTACGCCCAGCGCGATCCTCCTGATCAGTCTGGTGCTGCTCACGCAGTCGGACACGTATGCCGGCGGGCTTACGCGTACCGACATGCCGGAGAATCCTCGTCAGTCGGACGCGGCCGTTCGTATAGAGGGGAGGCGGCGATCTCACGCCGGCCGTGTCCCTTGGCCGGCCACCTGCCAGCCGGCCTGGGCACTACACCCAGCGGTCGCGGGCCCAGGTGAGGAGAGTGATCGGGCGTCCCTTCTCGATTTCCTCGACCGGTGGCATGTCGGTGAGGTGGAAACCGGCGCCCCGGGCGACGGCGACGCTGGCGGCGTTTCCCGGCTCGATCTCCAGCAGCACGCGGGCGAGGCCCAGCGTCGTCAGGGCGAACTCCGTCAGCACGTTCACCGCCCGGATCGCCAGACCCTGCCCTCGGTGGGCGGCCCCCACGCTGTAGCCGATGCTCGCCTCGTCCTCGCCGCCCACCCACCTGCTGAGCAGCACCTCGCCCTTGGGCTCGTGGCCGTCCGTCGTGATCGCCAGATGGAGGCGCTCGTCGGCGGCGCGGGCGCGGCGCGCCCTTTGCAGGTAGGCGCGGGCGGCGGCCAGATCGAACGGTGAGACGAGCGGGGTCCAGTAAGCCACGGCCGGGTCGTCGAAGAGCTCCACCATCGCGGCCGGATCCCGATCGGTCCACTCTCGGAGCACGACGCCGTGGCCGGTGAGATGGACCGCGGCGGGAAACGCCCGCCGGTGGCCGTGATCGGTGGTCATGGGAACCTCTCGCTCGCACTGGCCGGTGCCTGGCTCCGCCGTCTCAGGCCCGCATGAACGGTGACGCTACTTCACGCCCGGTCCGCCTCTTCAGCCGGTGCCGCGGCCGCCGGCGCCGGAGCTCGTGAGCCGCGAGCTCCGGCCGGTAGGTGATGATCGTCAGTCGGCGGACGGGCTTGTCACCAGGGCGAATCGGACCACGGCGGGCAGCGGTGTGCCGAGCTCGGCCGAGGTGACCAGCACGCCGTCCGGCACGGCTTCGGCCTGTACGGCACGGCCGTCCAGGCGGACCGCCGTGGCGGGGTCCAGCAACCCCTGCCGGGTCTTCAGCCGAACCTGCCCGGCGGCCGATGCCGGGACGTCGGCCAGGAACGCGTAGGCGTGGCGGTCGTCGCGGGTCCAGCGGATCCACGGGCCGCCGTCGTGCGGCACGGCGGCGCCGGACTCCAGCGGCCTGGTCGCGTGTACGGCGGTGGCGTGGTGGGTCATCCACGACGCGATGCCCTCCAGGACGGCGCGCTGCTCGCCGGGCAGGGTGCCGTCCGCCTTCGGGCCGACGTTGAGCAGCAGGTTGCCGCCCCGTGAGACGACGTCCACCAGCAGGCGGACGGCGCTCGCCGGGTCCAGCAGGTGCTCCGGGCCCTCGTTGGCGTTGTAGCCGAAGGAGAGGCCGACGCCCCGGCAGTTCTCCCAGTGGGCGGCCGTCTCGTTCTCGCGGCCCGCCTGGTATTCGCTGGTCATGTAGTCGGCGTGGGCGCCGTCCCAGCGGTCGTTGACCACGCCTTCCGGAACGGTGGCGTAGTAGTGGGCGAACAGGCCCGGCAGGTCGGCCATGCCCAGGTCGGGCCAGCCGATGTCGTTCCACAGCACGTCCGGCCCGTACCGGTCGATCAGGTCGCGGACCTGGCGCAGCGCGTAGGCGGCGTAGGCGGCCTCGTTGGCGCGGCCGTAGTCGTCGATCAGGTCCTCGTGGCGGATGACGGCCCGGCGGCCGGCCCACCAGTCGATGCCGCCGGAGTAGTACGTGCCGAAACGCAGCCCTCTGGCCCGGACGGCGGTGGCGAGATCGGCGATCAGATCGCGGCGCGGGCCGCGGTGGACGGTGTTGCGGGTGCGGGTGCCGGGAGCGTCCCACAGGGCGATCCCGTCGTGATGCTTGGTGGTCGGGACGACGTAGCGGGCGCCGGCGCGGGCGAACAGGTCGACCCAGTCCGCGGGGTCGAAGAGCTCGGCCTTCCACTCGTCCAGGAAGTCGTCGTAGGGGCGGCCGCCGTGGACGGTGCGGTGGTGCTCATGGGCGGGGCTGCCCTCGATCTGGCTGGTGTTCCAGTACCACTCGGCGTACGGGTTGTGGGCGAACCACACATCTGGGTCGACGGCCCCCAGCTCACCGGTGGGCTCGGCCCAGGCCGGCACCGAGTACGCGCCCCAGTGGATGAATATGCCGAACTTGGCGTCGGTGAACCAGGAGGGGACTGGGCGGTCGGACACGGGATGGGGGTCGGTCATGGTGCAGGCCTCTTCATACATCGGATTGATTCCACCAGTACCTTAGGGTCTGTCCTGGTTGATCTCGGCGGTGGGGGTCTGTTCCGCGAGATACATCGGATGACTGTCTGCGACGGTCGGGGCTGCGGCGGCGGAGGAACCAGCCCGGCGACGCTTGTGTGACGAGGTTTCGCCCGGTATGCATGGTGTCGTCACGTTGGAGACGCCTGGGATCCCTATGGTCCCGGCCATGACCATGATCCGTAAATTCGTGGCCGGTGCGCTGGCCGTCGTCGCGGGCGGTACGGTGGCCGCTGTGCTGCTTCAGCCCGGACCGGCGACCGCCGACAGGCGTGACCGCGAGCCCATTGTCATCGGCCACCGGGGCGCGAGCGCCTACCGGCCCGAGCACACCTTGCTGTCGTACGAGACGGCCATCGCGCTGGGCGCCGACTACATCGAGCCCGACCTGGTCTCCACGAAGGACCACGTCCTGGTGGCCAGGCACGAGAACGAGATCTCCGGCACCACCGACGTGGAGAACCATCCCGAGTTCGCCTCGCGGCGCACCACCAAGACCGTCGACGGCGTGCAGATCACGGGCTGGTTCACCGAGGACTTCACGCTGGCGGAGCTGCGCACGCTGCGGGCCGAGGAGCGCATCCCGGATCTCCGCCCGGAGAACACGGCCTTCAACGGGCTGGCGCAGATCCCCACGTTCGACGAGGTCATCGAGCTGGCCCAGCGGTACGGCGTGGGCGTCTACCCCGAGACGAAGCACCCCACCTACTTCGACTCCATCGGCCTCTCGCTTGAGGAGCCGCTGCTGGACACCCTGGCCCGGCATGGCTGGAAGAGCAGGCGCGACCCGGTGTTCATCCAGTCTTTCGAGACCGCCAACCTGCGGGAACTGCGCGGCAAGACCCGGCTGCACCTGATCCAGCTCGTCAACGCCTCCGGCGCGCCGTACGACCGGGTGGCGGCGGGCGATCCGCTGACGTACGACCAGATGGTCACGCCGGCCGGGCTCAAGGATGTGGCGACCTACGCCGACGGGGTCGGCGTGGCGACCTCGCGCATCGTGCCGGTCGGCGCCGACGGCCGCCTGCTCCCGCCGACGACGCTGATCCAGGACGCCCACCGGGCCCACCTCGACGTCCACACCTGGACGATCCGGCCGGAGAACTCGCAGCTCCCGGTGGACTTCCGGCTCGGCAACCCGGCGAACCCGGCCTACCCCCGCGCGACCGGCAATGTGACGGGCTGGCTGGCCAAGCTGTACGACCTCGGCGTCGACGGCGTCTTCTCCGACGACCCGGGTCTGGCGCGCGCCGTGCTCGCCGCCCGCGAGCGTCACTGACGACCTGACCGGAGCCGCGCTCGATCTGGTGGGACAGACCAGGTCGAGCGCGGCGAAACCCCATAACGAACTTGACAATCATTTTCATTTAAGGCAGATTCGGGAAGGTCCCCTCATTACGCTCATCTCATAAGAGGAGCACTCGTGCTCTCGCCCCTTGCCCGATCGCTGTTAGCCGCTGCACTCGTCGTCGTCTTCGCGGGAGCCTGCGGCGGGACGGGCACCTCGTCGTCCACGCCGGCGGACGGTGCCGGCGCCAAGGCCCTCAAGGTCGTCGCCACCACGACCCAGGTCGCCGACTTCGCCCGCAACATCGGCGGCGACAAGGCGGTGATCCACCAGATCCTCAAGCCGAACGTCGATCCCCACGACTACGAGCCGTCCCCCGCGGACATCCAGGCGATCGCCGAGGCCGACGTCGTCGTCAAGAACGGCGTGGGCCTGGAGAAGTGGCTCGACCAGGTCATCGCCTCGGCCGGGTTCAGCGGCACGGTGGTGGACGCGAGCCAGGGGGTCGTCCTCCGCAAGGGAGACGGCTCGGAGGAGGAAGCGGCCGGGGATCCGCACATCTGGCACAACCCGCTGAACGTCAAGATCATGACTGTGAACATCGAGAAGGCCTTCGCCGCCAAGGACTCCGCGGACGCCGCCGCGTACGAGGCCAACCTGGCGGCCTACGACGCCAAGCTCGACGCGCTCGACGCGGAGAACGCCAAGAAGATCGATTCCGTCCCCGCCGATCGGCGGAAGCTGGTGACCAACCATGACGCCTTCGGCTACTACATCGAGCGCTACAAGCTGACGTTCGTCGGCTCCATCGTCCCGAGCTTCGACACCTCGGCGGAGCTGTCCGGCAAGCAGATCGCCGACATCGTGGCCAAGATCAAGACGACCGGTGTCACCGCGATCTTCTCCGAGTCCTCCCTGCCGCCGAAGACGGCGGAGGCCATCGGCCGCGAGGCCGGTGTGAAGGTCGAAGCGAGCGAGGACTCGCTGTACGGCGACACGCTGGGCCCCGAGGGATCGGTCGGCGCGACCTACCTCCAGATGGAGACCCACAACACCGACACCATCGTGAGCGCTCTCAAGGGCGTCGCGGCATGACCGGGCAGGCGGGCCGTACGGCCGCGCTGGTGCTCGACCGGGCGAGCGTCGCCTACGGGGACGTGCCGGTGCTGGAGGAGCTGCACGGCACCGTCTACGCGGGCGAGGCCGTGGCGCTGATCGGCCCCAATGGGGCGGGCAAGTCCACGCTGATCAAGGCCATCCTGGGCCTGGTCCCCACCGTGCGGGGCAGGATCGAGGTGCTCGGCGTCGCTCCGGCGCACGCGCGCCGCGACGTCGCCTACGTCCCGCAGGCCGACACCCTCGACCCGGACTTCCCCGTGTCGGTCGAGCAGGTGGTGATGATGGGCCGCTACCGGAGGATCGGCTGGCTGCGCCGTCCCTCCGCGGCCGACCGGACCCAGGTCGCCGAGGCGCTGGAGCAGGTGGGCCTGAGCGGCCGCGCCCGCGACCGGTTCGGCACGCTGTCCGGCGGCCAGCGGCAGCGCGTGCTGCTCGCGCGGGCGATCGCGGCCCAGCCCCGGATGCTGCTGCTCGACGAGCCGTTCAACGGGGTCGACGCGGTCAGCCAGCACTCCCTCCTGGAGGCGATAGCCGTGCTCAAGGCGCGGGGCGCCGCCGTGGTGGTCAGCACCCACGACCTCGCCATCGCGCATCTGGCGTGCGAGGAGGTGTGCCTGCTCAACCGGCAGCAGTTCGGCTTCGGGCCGACCGGGACGGTCCTGACGCCCGAGCGGCTTCGGGCGACGTACGGCGGGCGCGCGCTGGAGTTGCGCGGCGACCGCGTGATCGTGACGCAGACATGAGCCTGTTCGACCCCTTCCACCTGCCGTTCATGGCCCGCGCGCTGGCCGAACTGGTCATCCTCGGCTTGCTGGCCGGCACGGTCGGCGTGCTGGTCCTCCTGCGCCGCCTCGCGTTCGCCAGCGACACCCTCACCCACACCGTGTTTCCCGGCGTCGTCATCGGCTATCTGCTCCGGGGGGACGACGGCATCTTCTGGGGCGCGCTCGCGGCCGGCATCGTCACGGCGGTGCTGCTGACGGTGTTCACGCACCGGCGTCGCGTGAGCGAGGACGCCGCCCTGGCCATGCTGCTGACCACTCTGTTCGCTGTCGGGGTGGTGCTCGTCTCCCGGCAGACCGGCTACACCTCCGACCTGACGGCGTTCCTGTTCGGCCGGGTGCTCACGGTGACCCAGGAGCAGCTCGTCCAGACCGGTGTCGTGACCGTCCTGGTCGTGGGGCTCCTCGCCGTGCTGCGACGGCCGCTCATGCTGCGCGCCTTCGACCCCGAGGGAGCCGCGGCGGCGGGCGTCCGGGTGAGCCTGCTCGACCTCGTGCTCAACGTCGCGATCGCCTTGGTGATCGTGGCGGGCGTGCGGGCCGTCGGCACGATCCTCGTCATCGCGCTGCTGATCGTCCCGGCCGCCGCCGCCCGTGCCCTGTCGGACCGGTTGATGGTCATCGTGCCGCTCGCCTGCCTCATCGCCGCCACCGGAGGGTGGCTCGGGCTCGCCGTGAGCTTCGACGCGTCCGTTCACTACGGCGTGCGGCTCGCCTCGGGCGGCACCATCGTGCTCGTGCTCGTCGTGATGTACGGCCTGGCGACCCTCGCGGGGACCGTACGGAGACGGGTGCGTCTCCTTCAGGGCGGCCGCGCCGAGGAACGCGCGCGGCTGGACGAGCCCGAGCTGGAGGCCGCCCGATGAGCTGGCTCGACTCCACCGTGCACCGGGCCATGATCGAGGCGGCCCTGGTCGGCGCCCTGGGCGGCGTGGTCGGGGTGTTCGTGATCGTGCGGCGGCTGCCGTTCTTCACGATGGCCCTCACCCACGCGACCTTCCCCGGGATCGTCATCGCCGCCATGCTCGGGGTCGACCTCTACCTCGGGGGAGGCGTCTTCGGCCTGCTCGTCGTCCTGGCCGTGGTCGTCTTCTCCCGGGCGCGGGGGCAGGACTTCACCGCCGCGACCGGGATCGCGCTGTCCGGCGGGTTCGCGCTCGGCGTCGTGCTCGTCTCGGCGCAGGACGGCTTCAGCAAGGATCTGACGGCCTACACGGTCGGCGA
This sequence comes from Planotetraspora sp. GP83, assembly GCF_041262585.1. Taxonomy (NCBI): domain Bacteria; kingdom Bacillati; phylum Actinomycetota; class Actinomycetes; order Streptosporangiales; family Streptosporangiaceae; genus Planotetraspora; species Planotetraspora sp. GP83. Next base: position 194,276 of record NZ_JBGCBZ010000002.1, on the reverse strand, counting down.
CGTCCTGGCGGTGAGCTCCGCCGATCTGGTGACCACCGCCGTCGTCGCCGTGGCGGTGACGCTGGTCCTGGCCGTGGTCGGGAAGGAGCTGCTCCTCGCCGCCTTCGATCCCGCCGGGGCGTCGGCCCTGGGCCTGCCCACCGCCGTTCTCGACTTCGCTCTGCTGGCGATCATCGAGGTGACCGTGGTGGCGACCGTGCCCGCGCTGGGGGCGATCCTCACGGTGGCACTGCTGGTGGGCCCGGCCGCGACCGCGCGGCTGCTCAGTGACCGGCTCGCCGTGCTGTTTCCCGTCGCGGCCGCCATCGGCGTCTGCTGCGCCCTGGCCGGGGTTTGGATCTCGACTCAGTGGAACGTCGCGGCCGGAGCGTCCATCGCCCTGCTGGTGGGCGTCGTCTTCGGTGTGGCGTTCCTCGGCTCCGCCGTACGCGACCGGACGAGGCGGACGGCCGCCATGTCAGGGGCCCTGCCCGAGGAGGCGCGTGCCTAGCCAGATCTGGGTATGGCTACCGCCTTGCCAGGGTGGCGTAGGTCCGGATGTCCCGCCGCTGCGTGTGCGTGTGGATGGGGGCGGGCTCCAGGTGCGTCTTCGACCGGACGACGGCGATCGCGGCGGCTCCCGCGACGCCCACCATGGCGGCGAAGGCGAGCAGCAGCGTGATAGCGGTGTGAAGGACTGTGGTGTCGATCATCTCAACTCCTAGTCGGCTTGGATTTCCAAGTGCCAACTTGGATGCTACACCTTTCGTCTCGATTATGCTTGGAAGTTCCAAGTGTGTGCTTGGGAAATGGGCCTGACCAGGTAACCTGCCTTCATGAGGGCACGTACATACGGCCAGCACTGCGCGATCGCGAAGGCGCTGGACGTGGTGGGGGAGCGCTGGGCGTTGTTGATCGTCCGGGAGTTGCTCGACGGCCCGCGCCGCTACACGGACCTTCTCGGCGGGTTGCCGGGAGTCTCGACCGACATGCTGGCGACGCGGCTCCGCGACCTGGAGAACGCCGGGCTCGTCAGCCGGCGCACGCTGCCGCCTCCCGCGGCCTCGAAGGTCTACGAGCTGACGGCCGAGGGGCGGGAGCTCGCGCCCGCCATGACCGAGCTGGCACGCTTCGGCATGCGGCTTCTCGGCGCGCAGGATCCCTCAGACGCCTTCCGCGTGCACTGGCTGGCGCTTCCGCTGCAGATCCGCTTCCGCGCGGACCGGGCCCGAGGCGTCGCGCTGACCGTGCAGTTCCACACCGATGACGGCGCGCTGTGCGCCGTCATCGACGACGGCATCCTGGTGACGCGGCCGGGAGCCGTCGACCATCCCGATGTCGTGATCACCGCGGACGCGGCGACGCTGGCCGAGATCGCGCGTGACCCGGCGACGACGGCGGAGGCGAAGACGACCGGGCGGCTCACCGTGGAGGGCGATCCGGACAAGGTCGCCCACGTCCGCCGGATCCTGTCTCTCGACGGCTAGGTCGTTTCCCTACAGGTGAACGAGGCTGCCGAGGTGGTCGACGTGGTCGGCCGTCTCGTCGTCGAACCAGAGGCCGCCCGTCGCGAGGTAGCGGAAACGGTGGACGCCTGGCGGGAGGATGATCGAGACCGTGCGGGTGCCGTTCCGGCGGCGCAGCAGCTCGTGACGGCCGGGCCGCCAGTCGTTGAAGTCGCCGACGACGCTGACGACGCCCAAGGGCTCGTCGAGGGGCAGCGTGAAGGTGACTCGGGTCTTCTGTCCGAAAAGCCGCGTGCGCCTGAGCATTGGAGATCCTCCCCTGTAGCCGGGATGACCATAGCTTTCCGTGTCGGAGGGTCTACGAGGAATGGGACGCGCGACGCGTAACACAATATTCACGTTCGTTTTAGGACTTGGCGGCCTCCGCTTTTCGGCCTCTGGGTGTGGGTTCGACCGGGTCCGCGCGTGGTGGTGCCCGCGCGTGGTTGAGTGTGGCCCCTGCGGCTTGGTCGGGGCCGGGTGTGTGGTTCAGCGCTTTGTTGTTGCTCGGGTTGTTTCTCGTCAGGTTCGGAATCTTCCGGCGTAGCGGCCTTTTCTGCCGAGGTGGGTGAGGGTCCAGGTGCCGTCGGGGTTGCGGTGGGTGGTGTAGCGGTCGGGGTGGGCGGCTTTGTCGCGGTTGTGCCAGGGGCAGGCGGGGGCGAGGTCGTCGAGGTTGGTGTCGCTGCCGTTGATCCAGCCTTTGACGTGGTCGATTTCGGTCATGTCGGAGGGGATGGCGCAGCCGTCGCAGTAGCAGGTGGCGTAGCGGGTGATGAGGGCGTGGCGTTGGGCGGGGGTGGCCAGGCGTACGGCGCGGCCCATGTTCAGGACCTGTCCTTGGGCGTTCACGACCATGCGGACCAGGCGGGAGGTGCGGGCCAGCCGCTGCACGTCACAGATGGGCAGCAGTTGCCCGGTGGCGATCAGCAGCCCGGGTGCGAGCCGGTCGGGGTGGTGCCCGCACCTCCCGCACGCCGCGTCCCCCGCCCCCTGGCCCGCAGCGCCGCCAGCCTCCGCACCGGTACCTGCGCCGTTACCGGCACCCGCCCCCGTGCCCGCCCCCGCGCTGGTGCCCGCGCCCGTGCCCGCACCCGCGCCGTTACCGGCACCCGCCTCCGCGCTCGCGTCCGCAGCCCGACGTCCGGCATCTGCCCCAGGGGAACCCGCACCGGCGTCGTGGCACCTTCCGTCGGCACAGCAGGTGGAGCCGTCACCAGGCTGGGCCGTGCCGGGCCGAGCACCACTGGGGTCAGCCGCTTGGGTGGTGGGGTCGGCCTCTGTGGCGGTGGCGGTGGGGTTGTCGCCGGTGGGGTTGTCGGGGGTGAGGTCGTCGGGGAGGGATTCGGCCCGGACCAGGACCAGGAGTTCGGTGCTGACCTTCTTGCTCAACAGCGCGGCCAGCGTGTCGGCCTGCCGCACTCGCAGCGGCCGGTCGTCGTCCTTGCCCTTGGGGCGGGCGTAAGCGGTCAAAAACTCGCGCAGCCGGGCGCCGGCCTCACGCGGCAACCGGAACTCGCCCTCCACCCCACCCGTGCTGGACGGGCGGACCAGCAGGAACCGCGTCGCGTAATCAGCATCCGCCTCATCATCCAGCGTCCCCGGATCCAGCAACTGGCGCAGGTACCGCCCGGCCTTGGCGATCTCCGCCGGGGTGGCATGATCGGCCAGGTCCACCAGAATCGGCTCCACCAGCGCGGCCTGCTCATCGGTCAGCCGGGAAGTCACCTGGGTGATCACATCGACCGGCCCCTCAGCCAAAGTCCCGGCCGCGAACCGCCCCCGCACCACCGGCAGCCGGGCCAGCTCCGTCGCCAGCCGGAGCAACCGCGACGCCCCCGCACCGGTCATCCCCGCCGCGCCACGCAACCACGTCCCGGTCGAGGCGTACCCGACACCCTTGACCTCCCCCGCCACATGCACCCGGCCCACCCGGGCGGCGATCGCCGAGGTCAACCGGTCCCGCGCGTACAGCAACTCCTCCGCCTCAACCAGACACAGCGCGGCGGTGCCGGGAAGGCCGGCCACCGCGAGCCGGGACGCGATCTCCCGCAACTCCGACACCAACACCCCCGACCCCACCGGCTGACCGCCCGACGGTTCACCGCCGGAAGGACCGCTATCGAAAGGGTCACCGTCGGAGGGAGCGGCGTTAGAAGGGGCGCCGTCGGAGGACTCATCGTCGGAGAGGGCGGCATCATCTGGGCTCGCGGAGCGACCCGCGGTGCCGGCGGAGGTGCCGGCGGAGGTGCCAGCGGAGGTGCCGGAGCCGGGCGAGGACTCGCTGACGAACTGCCGGTACGCCTCGTGCTGCCAGGCGCTGCCGTACGCCTCCTCGGCGGGCCGCTGCGGCGGGACGTAGTCGGGGTCCAGCACAGTGCCCTTGAGGACCTCGGGCAGCCCGCGCCTGGAAGCACCCGCCGCACCAAGGGAACCCCACACATCGATCGGTGACCCGGCCATCCAAAGGCACCTCCCCCCACGCTCCAGCGAATCTCAACAACTGCCCTCACGCTATCCAGCACCTACGACAAAACCAGGACTTGATCAACTACAAAACCGCAGGTCAGGACGATGGCGGAAAGATCTACCTAGTGACCCCTACCAAGCCCCGGACGTGTGACCCAGCTCGGGCGGTAGACCCGTCAGCGTGCCCGCCTCTGACTCCGGCCCGACTTACGAAAGAGCCGGGCGGAGGGCGCGGTGGATTGGAAGCGCAGCGGAACGCACGGATGCGTCCCCATGGCGCCGAGATGAATAACGATTGCCGTTACCTGCTTCCGATGGCTATCCGGAGCAGCCACGATGGCCGTATGAGCGTGACCGGCATCGCCAGGCAGTCCGTGGCCTCGCGAGTGCTCACCCAGCTCGAGGCGTGGCCAGGGTGCCACGCCGGACACGCGGCGTGCGGCAGCGGACTGGGGGTCACTGTGGGCGCCCGCCAGATCCTCCACCTGCACACCGACCGTGAGGCGGAGCTGTGTCTCACCCGCCCGGTGATCGAGCGGATGCGCCACACGCTGGAGACCTCCGAGCAGGTGGCCCTGGAGCCGCACCGCGACTGGATCGGCGTCCGGCTGGAGACGGAGAACGACGCCGACCTGCTCGTGGCCCTCTTCAGCCTGGCGATCAAAGCGCATCAGGGCCCGGAACCGGGACCAGGCCTGACCGACTGCCTCGCGTCCGGCGGCGCAGGGCAACCGGGCTCCGGCCCAGGGCGATAGGGCTCAGGGCAAGGGCAACCGGGCTCAGGGCAAGGGCGATCGGGCTCAGGCCCGCACAGTCCCGCCTGTTAGGACCAGGTGAGCGGGAGGGTGTCGAGCCCGAGGAGCAGATCGGCGTGCTCCATGGGCTGCGCGCCGTCGGGGACGCGATAGTCCGGAATGACCCGGTGCCACTCCTCCATCGCGATGCGCATCTCGGCGCGGGCGAGGTGGCCGCCCAGGCAGCGGTGGATGCCGACGCCGAAGGCCATGTGCCGGTTCCGCTGACGGCCGAGGACGACCTGGTCGGCATCGGGGAACACGGCGGGGTCGCGGTTCGCCTGGTTGAGCGGGATGAGCAGCATGTCGCCGGCCTTCATCGGGCATCCGTGGAAGTCGACGTCCCTCGTGACCTTCCGGGCCGGCATGACGATGGAGTAGGCCCGCATCAGCTCCTCCATCGCGTCGAGGATCGCGCCGGGCTCGGCGGCGATCCGCGACCGGTCCCCGGGATGCGTGGCCAGATGCCAGAAGGCGTAGGAGAGCTGCGCCGTGACGGTGTCGAGCCCGGCCATGAACAGCAGCAGGCACAGATCGAGCAGATCCTCATCGGGCACGGGCCGCCCGTCGATCTCCCACGTCACCGCCGTGCTGATCAGGTCGTCTCGCGGATTCTCCCGCCGCTCGGCCACCACGCCGGCGAAGTAGCCCGTGACCTCCCGCATCGCGGCGAGCCGCTTCGGCAGGCGGTCGGGAGAACTCCCGCCGTGGAGGATCGCGTCCTCCCAGGCCAGAAAGGTGCCGAGCTCCTCCACGGGCAGGCCGAGCAACTCCAGGAAGACCGTGGTCGGGAAGCGGCGGGCGAAGTCGGTCACGAAGTCGCAGGAACCACGGGCGGCGAGGTCGTCCACCATCGCGGTGCACCGCTCGCGGATCTTGCCGGACATCGCGTTCACGGCAGCGGGGGAGAACAGCGGCCGGAGCAGGCGGCGCCACACCGTGTGCTCCGGCTGGTCGAGCATCTCGGGGATCCACCGGTACCGCGGGTTCGGATCGAGCACGGACACGGCCGCATTGGAGAACGTCACCGGGTCCTGGAGCGCCTCAAGGATGAGGTCGTAGCGGCTCAGGACCCAGAACCCCTCGCCGAACGTGCTGCGGAACATCGGATGCCGCGCCCGCAGCTCGTCGAACATGGCGAACGTGGCCCCCGCCGGTCGCGCGCCGCCCAAGGGGTCGTACCGCAACTCGTCCATGTCGCGCCCTCCTGCGAGCGGCCGGCCGTACGGAACGACCGTGCGGATATGTCAGAGCGCGCGGCCCACGCCGCACAGGAACCACGTGGGGAGGTCCTGTCCTCCGTAGCCGGCCAGGGACGCCTCGTGGTCCGGGTGCCACTCGTCCAGCCGGACCACGCCCGGGCCGAGCACCTCGAACCCTTCGAACATCTCCGTGATCTGGGTGCGGGTACGCAGCGTGATGCTGGCGTTCGCCCTCCGGTAGACGGCGGCGCCCTTCTGCGCGGCGGCCGTGTGGTCCTCAGCGGTCACGTGCGACAGCACCAAATAGCTTCCCGGCGGTACGGCGTCGCGTAGCCGGGCGATCAGCTCGGCAGGCTTGTCGCTGTCGGTCAGGAAGTGCAGGACGGCCACCAGCAGGATCCCGACCGGCTCCGTGAAGTCGATCAATGACCGGAGCTCTGGGTCGTCGAGGATGTCCTGCGGCTGCCGGAGATCCCCGGGGACGGCGAGGGTGTTCGTGGTGCTCGACAGCAGAGCCCGGGCGTGTGCGAGCACGACGGGGTCGTTGTCGACGTAGGCCACGCGGGTCCCGGGGTCCACCTCCGCGGCCACCTCGTGGACGTTGCCCTCGGTCGGCAGCCCCGTGCCGATGTCCAGGAACTGCCGGATCCCGGCCTCGGCCACGAGGTAACGGACGGCCCTGCGCATGAAGGCCCGATTCTGCCGAGCCAGCTCCCGAGCCTCGGGCGCGACCGCGAGGACGCGCTCCGCGGCCTCCCTGTCCACCGGGAAGTTGTCCTTGCCGCCCAGGTAGTAGTTGTACATGCGCGCGGCGTTCGGGATGTGCACGTCTATGCCGGGGGGCGCCGTTGCATCCTGGGCCACGCACCGTCTCCTTTGCTGAAGTCACAGATCCAACGCGAGCATATTGTGCAATTGCCGCAATTTTAAATGAATCGCTCCATAAGAGTGCGAGTCGAAATATATCTGGGCCGGGGCCGAGTCCCGCCGGCGAGATCCCGATGGGCAACGGCCAGACAGGCCAGCGGCAGGGGCAGCAGCCCGAGCCACGCCTGGTGCGCTCCAGGCCAGCGAAGGTCGCTCTGGAGCGGCCACAGCCACAGGTCGGCGGTCAGAAACAGCGTGATGACGAGCAGGGCGAACTGAACGGCCGCGCCGAGAAGGGCCGCCGAGCGCCCGTGCCCGGGACGGACCCGGACGGCCACCGCCGCGCCGGAGAGCCCTGTGAGCACGCATACGGCGGCCTCCAGCGTCACGTCCCCGGCGAGCAACCGGGAGCCGTGCGGCAGGTAGAGAGTCGCGATGACGAAATCGGCTCCCCACAGCGCGAGCGCCGTGCCGGCCGTCAGCGCGGTGCGGAGCCACATGCGCAGCCAGCGTGGTGAGGGCACCGGGGCTGTGCCGTACGCCATGGGGTCGACCAGGGAGAAGCCGGCCGCCGCGCCCAGGAGGCCGGCGGACATCCGCAGCAGCGGCAGGGCGTCGCAGGTCGGCAGCGGGCGCTCGATCGAGCCGATGACGATGACCAGACCAGTGGTGAAGGCCGCGGCCCACGCCAGTGGAATCCAGTCGATCGCCCTCACCAGCGGGCGGATGAGGAGCAGTGTCACGCGTGTCACGAGCAGGCCTTCCGCTTGGCGTCGTCGGGGTCGGGCGTGAGGCCGAGCAGCGGGAGCGCCTGTTCGACCGTGGTGGACGGGTTCATGAGGGCGTCCCAGTGGGCCCAGATCCGCTCGCGGGCGTCAGGCCGGCGGACCAGCCGTTCGGCGTAGTCGTACAGCCGTTCGGCGGCCCCTTCTTCGGACTTCTCGGGTTCGACCCACGATGTGGCGGCTTGCCGTACCGGACCGGCCTGACCGCCGAGCCAGAGGGCCACCAGGGTCCGGCCCTGCCCCAGCGCGGCGCATCCGGGGGAACCGATCGCCACGTACATCGTCCGACCGTCTAGGTGCGGGTCGTTGGTGACGACCCGAAACCAGTCGAGCGGCAGGCCGGTGACCTCGGCCGCCACCTGACCCCCGAGCCAGGCGTCCGACGCGGCGGCCGCGCCGTGCCCGCCCCAGTGCATGGAAGGACCGGTGACGTGGCGCCACTGCGGCCGCTCCATGACCTCCGTGCCGTGTGACCACGACTCGAAGCCGATGCGTTGCCGGATCTCGGGGACCCGGTCGCGCGCGAACGGCGGGATGGCGGCCACCACCGGCCGCACGGCTCGCCCCCAGAGCGGGATCCACGGCGTGTAGCCGGGGTAGGCGCAGTAGGTCACGCCGTCGAGGGCCCGGCATCGCTGCCCCGCGGGTGCGGCGTAGCGGTTCAGCGTCTGCCGTGGCACCTCGTCCTTGAGAGAGGTCATCGCGACCGCCCCCGCGGAAGCCGCGAAGGCCAGGCCGGTTGCCACGGCGACCATCCGCGACGGCCGCAGACCGTGACGTGCCATCGCCAGGCCGGCGAACAGGATCGCAAGGGCCAGCAGATACACCACGTGGGTGGCGGAGGGCCGTGGGATGAGATCGACCGGAAGCTCATGGTGCACGATGACTGGGAGCAGCGCCGCCCACGAGCCGCCCGTCCTGGACAGCTCGGTGAGCGCGCCTATCGCGAAGACGGCCACGGGCGCGGCGACCAGCCCGGGGAGCCAGCGGCCCAGAGCGACGCCGAGGAGCGCCGCCACGGCCACGTCGACCGGCCCTGTCAGGGCTTCCCAGGCGTCGAACCGGCCTGCCGCGTTCGCGGATATCAGGCTGATCAGGTGTACGGCCAGCACGAGGACGGACACGGTGGTCGCGACGACCGGAACGGCGATCAGCAGGGCACTCGTCCGCGCGGGAGCGCGAACCGGCAGCGCCCGCAACGTCTCCGGCATCGAGTGCCGGCGCTCGCGGGTGGTGGCCAGGTCGGCGGCCATGAGCCCGGCGGCGGCGATGATCAGCGCGCCGTAGGTGTCGTCGATGGTCAGGACCGACCAGTCGGGCGCCCAGGTCCACGTCTGGTAGACGCGCAGGCCAAGCGTGAGCACGGCCGCTCCCCACAGGAGCGGGCTGCGCAGCAGGAGAGCCCCCTCGAACAGGGCAAGGCTGAACGTCCGCTCCCGCGTGCCCACATGGGGCGCCAGGGTGTCCGTCTCGACGAACTCGGTGCGCGCGCTCATGCCACGGGCTCCGGAGACGTGCCGAGCAGCATCAGGTAACCGTCCTCCACGGTGGGCTCCGCGGGTTCGGCCCCGGAGGGCGGCTCTCCGAGGGTGCGATAGCGGCCGTCGGCCGTGCGCCAGAACAGGCGGTCACCCGCCGGGCGCTCACCGGAAAGGCTGACCCGGCCGTCCGCCACCCCGGCGAGCCCCCGGGGCGTGCCGTCGAAGAGAACCCTCCCTCCGTCCATGACGACGACCCGCTCGCACAGCGCCGCGACGTCCTCGGTCTGGTGGGTCGAGAGCAGGACGGTACGGCTCTCGCCGAGCCGGGAGACGAGCGCGCGCAGCCTGAGACGCTGCTCCGGGTCGAGACCCACCGTCGGCTCGTCGAGGAGGAGCAGGTCCGGCTGGCCGAGCAGCGCCTGGGCGAGGGCGAGCCGCTGCCGCATGCCGCCGGAGAGCTTGCGGACCTTGGTCCGGGCGCGGTCGCCGAGGTCCACTTCGGCGAGCACCCGCCGCACCTCCCTGTGCCGCGCGGGCCGGTCGGTCATCTCCTTGAGGATCGCGACGTAGTCGACCATCTCGAAGGCGGTGAAGTGCGGATAGAAGCCGGAGTCCTGCGGCAGGTAGCCCAGGCGGCGGCGCAGCTCCGTGCGCGGCCCGCGTGCGCTCGGATCCAGGCCGAGGACGCGCATCCGTCCCACGTCGGGGGCCAGCGTGGTCGCCAGGCATCGCAGCAGTGTCGTCTTACCGGCGCCGTTCGGCCCCAGCAGGCCGGTGACACCGGTGCCGAGCGTGAGGTCCAGGTCGTCGATCACGCGGTTGCGGCCGTAGCTCTTGGCGAGGCCGCGCACGCTCACCGTCGGGGTCCTGCCGTTCACTGGGTCGTTCAGCGGGTCGTTCAGGGGGTCGTTCAGCGGGTCGTTCACTCGGTCTATCACTGGGGCTCTCCAGGATCGAGACGATGGCGCCGGCTGTACAGGACGAGCGCGAGAAGCGGAGCGGCGCAGCCGTACACGACCTGAGCCGTGGGGCCGAAGGGGACCGACCAGTCGCCGGTGAGCCCGCCCGTGACGGTCACCACCCCGACCCATCCCGCCCCCAGCGCGGCGGCGGCCGCCGGCAGCGGCACGCGGGTCGCGAGGGCCAGGCAGCCGCCCGTCAGCGCCAGCGCGGGGAGAAGCCAGGCGGCGGTCATCGCGGGAAGCAGCGGGGCGGCCAGGCCGGTCAGCCCGATGGCGGTGACGAGGACGGCGAGGGCTCGCAGGAGCAGCAGCCGGGGACCCGCGAGGGGAGTCGCCGCGTGGGACTCGTGGGCGGGATCCACCCAGCGGCCGTAGGCGAGCGCGATGCCGGCCAGCGGCAGCACGGGGGCCACGGTGAGGAACGCCGGGAATCCGTCGCGGGCGGCGTGCGCGGCCACGATCGCGAACGTGAGGACAGCCGCCACCGCGGCGAGCCACGCGCGGCTCAGCGTCGGCGTCGCGACGAGCAGCCTGGCCACATGGCCGGGCACACCGAGGTGCCGCAGGACGCGTTCGGCGGGCCTGGGGCGGGGGCTCCCCACCACGTCCTCGATCCGCTCCCATGACGCCGCGAGCCAGGCATCGTCCCCCGGCACCGCCGTACGGCACCGCGCGCAGCGGGCCAGATGCGCCTCAACGGACATGACCTGCGCCACATCGAGATGACCGTGCAGGTAGCGCTCCAGCAGATCGCCCGGGATGTGCCAGGTGCCGGTCATGCCAGCTCCTCCCGTAGCCGGGCCTTCGCCCGCATGAGCCTGGTCTTGACGGTGCCCTCGGGAACTCCGAGAAGCTGGGAGGTCTCCCGGACGGTGAGGCCGTCCAGGATGGTCGCCTCGATGACGGCCCGGAGCTCCGGCGACAGCCGGGCGACAGCCGTACCGAGATCGCCGTGTTCGACGCGGAGCAGCACGACGTCCTCCGCGGAGGACGCGGCGGGGTCGGTGTCCGGGACCGGCCCGCCGCCGATCCACTGGCTTCCGCGCCCTCGGAGCACCGACACCATGCGCCGGATCGCGATCGTCCAGATCCATGCCGCGGCGTCGTCCCCCTGGGCCGAGTAGCGGGAGGCGCCCTGCCAGACCGCGACGAACGTGTCCTGGACGGCGGCGTCGACGACGTCGGGATCCGCGCAGCGGCGGAGCAGGCGGGCGCGCAGCCAGGGGGCGTGCCGCCGGTGCAGGACGCGCAGCGCCTCGATGTCCTGCGCGGCCACGGCGGCGATCAGCTCGTGGTCACCGCGACGCGGCGGCGGGATGCCATGCGGGGCTGCGTTCTCCACGTCCGTGTGCTCGACGGTCGTGTGCTCGACGGTCGCGGGCTGTTGTCGTCGCGGTGGCGAGTGCGTTCGCGGGATCGGTAGGAAGCGGCGCATATCTGGTCTATCGCATGGCCGCCCCTGGCCGGTTCTCCTAACGCGACGGTTATCCGGGGTTTTCTATGATTGGGCAACGTGCGTTTACGTGGGGATGTGGTGCCGCCGGTCGTCGCGGTGGCAGTGGGGTTCTGGGGTGTGACCGTGCCGTCGTTCTGGCGGGACGAGTCGGTCAGCGCGATGGCGGCGGTCATGCCGCTCCGCGACCTGTGGCGGCTGCTGGGTGCGATCGACGCGGTCCACGCGCTCTATTACCTGCTGCTGCGGCCCTTCGCCGCCATCGGGACGAACGAGCTGGTGCTCCGCCTGCCGTCGGTGGTCGCCACCGCCCTCGCGGCGTACGGCGTGGCCGTCGTCGGCAGGCGGCTCGCGTCGGAACGGGCCGGCGTCGTGGCGGGGGTCGTCTACGCGCTGATGCCGATCGTCAGCCGATACGCCCAGGAGACCCGGAGCTACGCGCTCGTCACGGCCGTGGCCGTCCTGGCGACGTGGACGCTGCTGAACGCCCTGGAGGATCGCCGGTGGTCCCGGTTCGCGTTCTACGCGGCGAGCCTGGCCCTGCTGGGCTGGCTGCATCTGTTCGCGCTGCTGATCGTCCTCGCCCACGGGGTCACCGTGCTGGCGTGGCGCCGCCGTGAGCTGCTTCGATGGGGAGCCGCCGTGGCGGGGGCCATGGCCGTGGTCGCACCCCTCGCCTTGGTCGCGTCGCGGGAGCGTGAGCAGGTCCTCTGGCTGCAACGACCCGGTCCCGCCGACCTCCTCGACTTCGCCCATCAGGCCGGTGGCACCTGGTGGGCGGTGGGGCTGCTCGGGGTGCTCGTCGTCGCGGGGACGGTCTGCGCTTTCCGCGAGGCGAGGCCGCTGGCGCTCGTGGCGCTTCCGTGGGCCTTCCTGCCCGTGCTCGCATCGTTCGCGATCTCTCAGGTGGAGCCGATCTACCACCCCCGCTACCTACTGTTCTGCGTGCCAGCTGTCGCGTTGCTGGCGGGAGCGGCTTTCCTGCCGGCCTTTCTGCCGTCTTTCCGGCCGTCTTCTCCACCGTCTTCTCGACCGGCGGTCTTGCCGGCGGCGCTGCGCGGGTGGCGCTCCTGGGTGGTGCCGGTCGTCGTGGTCGGGCTGCTGGCCGCCCTGACCGTGCCCGCGCAGATCCTCCTCCGACAGCCCGACGCCCGCCCCGACGACCTCCGCACGCTCTCCTCCACGCTGTCGGCGGAGATCAGACCCGGGGACGCGGTCCTCTTCGTCCCGTTCCGCTATCGGCTCTTCGTCGGTGTGTACGGCTCGCCGTACCGCGTGCTCGATGACCTGACGTACGCGCCGGGCCGCGCGAAGCCACGGTCCCGGTCGCAGTTCCGCATGGTGGCCGGCGAATTCCAGCGGGTGTGGATGGTGTCGGCGGTGCCCAAGAAATACTGCCCCACGGACGTACGCTGCCAGGCGCTGATCAAGGACAGCCGCTTCCGCCGGACGACGCAGCGGAGGTTCGGAAGGATCTTCGTCACGCTCTACACCCGGCGGTGAGAAGGCGGTGCGAGTCAGCCGACGACCACGGGGTGGGACAGGATCGAGTTGTAGCAGTAGCCCAGGTCGTTCCACGTGGTGGCGCCGGGCTGGATGTGGCCCTTGTCGTCGGTGGCCCGCACCTGGAGGACGTGCTTTCCGGGCTCGGCATCCCAGCGGAACTGCCAGCGCGCCCACGCGCCCGGTGTCTCCGGCGAAGTCAGGAGCGCGGGCCGCCAGGGGCCGTCGTCGAGGCGGTAGTCAACCGTGACCACCCGGTGCTCGCCCGCGAACGCCCGTCCCCGGATGACCTGCGGGCCCGGCCTCAGCCGCGCGGGCCACGGCAGCTCAACCAGGCTCGCCACCGGCACGCTGGTGATGGGCACGCCCTCGGCCGACTCCGGTCCGGTGAGCACGTAGTCCTCGGTGTTCCAGGGGACGCGCAGGGCCTCCTCGGACACCTCGATCCGGCCGACCCACTTGATGCTGGCCGCGCCGAGCCAGCCGGAGACCACGACCCGGGCAGGGAACCCATGGTCCGGCGGCAGCACGTCGCCGTTCATGGTGAGGGCGAGCACGGTGTCGTCGGCCAGCGCCTTGGCCAGCGGCATCGGACGGCGGGCGCACACCGCGTCGAGCGACTCCGGCATCACGTCGCGCGCCACATGTGTGATTCCCGCCGGTTCGAGCAGGTCTCGCAGCCGCACACCCGTCCATTCGGCGGTCCCGATGGCGCCGCGCCCCCAGGGAGTGCCCTCGAACCGGTGCCCGTGCTCCGCGCCGAACAGCGCACGCCGGTTTCCCGCGCACTCCAGCGTGCGGACCACGGAGACGTGGGTGAAGCGGTGCCACAGGTCGTCGTAGGTGTAGGTGACGGGCCGGCAAACGCCGTTTCCCTCGACGCGAAGCGACCAGGTCGCCGCGTCCAGGAGGGGAGTCGGCGCGTGGCTCCGGATGAAGAAGCGATCGGCGGGAGTGAGGTAGCCGGGGATCCGGTCCGGCCGCGTGCCGTAGTCGAGGCCGGTGCCCGTGTCCTCCATCAGCTCGGCGGGGGTCGGCTTGACCACCCCGCGGCCGGTGCGAGGGGCCGTGGACATGCGCTGCCGCTCGGTCCCACTGGTCATCGGTGTGGCGCTCTCCTCCCAGGTCAGCCCGGGGTGCCGACGGGCCTCACCCACCACCGTAGACCGGCGGCGCGGCCGATCGGGTCAGCCGAGCTGGTGAGTCGCGCGCTGCGCCTGCTCCTGTGCCCAGGAGGCGAGGCGCCTCCAGCGGCGGGCGGACGCGAGCCGGTGCGCCACGCGGGCGCTGTCCGCCTCGCGGAGCAGCTCGGATGCGCGCTCGGTGGCCATCGAGTAGTCGTAGTACATCGCGGGTTCTCCAGGAAGGTCCGTTTGGTAACTGATGCTCATGCTTTTGTCAGTTACAAACGTATCCGAGAACCCTGTAACTGGTCAAGTCGAATTAAACGGTTACACCGATCCTTCCGGTGGCGGCGGGCGCGGTCACAGGACAAACCAGGGCCTTGGGATGGGGGCGATAGTGGACTTACTCGTGTGGATCATCTTCCTGATCTGGGTCGCCGGATGGGTGGCCGGCTTCGCCGTGGCCGCCCGGCGGCTGCTCGGCCTGCGCTTCGGAATCGTCCGTACGCTGCTCGGAGGCGGCTTCGCGCTCCTCATCGCCGGGCCGATCGCGCAAGCCCTCGCGGGCTCGGTGTCTCGCGACGATCCGAGCATCACGCCGCTCTGGTTTCTCATCCTCGCGATGGCCTGCGCCCTGCTGGCCTCGATGGTTTTCCTGGTGATCGCCGAGGCGCTGGCGCCCACAGGGTCGATACCGGGGCCCATCGAGATCGTCAGGGGGCTCCGGAGCCGGCTCCTGCGGTCGCGCCGCTACTTTCAGATCACCCGCATCCTCGTCCGCCACGGACTCGGTCCGTACCTGCGGGGGCGCGATCCCGACCTGGGCGCCGCGTCGAGCAGGCGGAGACTGGCCCGGTCGCTGCGGGAGGCCCTGGACGAGGGCGGCGTCACGTTCGTCAAGCTGGGCCAGATCCTGTCGACCCGGAGCGACCTGCTGCCCGCGGAGTTCGTCGAGGAGTTGCGCCTGCTCCAGGACAAGGTCGCGCCGGCGCCCTGGGACGAGATCGAGCAGGTGCTGGCCGGCGAGCTCGGCATGCCGGTGGAGCAGGCGTTCGCGGTCTTCGAGCGCGAGCCCCTCGCGGCGGCCTCGATCGCCCAGGTGCACCTCGCGCGGCTGGTGTCCGGCGAGGAGGTCGTGGTCAAGGTCCAGCGGCCCGGAGTCGCCGCCGTGGTCGAACGCGATCTCGACATCGTGGCCCGGCTCGCCCGTACGGCGGAGCGGCGCACGCGGTGGGCCCGCGGGGCCGGCGTGGGCGACCTGGCCAGGGGGTTCGCCGAGGCGCTGCGGGAGGAGCTCGACTTCCGGATCGAGACCGCCAATATGGCGGCAGTCGCGGCGAGTTCCCCTGCGAGGGGTGGAAGGAACGGGCCGGGTGGAAGCGAGGGCCGCGTCCGCATGCCCACGCCGTACCCCGAGCTCGGCAGCCGCAGGGTGCTGGTGATGGAGCGCCTCCACGGCACGCCGTTCGGCATGGTGGAGGCGCGGCTGGCGGAGGCCGGCGGGGAGGGCCTCGACCGTGAGGAACTCGCCCGCACGCTGCTGCACACGCTGCTCGAACAGATCATGCTGCACGGGGTCTTCCACGCCGACCCCCACCCGGGGAACATCATGCTGCTGGCCGACGGGGGCCTCGCGCTGCTGGACTTCGGGTCGGTCGGACGGCTGGACGCCTCGGTCCGAGCCTCGCTGCAGCGCCTGCTGGCGGCGCTGGACCAGGCGGACCCGCTCGGGGCGAGCGACGCGCTTCTGGAGATCGTGCCGCGGCCCGACGAGATCGACGAGCGGGAGCTCGAAAGGGCGATCGGTCGTTTCATGGCCAGACACCTCGTCGCCGGGGCGACCCCGGACGTGCAGATGTTCGGCGACCTGTTCCGCGTCGTCTTCGCCCATGGCCTTTCGGTGCCGCCCGAGGTGGCCGCGGTGTTCCGGGCGCTCGCGACGATCGAGGGCACGCTCACCCGTCTGGCGCCCGGCTTCGACATCGTCGAGGAGGCCAGGGCCTTCGCGGGCCGCCACTTCGTGTGGCAGGGCGACCAGGACCACATCCGGGCCGCCGTCACGAAGGAGGTCGTCAGCCTGCTGCCCATGCTGCGGCGGCTGCCTCGCCGGGTGGAGCGCATCGTGGGAGCGGCCGAGAACGGCCGGTTGAGCGTGAACGTGCGGCTGTTCGCGGATGCCCGCGACCGGAGGCATGTGACGGGCCTGCTCCACCAGGTGCTGCTCACGGTGCTCGCGGCGACCGCCGGCATCATGGCCGTGCTGCTGCTGGGCGCGCAGAACGGCCCCCGCGTCACCGCCGCCGTGGGGCTCTACCAGCTCATCGGCTACAACCTGCTGGTCGTGAGCGCGATCCTGGCGCTGCGGGTCTGGTGGGCATCTTCCGCGAGCGTCAGCGAGACTGACAGCGCGTGCGCCGGCGAGCCGATGGCGAGTTCCGATGCGATCGGGAGTGGCACTCCTGACCCGGGCGAGGGCGAGATTCCGGGAGCGGTGGGTAGGGGCCGGGGCATGGCAGAAATCGGATTCACCATGATGTCCGAGCAGACACCCGCCAGACAGCTCGTCGACGACGTCGTCACCGCGGAGCGCGTCGGTTTCGACTACGCGGTCATCTCCGACCACTACTTCCCGTGGCTGGAGGAGATGGGGCACTCGCCGTACGCCTGGTCGGTCCTCGGGGCGGCGGCGCACGCGACGGAGCGCCTGCCGCTGATGACCTACGTGACCTGCCCGATCATGCGGTATCACCCCGCGGTGGTGGCGCAGAAGGCGGCCACGATGGGCGTCCTCTCCGAGGGCCGCTTCACGCTCGGGCTCGGGGCGGGGGAGAACCTCAACGAGCACGTGGTCGGCCACGGCTGGCCGCCGGTCAACACGCGGCACGAGATGTTCCGCGAGGCCATCGACATCATCAGGGAGCTGTTCGACGGCGGCTACCGGAGCTACCGCGGCGAGTTCTTCGACATCGACTCGGCCAAGCTGTTCGACCTGCCGGACCGGCCGGTGCCCCTCGCGGTCGCGGCATCCGGCGACCAGTCCCTGGACATCGCCGCCGAGTACGGCGACGCGCTGGTGGCCACGGACCCGGAGCGGGAACTGGTCGAGAAGTTCGCCGCCTCCGGGGGACAGGGCAAGCCGGTGTACGGCCAGCTCGCCATCTCCTACGACCCCGACCGTGACGCGGCCGGGGAGCGGGCCCACCGGCTGTGGCGCTGGTCGCTGCCCGGCTGGAAGGTCATGGCGGAGCTGCCCGCCCCCGTCAACTTCGCCGCCGCGACGCAGACCGTGCGCCCTGAGGACGTGGCGAAGAAGGTGCCGTGCGGCCCAGACGTGGAGGCCGTCGTCGAGGCGGTCCGCCAGTACACCGATGCCGGGTTCACCCATGTCGCGCTGGTGCAGATCGGGAGCGAGCACCAGCGGAGGTTCTTCGACTGGTCGGAGAAGGAGCTGCTGCCCGCGCTCCGCCGGCTGTGAGCATTCAGGAAAATAGAGATTTGCTCTAGAGAGTTGCTCTAAATATGCTCGCGGAATGACACCAACGGCTGTGGTCACCGGCGGCGCGCGCGGCATCGGATACGCGGTGGCGGCGAGTCTCGCCGGTCAGGGTTACCGGGTGGTCCTCCTGGCCCGGGACCGCGCGCGCGGCGAGGCCGCGAGGGCGTCGATCCCGGGCGAGGCCGTGGTCGTGACGGGCGACCTGTCGGGGACGCGGTCGGTCCGCGCGGCGGCCGAGGCCCTGCTGGCCGCCTGCCCGCGCATCGACGTGCTGGTGCACAACGCGGGCATCTGGCCGAGCCGGTTCGAGGTCAACTCCGACGGCGTGGAGCTGGCCTTCGCCGTCAACCACCTCGCGCCGTTCCTCCTCAACCACCTGCTGGAACCCCGGATGCTCGAATCGGGGACCCGGGTGGTGCAGGTGAGCGCCGGGCTGTACGTCAAGGGCAGGGCCGACATCGACCGCACGGCTGTGGGGCTCGATTTCCATCCCATCCGGACATACGCGGACACCAAGCTGTGCAACCTCATGATGACGCCGCTGTTCGCGAAGCGGTGGGAGGATGCCGGAGTGACGATCAACGCAGTTCACCCGGGCGTGATCCGCACCGGCCTCGGCGATCGGGGCGGCCTCATCGGGCTCGCGCTGAAGGGCGTCAAGCGGTTCTGGGACACCCCGGAGAACGGCGCCCGGCCGGTGGTGCGGCTGGCCGTCGACACCTCTGCCCAATCACGCGGCGTCACCGGCCGATACTTCGAGATCGACGAGGAGACGCCGCTCGCACCGGTCGCGCGGGACGCCGTGCTGGCGCAGCAGCTATGGAAGCAGGCGGCCGTGCTCGCCCAGACGGCGTGATGGCCGGCCGGCAGCAGCGGAGCGAGGAGACGGTCCGGCGACTGCTGGTCGCGGCCCTCGACGTCTACACCGACGACGGCCCGGAGGGGTTCACCATGCGCGCCGTGACCGCGCGGAGCGGGGTGAGCGTGGGCAGCCTCTATCACCATTTCGGCAGCTTCGACGGCCTGGCCGACGCCCTCTATTCGGAATGCATGGCCTATCTGCTCGACGCTCTCATCGCCGCTGTAAAGAAGAAGAGGACCGCGCGGGCCGGAGTCGAGGCCACCGTCCGGGCCTACCTCGATTTCGTACGGACCAATCCCGCTAAAGCGCGGTTCATCCATGGCTCGCCGTACATGGGCTATCTGGACGCGGGGGCGGTGGCGGCGGCGAAGGCCCCGCAGGTCGAGAAGCTGGTGGCCTGGCTCCGGCCGCACATCGACGCCGGAGCCGTCGCCGACCTTCCCATGCCGCTCATCGAGATGCTCCTGATCGGGCCGGTGGCGGAGGTGACCCGCCGGTGGATCGCCGGCGCCCCGGGCATCGACCTCGACGAGGCCGCCCGGCGGCTTCCCGGCCCGATCTGGCGGTCCCTCAGCCCGCCGTAACGGGCTGAGGGACGCGCGGCTGGTGGAGGAAGGATCAGGCGGGGTTGTCGCCGTGGGTCAGCGTCTCCCAGGCGATGAAGAGGCCGTCCGTGCCGGCCGGGCGCTGCTGCAGGGTCAGCGTCTGGGTGTTGGTCATGCCGATGCCCAGGCGGTTGTGCAGGGCGTTGAAGCCGACCTCGGTCACCGGCCCGAGACCCAGGTCGAGGGTCCCGTTGCACAGCCAGGACGGCACGGCCGCGCCGAGCTCATACTTGGACTGGACCCCGAGCGCGAACCGGAGCCGATCCTGGATCTCCGGGTAGAGGTCCTGGCCCTGGATGCGGGTGGTCTCGGCGAAGTGCGCGATGGCGTCGATGCCGTATCCGGTGTGGGTGAAGTCGCGGCAGGTCTCCTGCGTGATCCCGTCGACGAACGTGTCCTGTCCCTGCCAGTAGTTGATGATCTCCGCGGGGGTGTCGATGCCGCTGCCGGGCGGGGGCTTGGGGTAGGCGCCGTCGGACGAGAGGTAGACGTAGGCCGGCACCCGGCCCCGCCACGTGGTCACGGCCTTGTCATAGGTCGTGCGGTCCTGCAGGAAGACCGCGATGCCAAGCGTGGCCTCCATCATCGTCAGCTCCCAGTTACCGTTGGTGGTCTTGGAGCCGTTGACGACCTCGGGCAGGTAGACGTTGCGGAGCATGGTCCCGAAGCTGCTGATCCCGGTGGAGGACCAGCCGGTGTACGTGTAACGGATGATCTCCGCGGCCCTTGGCCACACCGAGCCGGCCCAGGCGGTCTGCAGCGGCGCGTTGCTGTTGGTGTGGTCGGTGATCGTGGCCGACCAGGCGTTCATGATGCTGATCGCCTTCTGGGCGTACCGGCTGTCGCGCGTGATGTACCACATCAGCGAGTCCGTGTAGGCCGCGATCGCGTCATCGCGCTCGTCGGTGCAGCCGTAGTTGGGGTTGGAATACGAACCGCATTCCACGACCGGCCGTGGCTTGGCGGTCCACGTCAGGGACGCGTACTTGCTCGTACGCATCTGGTCGTAGGCGTCCTTCCACGGCTGCGTCCCGGCCAGGGCCTTGGTACGCATGAAGTCGAGCTGCGACCTGCTGACGAGCACGCCGGGATGAACGAAGGTGGTCGGCGCGGCGACGCTCGGCTCAGCGGTCACGCCGGACACGAACAGCGTGGCCAGGAGGGAGAAGAGCGAGAAGAGGAGGGTTTTGCGGCGGGGAGGTGTGCGGCGAGGGGCGCGCGATGGGGGGCGCATACGGGCCTTTCTTTCGACGTGCGCTTGCCGTCGTGTTCTGACACTCAAACTGTTCTGATTTGTTGAACGATGAGTGCTTATGTTTGACGGCTGTAACGATCGTGAAGGTAAGGTCACGCGACAAGGCCGTCAAGACCCAATTCCTTGCCATATCGGGCATTAAGGCACGGGCTCGCGATCCCCGGCGTCGGCATTACACGAGCGAAGGTTCAGGCCGCCCTTGTACGGCTGTGTGTACGGCTGCCGCCGCGCCCGGCAGGCGGCAGCCGTACGTCCAGCGCGGGCCCGGATCAGGACGTGATCGTCAGATGCGGGCCCAGAGGGCGGGCACGTTCGGTGGCTCCCAGCCGGTCAGTGACGTGTGCGCCTGCAGGCAGCGGTAGGTCACCCCGTCGTAGGTCACCACCGTGCCGGTCGCGTAGGCGATGTTGGGCGCCCAGGCGGTGGCCCCGGGAGGGTTCGTGGGACTCGGCGTGGGGTTTGGCGTCGGGGTGACGGTCGGCGTGGGCGTGGGCGTGGGGGTGGGCGTCGGAGTGGGTGAGGCCGAGCCGCAGTATTGCGCCTGCTTGCCGATGATGCGGTAGATGCAGTCGGAGTACTCCAGGAATCTGAGCACGGCCTCCCGGTTGCGCGCGGTCTGCGGGCCGATCTGCTCGTCGGGCGGGTAGAAGCCGGGCGAGCCGCCCGCCGGGTACATCTCGAACGTGTAGCTGGCGATCTTGTACTGGCCCCACAGCCAGTCGTTGATCCCGCCGTCCGCGATGTAGAGATCGCTGATCTGCTGTGGCGTGTATCCGTTGGTGGAGGCGAGGTTGCGGCCCAGCGCGGCGAGGGCGTCGTGGTCGTCCTGGGTCATCCCGGTGGCGGTGTCGGCGCCGGTGTAGCCGTACGGCCACAGCACCAGCTCGCTGAAGCTGTGCCAGTCGATGCCGGCCTTGATCTGCTGCACGCCGTTGACCACCCGGCCGCGCACGAAGTCGGCCAGTGCCCTCACCTCAACCGCCGACTCGGGTGACGGCCCGCGATAGGTCTCGCTGGAGGGGGAGCCGGAGGAGCCGCCGCAGCAGCCCCACTTCCAGGCCCAGTTGCGGTTGGTGTCCGTGCCCACGGCCGACGACCCGGGGTTGGGCTGGCGGTTCTTCCGCCACGACCGGTATGAGCCGCCCGAGATGTCGTACTCGCTGCCGTCGGGGTTGAGGTTCGGCATGATCCAGATCTCTCTGGTGTTCACCAGCGTGGTGATCCGGCTGTCGCCGCCGTAGTTGTCGGCCAGCAGGTGCAGGGTGTAGACGGCCATCTCGGCGGTGAGGTGCTCGCGGGCGTGCGTGTTGTAGGTCAGCAGCACCTCGGGCTCGTTCTCGTCGGTCGCCACGTTGTCGCTGATCTTTACGCCGATCAGGTCGCGACCCTCGTACGACCTGCCCCAGCTGAACTTCCGCGCGATGGCCGGGTGGGCGGCGACGATCTGGTTCACCTCGGCGGTCAGCTCCGCGTAGTTGTGATATCCCGAGTCCGCCGGAGGGAAGTCGTAGGGCTTCGGCAGGGCTGTGGATAACGGGCGCGGCAGCCGGGTGACGCTGTAGCCCAGTTTCTTGATCTGCGCGAGCTCGCTCTCCGTTGCGGTCACCACGACGTACGCCGCACCCACTTCGTCGATGGCGGCGCCCGTGGCCGCGACGGCGCTACGCTGCTGCGAGTCGCTGGGGCCGGCGACCCGGTACTGGTGGTTGGGGGGCGGCTCGGCGGACGCGTCGGCTCGGCCGATGTTTCCGATGTTTCCGACGATTCCGACACAGAGCAGCACGAGGATCGCCAATCCGGCGAGCAGGCGGCGTCGCACGTTTCCTCCTCGGGCGTGCGCTGAAGGGGGGTTGTCGCACGCCTCAGACCGAGGGTCAGGTAAACCGTAAAAATGCGAAAGACCCGAAATTTCCGGGTTTCGTACGGCTCCCGCCCCGCGCCCGCGATGCCGGCCGTTCGACCTGCGGGGATGCCTCGCCGAAGCGGCGCTTCGCGGTCACGACGGCTCGACACGCGATGTTCCGGGAGGGCAGGCACGGTGGGCCATGAGCCTGGACATGGATCCAGATCAAGGCGCTGACGGTGCCTCGATGGAGTGGTCGTCGCCGAGCATCGAGCGGGCGTCGCGTGTCCTCAGCAGCCGATGCACGTGGGAGGGCCACCATCGTGCCCCACCGCCAGGGTGTGCGGACGCCGGTGGAGTTGAGGTGGTCGCAGATGTCCACCAGGCGGGCGCCGCTGACACGAAGCGCGACGACCTGAGCCAGGACATCGTCCGGACACCGCCGCGGCCGCCCGGGTCGCCGTCCTACGGAGGTCATCGCGACCTCCGCCGGAACAGTGTGAGCAGTTCCCTGAAAACCTTCAGCGCCCGCTCGGCCACATCTTTCTCACCGAACAGGATCATCCAGATCGTCAGGCCGACGTAGAGGGTGAAGACGCCGATTATCGCGGCGGCGAAGACACTCACCCACGTGACGGCCGGACTCAGGGCTTTGAGCAGAACATCCAGCATGAAAGGATTCCCCTGAAAAGCGGGGAGCACGAAAGAGTGTGCTACCCGCGGACAGACAGGACGCGGTCTGTCCGCGGGCGATTCGGGCCACGTGTGACGTGATTGGACGCGATGACGCGTTGGCCTGGCGTTTCGACGACGCGCAGGGGCATGCTGAATCGCACGACCCTCCGCACGAGCGCCGCCCACTGATGGTTCTTCCGTTTATGGCGGATATGAAGTGCCGGCCGGAGATACAGCAGGAGCGAGACGAACGTCTCCATCCTGCTCGCCCACGGCAGGCCTGACGATACCGGTGCCCCGCGCGGCCTCAAAAGCCTCTTCAAGTCGCTGGAAGGCCGCCTCGACCTCGGTCTGCTGTGACTCGGACAGCAGGCGTCGTTTCCGCTAAATACGAATAATACGAATTCCGAGGGACGACCCGGCCCGGTGCCGTACGACACCGGGCCGGTTGAAAAGCGGCGCCTGATCGGCTCAGAAGGCCGAGAGATAGGAGACGAAGGACGGCTGGTCGACCCGGGCGGTGCCGTTGTAGCAGATGACGTTACGGACGAGGACGTCACCGCCTGACGTGCCCCAGAGGGTCACCAGGTTGCAGAACTCGGGCCCCGGGCCGAACGCCGTGACCTGCACGTTGTTGGGTAGCACTCCGACGATGGGGAACTTGACCAGCCGCTGGCCCGGGCCCGCCGTCTGGACGGTGTTCACCGCGAGCTGCGAGTTGTAGTTGATCGCCGCGGGGGCCGGCGCGTACGGCCCGGGGTTGGCCGGGCTGTTGTCGAAGGTGTAGGCGAAATTCTTCGGTGGGATCGCGGCCCCCGTGATCGCCCGCTCGCGCTGGTAGGTCAGCGTCCAGCCCGTGTTGAGCGGCACGTTGGTCGCGTCGTGGCATCGGACCTGGATCTTCTGCTGCCCGGCCGACGGAGACCACGCCCCGACCTTGCAGCGGGCGGCATTGGTCGAGTCGACCGCTGTGACCTGGATGTTGCCCGCGATCCCCGAGGAGCCGAGGCCGGGAAGGACAACGGTCCACACCCCTGTGGATGTCGGTATGACGGAGTTCGCGGCGAGTGCCGAGTTGTACTGCGTGGCGATGGCGGAGCCGTTCCAGCCCACGTAGCCGAACGCCTTCGGCGCGGGCAGCGGGCCGGTGCTCTCGGAGAAGACGATGGAGAACGGCGTGAACAGCGGAGCCCCGCCGTAGTGGTAGCACCGCACCGCCACGATCTCGTCGACGCCCGCCGACCAGTACTTCTGGACCTGGCACCATTCGGCCGTCTGGGACGTCGCCGTGACGTGCACGACTCCGCTGTTGGCTGTGCTTGAGGAGGCGCCGATCTGCGGGAACTTCACGAACACCTGGCCCACGACGCCCGGTGTGACCGTGACGTTGAACCCGCCCGGCCAGCTTCCGGCCTGGTAGGAGAGGTTGGGGACGCCCGAGCTGGTGTTGACGAACGCGAAGCCCCAGCGATCGGGAACGGCGGCCTGTGCGGTGCCGGCCGCGAAGATGAGGCCGCTCACAAGCACGGCGGTGATGCAGAGCATCCGAAGGATGACTCTTCGTAACTGGCGCATGCCGTTCTCCATCCACTCTGGGTTGGGTTGCCACACACATAACCGCGACGCCGGTGTCCCGGCGGGTCTTGATCGGATGGAGCGTTCAGATCACAACGGCTCTAGGGCATTTGATAACCCGCCCACCGGCCCTTGAGAAGACCCAACCTTCGGGGGGCCAGGTGCGGGCGCTGTCCAGTTCCGGCCACCTCGCGGGCCTTGACCGCCACGGCCGAAGAGGCGTGTTCCCCGGGATGACCCCGTCTCGTCGTCGTACGGCGGCAACGCGATGGTCGCCGGTGAGACCGGCGGGGCAGGAGCCTGGAGTTGTCCAGGTCCTTTTACCACTTCGGGTGTGTACGGCTGCGCGGTGCGGAGCCAGACACCGGGGGACGCTCGGCGGCATGTCCACTCTCATCGACCGGCTCCTCAGCCTCTGGCTGGCGCCGCCCGCGGACCCCGCGACCGCAGAGGCGGCCTTCCGCGCCGTCTACGCCGACCCGCTGACCGTGAACGACGCGATCTTCAGCGTCGCCGACCTGGTCCAGCGGGCTTACTCCTTGCACACGACCTACGCCGACCTCCGGAGCGAGCCGGTGGATGTGGTGGAGGCTCCCGGCCGGCTGGTCGTCGGCTTCCGCATGCACGGTCGCCACGTCGGACCGCTGGCGACGCTGTTCGGCACGCTGGCCGGAACCGGCCGCGCCGTACAGATCCGGGTGATCGACATCCTCACCGTGGAGGACGGCCTGGTGACCGGCGTCTGGATGATCTCCGACGACCTGGATCTGCTCCGCCAGCTCATCGACGACCCCACGGCGAATCGATGAGCTAATCGCCGTAATGGCGGAGCATCTTCTCGGTGAATGCGTTCTCGATGGCGAGGGTCGGGTTCTCGCCGATTATCCGCCGGACGAGGTCAACGAAATCCCGGGATGGATACATACGGTTTCCATCGCTGTGTCCCTGGTCCTTGGACTCGACGAGCCGGACGCGGGTCGAGGCCATGCGGATGGTCCCGTCGTGCCACGTGAACACGGCCAGGAGCGTCCGCCGGCCCAGGCGCAGGGAGACGAGATCGCGGACATTCGCCTCGAAGGTGCCCTTCCTCGACGTTAGGATCAACCGGCCGTCGGAGTGAAGCTCCGCAGCCGAGACGGTGCCCCAGCGAGCGGCCGCCTCTATCAGCGCCGACAGCGTGAAGGCACAGCCGAGTACCAGCGCGATCCCCCAATCCCGCACAATGCCCAGCCACTTGCCCAGCGCGGCGACGGCGATGACGGGCACGGGAGCGTCTGACTGGCTGTAGGACGAAGCTGATAGATCAGGACATCATCTGGCACAGCCCGACACCGTACGGGACGGGTCATGATGGTGTCCGCAATCAGGCTTAGTGCTTCAAAGCCATATTTCGCGGCAGCGTACGCAATATGATCACGCGTGATCGCCCCGGGACCGCGAGGAAGGACTCCCCTGTGGCCGAGCAGCCGAATGACTGGTCGAGCAGCATCGACACGACCAGGCCCAGCATCGCCAGGGCCTACGACGTCGTCCTCAACGGCAAGGACAACTTCGAGGTCGACCGGGCGTTCGTCGCCGAAATCGTGAAGGTCGTTCCGGAGATCTACGACGTGGCCACCTACAACCGGCAGATTCTCGGCCGAGGGGTGCGGTTCCTGTCCAGCCAGGGCATCACGCAGTTCATCGACCTCGGCTCCGGGTTGCCCACTGTGGAGAACACCCACCAGGTGGCGCAGCGGGCGAACCCGGAGTCGCGGGTGGTCTACGTCGACAACGACCCCATGGTGCTGGCCCACGGCCGGGCGTTGCTGGCGGACAACGACGGCACGGCGGTCGTCACCTCGGACCTGCGCCAGCCGAAGGTGATCCTGGCCGACCCGGCCGTCAAGAGGCTCATCGAGCTCGACCAGCCGGTGGGCGTGCTGCTCGTCGGCATCTTGCACCACCTTCACGACGACGAGGACCCTCGGGGGATCGTCGAGGCGTACATGTCCGCCGTCCCGTCGGGCAGCTACGTCTTCATCACGCACTTCTCCGCCTCCACCCAGGAGGCGCGCGACGCCGAGCAGAAATACCTCGCTCTGCTGGGCACCGGCCGGTTCCGTACGCCGGAGGAGATCACCGCCTTCTTCGACGGATTCGAGTTGCTCGAACCGGGAGTCGTCCCGCTGCCGCTGTGGCGTCCCGACGGACCGGTCCCCGGCGAGCTGACCGTGGGCCAGCGGCTCATGTACGGCGGGATCGCCCGGAAGCCCTGAGCCGGTGGACAGAATGGCCGGCAGCGGGGTTCTGGCGGCGGCGCGGAACAACGCCGAATGGTGTGACGCGATGTGCCGCGCCCACGGCATGCCGGGCGGGTTCACCGAATCCCTCTTCAACCCGCGCAAGGCGCCGCCGTACTACCCGGACGCCGTGACCCTGACTCCGGACGCGACCGTCGCGGAGGTGCTGCGCCTGCTGGATCGCCGGGCCGTCGACGGTGAGCCCGGCGGCGCGTCGGTGAAGGACAGCTTCGCCCGGCTCGACCTGTCGGCCGCAGGCTTCCGCGTGCTGTTCGAGGCGCAGTGGATCCTTCACCTGCCGAGCCGCCGGAGGAGTCGCGACCTTCCACTGGCGATGCCGTCCGATGGGAGAAGATCGGCAAGGAGGCCGATCTGCGCGAGTGGGAGACGCACCTCCACGGAGGCCAGGACGACGGGCTGTTTCCCGCCGGCTTGCTGGCCGATCCCACAGTCGTGATCCTGGCAGGCCGGATCGACCCGGTGTCGCGGTCAGGGTCTTCGGGCGAGGTTGGTCATCCAGCGGCGGAGGACGGCGCCCGCGAGCGGGAGCGGTACGGTGCCCGCGCCCAGGCCCACGTCGACGAGCAGATCGAACACCTCCTGGCGCCGGGCGGCCGTGTCGATCGCGGCGTCGATGAAGCCGGGTGATCGGGCGGCGCGGCTGAGCACGTCCGTGGTCCGCAGGTGCCGTCCGAGCGCCCTTCTCAGCTCGCGCCGGTAGGCTGGCAGCGGGTCGTCGGCCGCCTGGACGGCGGCTTCGCCGGCGAGCCGCCCGGACAGCAGCGCGTAGTAGATGCCCTCGCCGGTCAGCGGGTTGATGAGGCTCGCCGCGTCACCGGCGAGCATCACGCGGCCGGCGCCGGGCCTCGGCCGGCCGGAGGACAGAGGCAGGTGATGGGCGCGCAGGTCACGGGCGGGCAGATGAGGAAGCAACTCGGCGAGCCGGCCGTGGAGCACCTGGCGGCCCGGCAGGCCGGTGGCGCGGAGCTGGGGCAGGAGCATCCCGAATCCCACGTTGGCGGTGCCGTCCCCGATCGGGAAGGACCACGCGTACGCGGGCCATCCGTCCTTCTGCATGGCGATGAGCTGGGCGTCGTCCGCGAGCGGCACGTCGGCGTAGCCGCGGACGGCGATCGCGGTGTGCTTGTCCGGAGTGGCGGGGACGCCGATGAGGCGCCTGACGGTCGAGTTGGCCCCATCGGCGGCGACGACGGCGCGAGCGGTGACGT
Source organism: Planotetraspora sp. GP83 (assembly GCF_041262585.1). Classification (NCBI taxonomy): domain Bacteria; kingdom Bacillati; phylum Actinomycetota; class Actinomycetes; order Streptosporangiales; family Streptosporangiaceae; genus Planotetraspora; species Planotetraspora sp. GP83. The sequence continues at coordinate 166,333 of NZ_JBGCBZ010000002.1, read as the reverse complement.
CGCCGTCGAGGACGACATGACCGTTGGACGCGGCGAGCGCGCGGACGCGGTGGCGGCGGACCTCGACGCCGCGCGCCCGTGCGGCGTCCACGAGCCGGGCGTCGAAGACCCTGCGCGGCACGACATGGTTGGGCCGGGCGACGGTGGCGGACACGTGCGCACCACCGGGGGAGACCACCGACAGGTGCCATGTCGGCCGGTAGTCGTCGATGAGATCGGGGACGCCCAGCCGGGCCAGTTCCTCCCGGCCGTGCGCGGCGATGCCGTCGCCGCAGGCCTTGTCCCGGGGGAAGTCGTCCTTGTCGAGCAGGAGCACCCGCGCGTCCGGGCGGAGCTGCTTCGCGCGGAGCGCCGCCGCGGAGCCCGCGGGACCGCCGCCGACGACCACCAGATCCCACAGATCATCCACGCCGGTGAGCCTTCCACGGCACCCCTCGATGAAACCGCTCCGCGGCGGCGGGCTGTCGCGTCAGGCTTCTCGCAGCGCCGGGTAGAGCACCTCCAGGTCGCCGGAGAGGGCCGCCTTGACGTCGCGGCTGAGGGCGTCGGCGAGGACCTCCGGCCGTCCTGCCTCGACGGCGTCCAAGGTCTGGGCGGTGACCTCCTGGGGGCTGATCTTGGGGCCCGTGATCTGGGAGGCCATGTCCGTGTCGATGTATCCGGCGTGCACGCCCACCACGAGAGTGCCCTGCTCACGCAGCTCCAGCCGCAGGGCGTTGGTCAACGACCAGGCTGCCGCCTTGGACGCGGAGTAGGACCCGATCTGCGGCGCGGAGACGAAGGACAGCACCGACAGCACGTTGACCAGCGCCCCACCGCCGTTGCGCGCCAGGATGGGGGCGAAGGCACGGCTCACGGAGAGAGTGCCGAAGAAGTTCGTCTCCATCTCGGCGCGGGCGGCATCGAGGCTCGGGGCTCCGAGCAGCGCGCTGCCCCGGGAGATGCCCGCGTTGTTGATCACCAGGGTCGCGTCGCCGCAGCGCTCGGCGGCGGCGGCCACGCTGGCCGGGTCGGTGATGTCGAGCTCCACCGGGATCACACCCGGCTCGCTGATCGTGGAGGGGTCACGCGCGCCCGCGTAAACAGTGCTCGCGCCCCGGTCGAGAAGCGCACGCGCGAACGCCGCCCCCAGGCCGCGGTTGGCGCCGGTCACGAGTGCGACAGAACCGTTGATCTTCATTGGATGCTCTCCAGGATGGTGGCGTTGGCGAGGCCTCCGGCCTCGCACATGGTCTGCAGCGCGTAGCGTGCGCCGCGCTGCCGCATGGCGTTCACGAGAGTGGTCATGATCCGGGCGCCGCTGGCTCCCAGCGGGTGCCCCAGCGCGATGGCGCCGCCGTTCACGTTGACCTTGGCGGGGTCCGTGCCCGTCTCCCGCAGCCAGGCCAGGACGACGCTGGCGAAGGCCTCGTTGACCTCGAACAGGTCGATGTCGTCCAGCCCCAGTCCGGCGCGGCGGAGGACCTTCTCGGTGGCCGGGATGATCCCGGTCAGCATGAGCAGCGGGTCGGAACCGGTGACCGCGAAGCTGTGCAGCCGGGCCAGCGGGCGAAGGCCGAGCTTCGCGGCCGTCTCGCTCGTCGTGATGAGTACGGCTGCCGCTCCGTCGTTGGTCGGACTGCTGTTGCCCGCGGTGACCGACCAGTCGATCTGCGGGAAGCGCTCGGCGTAGCCGGGGTCGGCGAAGGCCGGCCTCAGCCCGGCGAGGATCTCCCGCGTGGTGCCCGGCCGTACGGACTCGTCCCGGTCATGCGTGCCGACTGGCACGATCTCGTCGGCGAACAGGCCGTCGGCGTGCGCGGCGGCCGCCTTCTGGTGCGAGGTGACGGAGAAGGCGTCCATCTGCTCGCGGCTGATGGACCATTTCGCGGCGATCAGCTCGGCGCTGATGCCCTGGGGGACCAGCCCTTCGGGGAAGCGGGCCGCGATGCCCGGGCCGAAGGGGTCCGTGCCCGGCGGCACGTTCGACCACATCGGCACCCGGCTCATCGACTCCACGCCACAGGCGACGACCAGGTCGTACGCGCCGGAGATGACGCCCTGGGCGGCGAAGTGGACGGCTTGCTGCGACGACCCGCACTGCCGGTCCACGGTCACGGCGGGGACCGAGTCGGGGAAGCCGGCCGAGAGCCAGGCGTAGCGGGTCGTGTTCATGGCCTGCTCGCCGACCTGGTCGACACAGCCGCCGATCACGTCGTCCACCAGGGCGGGGTCCACCCCGCTGCGCTCGATGAGAGAGCGCAGGGTGTGGGCGAGCAGCTCCACCGGATGAACCGAGGCCAGCGCACCTCCGGGCTTGCCCTTGCCTATCGGGGTGCGTACGGCTCGCACGATGACGGCGTCACGCATCGCAGCCTCCTGTGAGTTGGGAAACTGGATGCACTATACGTCGAGTAAGTTTGATTAGCCAACGCACTGCCGTACGGTGGGCCTGATAAATCTGGCATTGCGGCATGCCGGACAGGAGGATGGGATATGACGACGGCGCGACCGTGCTCGATCGCCGACGCACTCGGTGTGATCGGGGAGAAGTACTCCCTGCTGGTGCTCCGCGAGGTTTTCTTCGGCGTGCACCGCTTCGACGCGATCGCACGCAACATCGGCGCCCCTCGCGACATCCTGGCCGCCCGGCTCCGCCACCTCGTCGAGGCCGGGGTGCTGGAGAAGGTCGCCTACAGTGAGCGGCCGCCCCGGTTCGAGTACCGCCCCACCGAGGCGGGCAAGGAGCTGCGGCCCGTGTTGCTCCTCCTGAGCCAGTGGGGCGACCGCCACCTCGCCGACCGGCCTCCCGTGGTCCTCGAACACTCCTGCGGCGCCGACCTCGACCCCGTTGTCACCTGCCGCTCCTGTGGCGAACCGGCCGGCGCGGGCTCCTACACCGCCCGATTCCAAATCCCCGGCTGGACCGCCGCCGGCGCCACGGCATAACCCTCCTCCGGCGTATGCGTGCGCCGCACCGCGTGGGGGGACGAGGAAGCCGTGCGCCGCACCGCGTGCGATGAGCCGTGCGCCGACGTGAAGCGATTCCGGCGGCCGCACGTCGCGTGCTCGGTGTGGTGTATCCGCCGAGGCGCGCGGAAAGCTCCTCGAACGGGCGCCGGAGGCCATGAGTGGTGTACGCCAAGGGGGTGATCGAGAGCCGGTCGGCAGTCCTACCCCGTCTTCGAGGGGCGCGGAGGTCTGGAGGAGCCTTTGCTCTGATCGTGACGGGCAAGCCGATGCTCCTCTGATGCCTGTTTCGCAAGTCGGGCCGGAGTCAGAGGCGGGCACGCTGGCGGGTCTACCGCCGGAGATGGGTCACTCGTCCGGGGTTCGGTGTAGGGGCCTCTAGGTAGATCTTTCCGCCATCGTCTTGACCTGCGGTTTTGTAGTTGATCAAGTCCTGGTTTTGTCGTAGGTGCTGGATAGCGTGAGGGCAGTTGTTGAGATTCGCTGGAGCGTGGGGGGAGGTGCCTTTGGATGGCCGGGTCACCGATCGATGTGTGGGGTTCCCTTGGTGCGGCGGGTGCTTCCAGGCGCGGGCTGCCCGAGGTCCTGAAGGGTACGGTGCTGGACCCCGAGTACGTCCCGCCGCAGCGGCCCGCCGAGGAGGCGTACGGCAGCGCGTGGCAGCACGAGGCGTACCGGCAGTTCGTCAGCGGGTCCTCGCCCGACTCCGGCACCTCCGCTGGCACCGCGGGTCGCTCCGCGAGCCCAGATGGTGCCGCCCTCTCCGACGATGAGTCCTCCGACGGCGCCCCTTCTAACGCCGCTCCCTCCGACGGCGCCCCTTCTAACGCCGCTCCCTCCGACGGCGCCCCTTCTAACGCCGCTCCCTCCGACGGCGCCCCTTGCGACGGTGTTCCTTCCAGCGACGCACCCTCCGACGGTGAGCCCTCCGACGGTGACCCTTTTGATAGCGGTCCTTCCGGCGGTGAGCCGTCGGGCGGTCAGCCGGTGGGGTCGGGGGTGTTGGTGTCGGAGTTGCGGGAGATGGCGTCCCGGCTGGCGGTGGCCGGCCTTCCCGGCACCGCCGCTTTGTGTCTGGTTGAGGTGGAGGAGTTGCTGTACGCGCGGGATCGGTTGATCTCGGCGATCGCCGCGCGGGTGGGCCGGGTGCACGCCGCTGGGGAGGCCAAGAGTGTCGGGTACGCCTCGACCGGGACGTGGTTGCGTGGCGCGGCGGGGATGACCGGTGCGGGGGCGTCGCGGTTGCTCCGGCTGGCGACGGAGCTGGCCCGGCTGCCCCTCGTGCGGGGGCGGTTCGCGGCCGGGACTTTGGCTGAGGGGCCGGTGGATGTGATCACTCAGGTGACTTCCCGGCTGACCGATGAGCAGGCCGCGCTGGTGGAGCCGATTCTGGTGGACCTGGCCGATCATGCCACCCCGGCGGAGATCGCCAAGGCCGGGCGGTACCTGCGCCAGTTGCTGGATCCGGGGACGCTGGATGATGAGGCGGATGCTGATTACGCGACGCGGTTCCTGCTGGTCCGCCCCTCCTCCACGGGTGGGGTGGAGGGGGAGTTCCGGTTGCCGCGTGAGGCCGGCGCCCGGCTGCGCGAGTTTTTGACCGCTTACGCCCGCCCGAAGGGCAAGGACGACGACCGGCCGCTGCGGGTGCGGCAGGCCGACGCGCTGGCCGCGTTGTTGAGCAAGAAGGTCAGCACCGAACTGCTGGTGCTGGTCCGGGCCGAATCCCTCCCCGACGACCTCACCCCCGACAACCCCACCAGCGACAACCCCACCGCGACCGCCGCCGCCGAGGCTGACCTCACCACCCAAGCGGCTGACCCCAGTGGTGTTCGGCCCGGCACGGCCCAGCCCGGTGACGGCTCCACCTGCTGCACCGACGGCGCGTGCCACAGCGCGGGCGCGACCTCGGGCGCGGATCCCGCCGGGGCAGATACCAGACGTGGGACTGCGGACACCAGCGCGGACACCAGCGCGGACGCGGGTGCGGACACGCGCCCGGACGCGGGTCCCGGCAACGACGCGGGTCCCGGCAACGACGCGGGGTCGGGCACAGACACGAGCGCGGACACGAGCGCGGAGGCGGGTGCCGGTAACGACGCGGGTGCCGGTGCGGACGCTGGCGGCGCTGCGGGCCAGGGGGCGGGGGACGCGGCGTGTGGCAGGTGTGGGCACCACCCCGACCGGCTCGCACCCGGGCTGCTGATCGCCACCGGGCAACTGCTGCCCATCTGTGACGTGCAGCGGCTGGCCCGCACCTCCCGCCTGGTCCGCATGGTCGTGAACGCCCAAGGACAGGTCCTGAACATGGGCCGCGCCGTACGCCTGGCCACCCCCGCCCAACGCCACGCCCTCACCACCCGCTACGCCACCTGCTACTGCGACGGCTGCGCCATCCCCTCCGACATGACCGAAATCGACCACGTCAAAGGCTGGATCAACGGCAGCGACACCAACCTGGACGACCTGGCCCCCGCCTGCCCCTGGCACAACCGCGACAAAGCCGCCCACCCCGACCGCTACACCACCCACCGCAACCCCGACGGCACCTGGACCCTCACCCACCTCGGCAGAAAAGGCCGCTACGCCGGAAGATTCCGAACCTGAGCAGAAACAGCGCAACGGTGACCACGCACGCTCCCTGACCAAGCCGCAGGGGTCTTACTCCACCGCGCACGCCGCGCGGGTCAATGAAGCTGTCGCACGCTGCACTGTGGGGGAACGACCTGCATGAACGCGTCGGGTTGGGGGCGTTATGAGGGCGGGGAGCACGGGCAGTCCTGGGCTGGTGGGGGCGTTGCGGGTGCGTGGTGTCGCATTGCCTTCCGAGGAGCCCGTCGAATTCTGGATCACGGAAGGCGTGCTGTCATGTGAGCCTGTCCGTGACGCTACGACTGTCGTGGACGGCGGATGGCTGCTGCCCGGGCTGGTGGACGCGCACACGCATCCGGGCGCCGAGCGGCCGGGCGATCCCCTCGACGCGGCGCTGCTCCGGCGTCACGGCAGGGAGCACCTGGCGGCGGGCGTGACCCTACTGCGCGTGCCCGGCTCGGCGGATCGCCTGCCTGCCTGGTTCGGCGCGGAGCCGAACCAGCCACGTGTCGTGTCGGCCGGCCGCTGGCTGGGCCTGCCGGGCATGTTCTACAAAGGTTGGGCGCGGCAGGTCGGCGAGGCGGAGTTGGCTCAGGCGGCGGTCGAGGAGGCTCTCGCGTCCGGCGGCTGGTGCAAGATCTACGCGGACTGGGTGGTCGACGAGAAGGGTCTCGACGCGCCGCCTCTGTCCGCTGACCTTCTCGGGGACCTGACCCGGCGGGTGCATGCCGTAGGCGGGCGCGTCGCCGTTCACGCGCAGACGGCAGACGGCGCCCGGGCCGCGGTAGAGGCCCGAGTGGACAGCCTGGAACACGGGCTCGGCCTCGACCTGGCGCTCCTGGACCGGATGGCCGAGCAGAAGACGGCTCTCGTGCCGACGTTCACCGTCTGGGCCACGTTCGAGGAGGTCGCCCGCGTCTCGGGTTCTGATCGGTTCCGGGACTGGTTCCGGTCGGCCCATGCCCGTCTGGGGCGTTTGGCGGCCGCCGCGTACGACGCGGGCGTGACGGTGCTGGCCGGGACCGACAGCTACGGGACGCCGGAACTCCCGCACGGGAGGGTGGCCGGCGAAGTGCGGCATCTCGCGACAGCGTCCATGCCGCCGGAAGCCGCGATTGGAGCGGCGTCGTGGACGGCACGGTCCTTCCTCGGCTTCCCGGGCCTCGAACCAGCTGCCCCCGCCGATGTCGTGGCCTATGACCGGGACCCGCGCACTGATCTGAGCGTCCTGGACACCCCGATGCGGGTGATCCACCGTGGCCGCGTCGTCCGATGACGGCCCCGCCGCTGCCATGGCTTTCCCGGCTTTCCGGTGACCGGCGACGGGCGTAGCGTCAGAACTGACGGGGAGAGTTCGGCTACGACCTGGGGGAGTCGTCATGAACATCTACACCGTTGAACTCAAGAACCAACCTGGTGAGCTGGCCCACGTGTGCGAGGTGCTCGGCCACAGCGGTGTCAACATCGAATGCGCCGGAACGACCACAGGCGACCATGGAACCGTCTGCTTCGTCGCGTCAGACGAGTCGGCGGCCGCCGCGGCCTTGGAGGGCGCCGGCATCGATTTCACCGCGCATCCCGCGCTCCAGGTCAGGTGTCCCGACCAGCCCGGTGAGGTGGCCAAGTTCGCGCGGAGGCTGGCGAACGCCAACGTCAACGTGAACTGGCTGCTGCCCGTGTCGATCTGCCAGGGCGAAGTCCTCTTCGCGCTGTGCGCCGACAAGATCGACGAGGCGCGGTCCGCGCTGGGCGATCAGGCCTTCGGGTAGGTAACCAGCCGCGATCGGCCGGAGACCGGCCCGGGAGGTGACAAGCCCTCCGATCGCGGTCCCGGCCGGTCGCGGCGGCCTTCACACCCCAGCCGCCAGTGCGGCAAGCCGGCCGTACAAGCCGGCCGTGCGAGCCGGCCGTGCGAGCCGGCCGTACAAAGGCGTCCTGGGCGTACGGCATGGCCTTGCTGGCCTGGTGGTTCGGCGGCCGGTGATGGCCACCCGGGGGCGGCGAACTGTCGATAAAGTGGCGGAGTGTCCCCCGTGAGACGATGTCCATGACCGGGCGTGCTCCGCGCCTTATCGGGCGTGACCACGAACTGGGTGTCCTGCGCGACCTCCTCTCCACCGCTCCCACAGCCAGGCGTGTGATCTTCCTTCGGGGGGACGCCGGTGTGGGCAAGAGCAGCCTTCTCGAGGCGGCCGCGGATCTCGCCGCCGAACGTGGGATGCGGACGCTGCACGCCTCCGGAGTGGAGAGCGAGGCCACGCTGCCGTACGCGGCGCTCCACCAGCTGCTCCATCCCGTCCGGCGGCATATCGGCGACCTGAGCGAGGAGCACAGGAGCGCCCTGGAGCGGGCCCTTGGGCAGGTCTCCGGCGCGGCGCCCGACACGATGACGATCGGCAGCGCCGTTCTCGACCTCCTGGCCCTGACGGCGTCCGAACAGCCACTGTTTCTGATCATTGACGACGTCCACTGGTTCGACCGGCCGAGCGCGGAGATCTGTGCGTTCGTGTTCCGGAGGCTCGCCGACTACGAGATCGTCACGGCTCTGGCGGCGCGTTCGGACGTGGAGACGCCGTTCGACAGCGCCCGTCTCCCCGAGCTGGAGATCTCCGCGCTTCCGGAGAGCGCGGCGGCCGATCTGCTGGCCTCCGCCCATCCCGAGCTCAGCTCCGACGCGCGCAGGGAGGTGCTCGAACACGCCCAGGGCAACCCGCTGGCGCTGGAGGAGCTGCCCCGCGCCTTCGCCGCTCGTCGTGTGAGCGGCGACGACCTGCTCCCGGCCGGAGTCCCGCTCTCCCGCCGCCTCGAGGCCGTCTACGGTCACAGAGTGCGCGAACTGTCCGGCTCGACGCGGCTCCGGCTGCTCAGGGCCGCGCTGGACGGCATGCGGGCCGGGAACGCCCCGCGCAGCCGTACGACGGCCCGATACCGTCTGGGGGACGTCGACGAGGCGATCGAGATGGGCCTGCTGGTCGTGGACCCGCGCGAGGGCGCGATGGCGTTCAAGCATCCGCTCGTGCGGTCGGCGATCGCGCAGATGGCGACGCCGAACGAGCGGCGGGCCGCGCATGCGGACCTCGCGGAGGTCTACCGGCATGACCCGGAACGGCGCGCCTGGCATCTGGCGGCGGCCACGCTCGACCCGGACGAGTCGGTGGCGGCGGCGCTGGAGAAGGCCGCCCGCATCGCGACCCTCCGCGGCGGCTCGACGGCGGCGGTCGCGGCGCTCACCCGGGCGGCCGAGCTGAGCCCCAGGAACGCGGACCGGTCGCGGAGGCTGGCCGACGCGGCCTACATCGCCGGGCAGTCGGCCCAGCTCGACCAGGCCCAGCGGCTGCTGGAGGAGTCGGACCGGGCAGTCGGGGCGGTGGAGTCGGCGGCATCCGCGATGACGTCGGCATACCGGGCGCTGTACCGCCACGGTGACGTCGCCTCCGCGCACCGGGAACTCGTGCACGCCCTCCGCCGCGAGGGCGACGGCGCCGATCAGGAGATGCTGTCGCGCCTGCTGCACGTGCTGCTCGCGGTGAGCCATTTCGCTTCCGACCCGCAGCTGTGGGCGCTGACCGACGCGGAGCTCGACCGGTTCGTCGACCGCGTCGAGCCCCTCACACTGCTGTACCGGGACGCCTGGAGCGACCTCGCCCGCCGGGGTTTCACCGTACGCGCCCGCCTGGAGAAGACGTTCGCCGAGCTGTCGAGCGGGGAGCCATGGGACCTCATGCGGCTGGCCGTGTCGGCGTTCTATGTCGACTCCCTGGCGGATTACCGGCCGGCTCTGCGCAAGGTGGTGGAGCGCGAGGGCGAGGCCGGCGCGATCACCAACGTCATGACCATGCTCCATCTCGTCATGCTGGACCAGATCGGCGCGGGACACTGGGACGAGGCAGAGATCACTGGCCGCAGGGGCCTGGAGATGACCATCCGCCACGGCTACGAGCTGTTCGCCCACCAGTTCCGCAGCTACCTCGGAGTCATCGCGGCCTCGCGGGGCGACCTGGAGCAGGCCCGCGAGCTGCGTGACACCGTCGAAAGCTGGGCGCGCCCGCGCGGCATCGGCCTGCTCACCCAGTTCCACGACCTCATCGGGACGCTGGCGGCCCTGGGGGCGGGCGACTACGAGACGGCCTACATGTACGCCTCCAGCGTGACGCAGCCGGGCATCTTCACGCCGTACTCCCACCAGGCGCCCCGCATGCTGCTCGACCTGGTCGAGGCGGCCCTGCACACGGGCCGCTCCGAGCAGGCCCGGCGGCATGCCCTGGCCGCCGAAGAGGCGAGACTCGGGGAGATCTCCCCACGCCTGGAGCTGGTCACGCTCGGCTCCCTGGCGATGACCGCGCCTGACGATCAGGCCCGCGAGCTCTACGAACGGGCCCTCGCACTGCCCGCGGGCGGTCGCTTCCCGTTCGAGCAGGCGCGCATCCGGCTCGCCTACGGCATCTGGCTGCGGCGCCTGCACGCCAACAGCGCCGCCCGTGAGGCGCTGCACTTCGCCCAGGAGGCCTTCGCCCGGCTCGGCGCGCGCCCATGGCTGGAACGGGCGCAGCTCGAGTTGCGCGCCACCGGGGCCGGCGTACGGTCCGGAGACGGCAACCGGCCGCAGCTCACGGCGCAGGAGAAGGAGATCGCCGAGCTCGCGGCGACAGGGCTGAGCAACAAGGAGATCGGCGCCCGGCTGTTCCTGTCGCCCCGCACCGTCGGGTCGCATCTCTACAAGGTCTTCCCGAAGCTCGGGATCACCTCCCGGGCCTCACTCCGCGACGCCCTCGCCGCGATGAACGGACAGCAGGAGGGATAGGGGATTTAAAGAGCCAGTCGGGACGTGACCCGTCATGCGCCAGTCATTTGACCGTGTCGCCGGGCATGACGGTCGGCGGAACCTTGAGTCATCAGCGAGCCGGCCGAAAGCCGGACAGGAAAGCCGCGAAAGCCGGTAGCGAAAGCCCGGACACGACTCAAGGAGACGGCATCATGTCGGAGACCCGCACCCCCGTCCTGTTCATCCACGGCCTCTGGCTCCACGCGACCTCGTGGCGGCCCTGGATGGACGTCTTCAGCGCCCAGGGCTACGACCCGATCGCGCCGGGCTGGCCCGGCGAGTCCCCCATGGTGGCCGAGGCCCGCGAAACTCCCGAGGCCGTGGCAGGGGTCGGCATCGACGCCGTCGTCGAGCACTACGCGCACACCATCAGGGCGCTGGAGCAGCCGCCCATCCTCATCGGCCACTCCTTCGGCGGCCTGATCGCCCAGAAGCTCCTCGGCATGGGGTACGGCAGGGCGGCCGTCGCGATCGACCCGGCGCAGATCAAGGGCGTCAAGCCGCTGCCGCTCGCGCAGCTCCGCTCGGGCTTCCCGGTCCTCGGCAACCCGGCCAACCGCAAGCGCGCGGTATCCCTCACCGCCGCCCAGTTCCGCTTCGGTTTCGGCAACGCGATCTCGGAGAAGGAGTCCAACGAGCTGTACGCGCGGTGGACGATCCCCTCGCCGGGGCGCCCCCTGTTCGAGGCGGCGTTCGCGAACTTCAGCTCGCACTCGCCCGCAGCCATCGACACGGCCAACGCCACCCGCGGACCGCTGCTGCTGATCTCCGGGCAGAAGGACCACACCGTCCCCGACGTGGTCACCCGCGCCACCTTCAAGCTGTACGGCGACTCGCCCGCCGTCACCGAGCTGAAGCAGTTCGCCGATCGCGGCCACTCGCTGACCATCGACAGCGGGTGGTACGAGGTCGCCGACTACACCCTCGGCTGGCTCACCCGGCAGGGCTTCGGCGCCGGGACGGGCGTCGGCCGAGCCGCCCTCTGATGGATCGCCGCCGGCGAGATGCCCTCGGGTATGACTCAGTCATGCCACAACCCGCACAGTTCGCGGGGATTGGGGCAGCCGAGTGCGGAAGGGGCTCCCGCTGGTGGGTGATCCCGCTGGCGTTCGCCGTCAGCGGCGCCACCGCCGTCATCCGTCGCCGGATCGCGGGTCGTGACCCAGGCCGGGCAGGCCAAGAGCCCCGAGCCGGTGCCCTCGACGGTCAGCTGAAGCCGCGATCAGATGGAGCTGCGGTGGGGGCTGTGCCGGGGCGGCGATCCGGCTCGGGTAGTGTGGCCGTCCTCAGCAGTGCACGGACCTAGGAGGTGAGACCCATTACCGCTGTATCAGGCTGGGTGCTCTCATCTCACGGCTGTGCGGTCGACCCGATATAGGTGACCGAGGGAGCGCCCATAGGCGTTCCGAAAGGCGCTCCATGTCGGTTTCCCCCTCGTACCCCCGGTCCCTCGTCATCACCAGGCTTCGCGCCGCCGGCTGCGTCTTCGCTGAGGACGAGGCGCGGTTGCTCATCTCCACGGCACGCACGCCGGCCGATCTCGCCGCCATGGTGGACCGGCGCGTCGCGGGCCTGCCCCTCGAACACGTCCTCGGCTGGGCCGAGTTCTGCGGCCTGCGGATAGCCGTCGACCCAGGGGTCTTCGTCCCCCGCCGCCGCACCGAGTTCCTCGTCCACGAGGCCGTCACCCTCGCCCGCCCTGCCGCCGATCACACCGACTCCGCCGATTCCGCCGACTCCACCGGGTCTGCGGGGAAGACATCCGGCCGGTCACCGGTCGTCGTCGATCTGTGCTGCGGCTCGGGCGCGGTGGGCGCCGCGCTGGCCGCGGCCCTGGACCGAGTCGACCTCCACGCCGTCGACATGGACCCCGCGGCTGTACGGTGCGCCCGCCGGAACGTCGCCGCCGCCGGTGGCCACGTGTACGAAGGCGACCTCTATGAGCCGCTGCCCGCCACGCTGCGAGGCCGAGTCGACATCCTGGTCGCCAGCGCGCCGTACGTGCCCACTGGGGCGATCAGGCTGCTGCCTCCGGAGGCCCGCATCCACGAGCCGCCGATGGCGCTCGACGGTGGCGCCGACGGGCTCGACGTAGTGCGCCGGGTGGCCGCCGCCGCGCCACTATGGCTGGCGCCGGGCGGCTTCCTGCTGGTCGAGATGAGCGAAGGCCAGGCCAGGGAGACCGCCGAGATCGTCGCCCGCAACGGGCTGATCCCGAGAACGGCCGGCTCCGACGAGCTGAACGCCAGCGTGGTCATCGGAACCATGCCCCTCAGGACGGGATCAGGCCCTGCCCTTCGCACATGAGGCATCGTGGACGGTCACGGGTGCCGACCGGCCTGGGGGCCCAGGCCGGCGGCCTCGTGGACGTCGACCAGCTGCTTGGGCGCCGTCAGGCACCATGCCTCGGTGACCAGCTCGAACAGCTCGTCGGCATCGATCTTGGCCAGGTGCACCACCACCCAGCCGAACCGGCCTGTGGTGAACTGGACCTCGAACACCTCCGGACGCTCCGCGACGAGCGCGATCTGCTCCTCGATCGTCGCCTTGAGCCCTACGGTCTCCGTCTTCTCCCACAGGTAGCCGAAACCCTTGCCCCGCACCTTCAGCGAGATCCAGTTGTCGCTGTCGGCCTGTTCGACCTCGGGCAGTCTGGCCAGCATCTCCAGGAACTCATCCACGCTCACGCCCATGCCACACATGTATCAGACGGCTCCGACACAACGGCTCCGTTGCGGACCAGTGTGAACACCGAACCATGGGCATACGCGACCCCGACCGCGATCTGATCGAGATCAGCACCTACGCTCAGGAGTCGTAACAGGCCGCTGACCGGTCCTTTCGGGCGCCGACCCGCCGACGCCGGGGTGGGCCGGGCGGGACTCCGGATAACTTGACATGATTGGTCGCCGCGCAGCCGGTTCGCACCGGTCTGGCCGAATCACCGCCGAATCACTGCCCAATCACTACCGATCACTACTGCCGAAAGGCTTGCCATGGCCACCGAAGACGACGAGTTCCAGGACGAGCTCCAGGACGAGTTTCAGGAAGACGTCCAGGAGGACATGATCGAGGACGACGGGGTGCTGGAGCCCTCCGATTCCCTGCTGACCGATGACCTTGACGACGATCCGCTCAACACAGGCCTGACCGCGGCCGAGCGCTGGTCGGCCGGACAGAGGTACGGCACGACCGCCGCCGAGGCCGCCGAGGGCGAGTCCCTCGACCAGTTGCTGGCCGAGGAGGAGCCCGAGCTGGACCCGGCCCGGCTCGCCGGACGGTGGGAGGACGAGGAGCCGCGCAGCGGCAGGCTGGTCGGCGAGGACGGCGACCGGTCGGGTGAGCTGCTCGGTCGTGACGTGGGCATCGACGCCGGCGCCGCGAGCGCCGAAGAGGCCGCGGTGCACCTCACGGACGAGGACGCGGACCGGGACGCCGAGCTGGACGACGCCGCTGACGAGGACCTCGAGACGGCCGTCGCGAACCTCGCCGCCGACCAGGCCCGCGAGGCCGACCCGGAGTCCTACGACGGCTGATCAGCGGCACTCCGAAGACTGGAACGTCCCCGGCATGCGAGGCGCGGTCGCGTCCGTGCACCCGCGGAATAGTTGAGCGCTCAAACTACGTTGGGGGCTGGCGACACCGCAGGAAGGAGCGACCATGAACACGACTATGCTCGCCGAGGAGTACCGGCGCGGAGCGCTGTTCTTCGAGGCGAAGGACTACATCACGGCCGCTCGGATCCTGGCCGACGTCGTCGCCGAGGACCCGGGCAACCTGTCCGTACGGCTGCTCCTCGCTCGCGCGTACTACCACTCGGCCCAGCTCGGCAGGGCAGAGGCCGAGCTGCGCCGGGTGCTGGAGCAGGACCCGGCAGAGGCGTACGCCCACCTGCTGCTCGGCCGTACTTTGCAGCGTCAGAACAGAGGGTCCGAGGCCCTTCCGCACGTGCGCATGCACGCCGTGATGACCGGCAGTTGAGCGCGGGCCCCAATCGGCCCTGGCCGCGTGGGGCAACGCCCGGCTCGACCCCGGCAAGCGCAGCATGATCCTGGTCGACGCCGAGATCGGCGAGGAGGTCGAGCCGGTCGTGGTCGACAGAGCGACCGGGCGCCGCGTCGACGGCGATGATTTCGTCTTCACCGCCGGTCCGGCCGCGGGTGAGATCATGCGCGCCCGCTACGCCGACACTCCCAAGCGCCGGTCCTGAACAGGCGAGGTGGACACCGCCATGAAGATCGGCGGTGTCCACCGTACGAGCCTCAGGGGTGGATGCCGAACGGCCCGAGCAGGCCCGAGTCGATCCGCAGTGACTCCAGCATGGTGAAGGCGTTGTCGATGGTGTAGACGTCCGCGGCGGCCAGGGTCCCGGTGCACTTCGCGACCACCGGGGAGGCCGCCTGCTGCGCGACGGCGTTGAGGTACGTCTTGAAGATCGCCCAGCCGTTTCCCGCCGGTCCGTACTTCTGGAAGAACGGCGTCGGATCCACGGTGGCCATCGCGTCCCGGGTGCTCGCCTCCAGATCGGCGATTTACTGCCGCTGCAGGTGGCCGTCGGCGCGGACGCCGAGGCGGCCGAGATGCCCGCCCACCAGGGTCTTCCACGGATAGTTCATCGCCACGTCGTGCGCGCCTATCCAGCCGGGGATGTCCTGGGAGACGGCGAGATTCGTGAACGGCACCCACCCCGGGTAGATCACGTCCACCACCATCAGGGTCTCCTGGTCGGGGGCGTAGATGAAGATGTTGTCCGGCGAGTGGTTGGGGCCGTTCGGGTCCTTGTCGCGGCGGAGGAGCGTACGGGTCTCGGTGTGACCGATGCGGACGACGTCCTTGCCGAAGATGACCGAGGCTCCGATGTGGTCGGCGTGGGAGTGCGAGTAAACCAGGTGCGTCACCGTGCTCGGCCTGCCGTTGGCCTGGGTGACCTCCTCGATGGCGCGCAGCAGGTTGTGCCCGATGGTCGGCGGCGCGTCCACGAGCACCACGCCCTGCCGAGTGGTCAGGAACATCGCCTGGTAGTACCCGTCGGTGACCCAGTAGAGGTTGCCCTTGATCTGGCCGACGAAGTAGCCCTTGGCGTTGACCGCCGGCCCCAGCGAGGCCGAAGGTATCGCCGCGTAGTCGGGCAGATCGACGGCTTCCGCCGCCGCGCGGCCCGCGAACAGGCCGGCGGTGACGGGTATGGCCGCGGCGGCCGTCGCGCGTGCGAGGAAGGTCCGCCGGCTCGCCTGAGCATGGCGCTGGGATGTCATCACATCGTTCTTTTCTGTACGTGATCGGGGGGTGTCAGGCTCAGGCCAGGAAGTCGAGGAGCTTGCGGGTCATCTCCTTGGGGTGCTCCTCGTAGATCCAGTGGCCGGAGTCGGCGATGACGTCGCCCTTGACGTTGTTGGCGTACTGCTTGACCTGGCCGGGAACGAACCGGCCGAGGCTGTGGTCGGCGCCCAGCGCCAGGACGGGCATGCGGAGCTTGTGCTTCGCGAAGCCCTTGTTGTCGGCGACGTCCTGGTTCAGGGCGCGGAACCATTCGAAGCTCGCCCTGAGCTTGCGGTCGTCGCGCAGGTGACCGGCGTACTCGCGGATGGCGGCGGGGTCGGCCGCGCGGTCCTTGTGGACGGCGATCAGGCTGATGAACTTCTTGACCCACAGCCGCTCGCGGCCGTCGATGATCTGCTCGGGCAGGCCGTTGAGAACGCTGAAGAATCCGAAGTTCCAGACACCCGGCCCCTGCGGGGTCAGCGCTGGGAAGTTGTAGATGCTCTTGTCGGGGATGGGCGCCTCGCTGAGCACGAGCTTGGCGACCCGGTCCTGGTGCTGGACGGCGTAGGAGTAGGCCACCATCGTGCCGATGTCGTGGCCGACGAGGTTGATGTGGTGGTCCAGGCCGAGCTTGGTCAGCAAGCCGTGCAGGTCGGCGGCCATCGTCTTCTTGTCGTAGCCGCCCTCCGGGGCGCTGGAGCCACCGGCGCCCCGCAGGTCGGGGGCGATGACGGTGTAGTGCTCGGCGAGGGCCGGCATGATCCCGCGCCACTCGTACCAGCTCTCGGGATATCCGTGCAGCAGCACGAGAGTCGGCCCGTGCCCGCCGCGCACGTAGTTGACGGTGATGCCGTTGACGTGGGCCTGGCGCTCGGCGAAGCCCGCGGGCACGCGCGGGTCGGCATGGCGCGCCGCCGTGGGGGCGGCCTGCCGCGACACGACGGCGTCGGCCGACGGAGCGATGGCGGTGATCCCCAGTGTGGCGAGCAGAACGGTCGCGGGGAGGACGGTGCGGCGCATGTGATCTTCTTCCAGCATTTCGGGTACGGAAATCGCGGCTGACTCGCCGACGGGACGACATCTCCAGACGGCGTTCACATAAGGGACGGTATGAATCAGGGCGACAGGGGCGCTTGAGTCACTTGACTGGTGGCCGTACTGGCACGCCGACTGCCGGCAGCCCCGCCGTCGGCCCGTCTCAGCCCCGTAAAAGCCTTCCGCCCTCGTCAAAGCCTCGAGTCCCCCGTGAAAACGCCCCGAGTCCCCGGTGAAACGCTCCGAACCCTCCGTGAAAACGTCCCGAGCCACACGCCAAAGCCCCATACACCCGTCAAGCCCGAGCGCCCGGGGAAGAATCGAGCGCGGCCACCTTCACAGTCGTCGCGCGGCGCGGAAGCCCTGGCCGTACAGGCCCACCCGGCTGTCGAGCACCGAGCGTCCACCGATGTCGCCCATGGTGGGGCCGTTGGCGGTCTTGCGGCTGGAGATGAAGCGATGGTGTCCCTGCGAGTCGAGGCCGAGGTAGATGGCGGAGTGGTCGATGTCGTCGCCGTCGTTCGGGCTGACGTTGAAGAACAGCAGGTCTCCCGGCTGGAGCCGGGTGTAGTTCGTGGCCCGGCGGTGCCTGTCGGGGACGATGACGACGCCCGGGCCCTTCTCCGCCATGAAGATGGCCCTGCGGGGCAGGGCCCGGCCGGTCGGCGGCTTGAATTCCAGGGGATATCCCGAGCGGTAGCCGTACACCATGCGCAGGAAGCCCGAGCAGTCGAGGGAGTTGTGGAACTGGGGCCTCGGCTCGCGGACGAGGCGGCCGTAGGTCCAGCGAAGCCCCAGGTAGTCGTTGAAGTCGGCGGCCTCCACCCGCTCGTCCTCGCCCAGCGGACCGTAGTCGGCCTCGCCGGCGTACCGCAGGCCCTTGCCGTCACGCCGGGCCGGTGCTCCGTCGAGATACTGGGCGGCGATGTCCAGCACGTCAGGGGCCTGGCTGTTCCGCGTGGCGGCGAACCATCTGGTGAACCAGTCCTCCATCTCGGCCCCGCTGTGCCATGGGCGCGGAGCGAGGCGGACGTGCGCGCGAGTGGTCACGGTCGCCCCCGTCGCCCTGGGCTCGGCGAAGGTGCGTTCGAGGCCGATGAACACCACGGTGCGGGCGCCGTCGGTCAGCATCGCGAGGGTCCGCCCGTCACCGTCCCTGACGATCGTGCGGTGCTGGCGGGCGAACCGCTCGAAGGTGAGCTCGTCGCCACCGCTGCTCCGCCACGCGAAGCCGCAGGCCAGGGCCGCGCCGATGACGATCAGTGAGGCGATCAGCGGCCTCCGCCAGCGGAGGCGCCGGCTCGCGGCGGCGGGCCGCAGCGGTTCGAGCAACACCTGGTCATGCCGTGTCGATTTGAGTCTCATCGGTCCTTCGCCTCACCGATTCGGAACGCCCTTGATGTCCTTGATGTCCTTGAGGTCCTCGAAGTTCTTGAGGTTCCGCGGACGTCACCAGGGCAGGAACAGCAGGAGTCCGCCGACCAGGACGGCATAGGTAAGCCCGGTGACGGTGAGGGCGGCGGTCGCGGTCGCCACAACAGGCTGCCGGAGGAACTGGTAGGCGATGAGCCCCGGCACGATGAAGCCGAGCGTCTGGTAGCCGAACAGCAGCGGATGTTCCCTTATCAGGAACAGCGAGAGCGTCATCTGCAGCAGCACGCCGAGCATGACGACGCCGGCGAACAGCCGCTTGCCGTACAGGATGATCACCTTGCGTGCGGCCACGGCTCCGCCCCAGGTCAGCACGGTGATCGCGATGATCATGGCGATCCGGCGCCAGTCCTCCAGCAGGGTGATCGCCAGCCAGGCCGGGGTGATCATCCCTCCGGGGGACAGGTTGGTGAGCAGGTAGCAGCACAGCCCGAACAGCAGCCCGATGGCCAGGCCCAGCGTGGCGGCTTCGGCGGGCAGGTCGGTCGGCAGGGAGGGGATCACCGTGCCTCCAGGGGTGTGGGCAGGTGGCGAAGGGATTCGAGATGCTCCAGCAGCCGCTCGCCCTGACCGTGGATGTTGCCGATCGCGATCAGCGAGGTGTTGCCGGTGACGTGTCTCGTGATGTTGTGCCAGATGTCGGCGGGATCCCGGTCCGGCCCACCGAGGTCCAGGACGCGGCCCTGCCAGTCCGCCGGGACCGCGTCCAACGCCGACTTGGTCGGATGCCCGATGAGGACGAGGATGTCGGTGTCGAGCTCGGCCACGAGGCGGCTCATCTGGGCGTTGCGGGCGATCCGGTCGGGACGGCAGTTGATCAGCGTCATGAACGGCGGCTTGATCTTTCCGGCCGCGGCGAGCTGGCGGAAGTTCATGACGGTCGACTGCGGATCGTTGGCCGCGAAGATGTTCGCCAGCCGTACGGTGCCGTCCTCGGTGTGGTAGTCCTCGACCGACGGCACGCCCGGGTCGGGCGGGGCGGCGTACATCCCCCGCAACGCCGCCTCCCGGCCGACGCCGAGCTCGGCGGCGACCGCGAGGGCGATCGCCACGTTCTCCTTGAACGCGAGGTACGGAAAACCGGCCAGCTCGTCGCCGGTGACCTCGGACGGATCGACCACCACGAGCCTGCAGTCGCGCCTGGCGGCCTCGCGCTCCAGCAACGCGCGGCGATCCCGCTCGGCGGTCACGCAGACGCCGCCGGTCGGCATCGACCGGGCCAGCGACCTGGCCACGTCGTCCAGTGTGGGGCCCATCTCCTCGAGATGGTCCTCACGGACGTTGCTGAGGACGCCGATCGTGGAGCGGACCAGCACCTTCTGGTTGAGCTCCTGCAGCGCGGGCTGGATCGCCATGCACTCCATCACCAGGACGTCCGGGTTGGCGGCGGCGGCGCGGCGCACGACGCCGATCTGCTCCACGACGTTCGCGATCCCGAACTTGCGGTAAACCGGCTCCTCGGTGGAGTCCGGATGGATGAACCGAGCGGCGGTGCCCGTGGTCTTCGCCACCACGCCGAGGTCTCCCGCGCGCAACGCGCCCGCGACCAGGCGGGTGATAGAGCTCTTGCCGCGGATGCCGTTGACCAGGATGCGCACCGGGATCTCGGCCAGGTGGCGCTGGTGGCCCCGGCGCTCGGCCAGACCGGCCACGAACAGCGCTCCGACTGAGAAGGCGAAGACCCCGTACAGGTAGTAGACCATCACGACTCCCTTCCGGGCGGCAGGCTCAGCCGCCGGTCAAGGCCCGGCCCGGCGGCCGGTGCGACGTCGCGGATCAGGGTGATCCGGACGCGTTCGAGCGCGCGGGCGGCCAGGCCCAGCTCGTCGTATCGGCGGACCTGCACCTGGGCGCTCAGGTCACCGGCCGCGAGACGCTCGGCGTCACGCACCAGCCGGCGCAGCGGGCGCAGCCAGATCACGTACAGCCAGCCGAACGTGCCGGCGGTCACCACCGCCGTCGCCAGGGCCGCGAGAAGGGCCTGGTCGCGGGCGTGGCTTCCCGGCAGGCCGACGGTGTCGACGTTCCGCGCGATCACCAGCCTCCACAGTGGTCCGGGCCATCTGCCCCTCCCGCGTATCGGCACGGACACCACGATCTGCTGCGAGCCCGCCTGACCGAGCAGCGACACCTGTGACCTGCCCGCCAGCGAGAGGGCCGCGGCGCGCAGCTCCGGGGTCCCGAGCTGCTGGAACGCCGTGAAACCCGCGGTCGAGTAGATGACCTCGCCTCTTGAGTTGACCACCCACGCCGTCGCCGTCCCCCTGACGTGAACCGCGCGCCGCAGGCCGGTCAGGTCGTACTCGCCGACGGCGACCGCCCGCCCGTTCTTGCCGAAGCCCAGCGGCGCGTAGTGCAACATCACCGGCACGTGGTCGATGTCGATCGCGTCCGTGCTGCCGGCGCTCGTCGGCACCACCGAGAGACGGTCGGCGTGCGGTTGCCCGCCGGCCTGAGCGAGCAGGCGTCCGCTCGGGTCGAGGACGTACACGCTGCGGTACGGGTTGTGCCGCTTGTTCTGGAAGTCCCTGAGCAGCGCGCCGAACGAGGCCGGGTCGGTCGCCCGCGACAGGTCGTCCGCGAGCTGGTCCAGGTCTCGCGCGGCGAAGCGCATGACCATGCGCACGAGCCGGGCCTTGGAGATCGTGGATGATCGCTGGCCGTTCAGCACCATCGCCGGGACCGGGCTCCCCGGGTCGAGCCGGCCGCCGACGACCAGCTCCGCCCCGGCGATGGTCATCAGCGCCAGGAGCCCGCACACCCATGGAAGCCACACGGACGACGCCAGCCGTCGAACGCCGCCCCGGCGCGTCGCCCCAGGGGCACTCACCGCGCCACGTCCCTGAGAAGGGTCCGGAGGAGCGCCGGTGATGAGCTGCGAGTCGCGGCCGATCGTGCCGTCGCCGGTGGCCCTCGTCCGAGGGTCTACGCTTGTGCGGTCCCGCATGGGGGGTCTCCGAGCTGCCGCAGGTCGCCAGGTCTGTGATGTCCATCGAGCGGCACGAGGGGCCACACGAGGCCACACGAAGCCATGGACTCCCGGGACGCGCACCGCGTCGTGGGCGGTGCGGTGCGCGCCCCGGGCATAGTTAGGAAGGTTTCCTAACGATCCCCTAGGAAAGCATCGGCTTGTGGGGCACGCAAGGGCCCAAATTCGCGCGCAGGCCGCCTAGTCCGCTTGTGATGAGAGCTTGGACCGTGCCTACCTGGGGTTATAACGAGTGGCTATATGGTGATTTCTCGACCCCGTCTGTCAAGGTCTCGGCCAAGCCGCAGTCATGAGCAACGGGTATGGGCTGAGGTGATCGGGTCCCTCGTCGGCGTGGCGCGTCCCGCCCCTGGCGCCTGTGCTGTTTCGGTCGCGCCATATCGGCCTCCTCGCTGACCGATATGGCGCCGACCGTACGGCGTGGGCTCACCGTCCTGTGGCGGGTTCCAGGGCGGGCTGCGAGCCGCGCAGGAAGCAGACGCCGATCGCGCCGAGAGCGAGCGCGATCGGGACGCCCCCCACAGCCTCGGTGATCGGGACGAAGCGGAGTCCGGCCTCGTCGTCCCCGGCTGGCGCACCCTAACCGCGTGTGGGTTGACGCTTGTAATGAATTCGGCGTCGGCGTTTCCGGACCGCCGTTGTTATGGCGTGGCTTCACCCGGGAAAATAGTCTTGTCAAGCCCGGGTCGAGTGCGCGGTTCGCAGTTTGATCACCGGCCTATGGTGCGAGCGCGTCGCCTCCGGTCGGCGGACTGCCGGCGGCCATGGGTGCGGGAATTAGGGATACCGGGTCGAGTGCGGCGCCCTACGCTCGGCACAAATATCGGAAATCATCCGACGGAGGATCGCATGCGGACGCGAGAGAAGTTAGAAGTCAACTCCGTATTGGGTGAGTCGATGCTTGAACCGGGTGCGCGAACTGGAGTTGCTCAAGGAGAGCATCCACGAGGGGCCCGGCGAGGAGGCGACGGCCACCCGCGAGGAGTGTCTGGAGTGCATCGTCACGGTCTGGACCGACCCGAGGCCGCTCAGCCTCCGCTAGGTCCTATTTATGGAAGGCGGAAAAATATGTATTTGACTCTGATGAAATCGAAGATCCGTCGGGCCACGGTGACCCAGGCGGACCTGCGCTACGTCGGATCAGGTGCTGCGGTAGCGGGAAATGCCTGATTATTAGCGGTGGAACATCGCCGGTTGGTGAGGCGCGCTTGCAGGCGGTGCTCCGGCATGTCAGGAACGGCATTAAAGGAGGATGAAGTGTGACACAGGGGGATCCGCGAAGGTGGTGGATTTTCGCCGTCTTGTGTTTCGCCGTGTTCGGCGTGTCCATTGACCTGACTGTCTTGAATGTCGCCCTGCCGACGCTGTTGAGCGAGCTGCACGCGTCCCCGAGCGATTTGCAGTGGATCGTCGACGCGTACTCGCTCGCGCTCGCCGGATTTCTGCTCACCTCGGGCAGCCTCTCCGACCGGTTAGGTCGTAAGAAGCTGCTGCTGTTCGGCCTCGTCGTCTTCGGCATCGCCTCCGCGGCCGGCGCCTTCGCACATGAACCCGCGCAACTCGTCGCCGCGCGCGCCGTGATGGGCTTCGGCGCCTCGTTCTTCATGCCGGGCACCTTGTCTCCATCCTGGTCCAGGTATTTCCGGCCGAGGAGCGGACCGCGGCGATCGGTGCGTGGGGCGGCATCACCTCGCTCGGCGTCGTCATCGGCCCGCTCCTCGGCGGCATCCTGCTCGAGCACTTCTGGTGGGGCTCGGTCTTCCTCGCCAACGTGGTGATCGTGGTCATCGCGGCGGTGGGCGCGCTCGCCGTGGTGCCCGAGTCCACCGACCCGAACCCGCGCCCCATCGACCTCGTCGGCACGGTGCTGTCCGTCGTCGCGTTCACCGCGATCACCTACGGCGTGATCTCGGTTCCTCGCGACGGGTGGAGTTCGGCCGACGCCCTCATCGGCCTCGGCGGCGGCGTGGTCGCCCTGGCCCTCTTCCTGGCCAGGCAGGCCCTGACCAAACATCCGATGGTGACCTGGCGATCCTGCGCAACCCCAGGTTCGTCGGCGCCAGTGGCACCGCGGCTCTGCTCATGTTCGGGGTCAACGGCATGCTGTTCGCGCTGACTGAGCAGTTCCAGCTCGTCCTCGGCTACTCCACGCTGAAGGCGGGCGCCGCGCTGCTTCCGGTGGCCGCCGCGGTGATGACGGGATCTCTGCTCTGTGCCGTGCCGGCCAAGGCGCTCGGCGTCCGCACGGTGGTGGCGAGCGGGTTGGTGCTCGTCGGCGTCAGCCTGGGCGTCATGGCCGTCTACGGTCCCACAGGTGGCTATCTGCCGATCGCCGTGACGCTTGTGGCGTTCGGCATCGGGATGTCGCCGTCGGCGCGGTGGCCACGCTGTTCCTGCTCCCTTCCCGGGTCCCCTCCGATGACGGGCCCGAGCGGGATTCCTCCGTCCTTGTCCCCAACGCGGAAGGAGCCTGACGCACGAACGCTGAGACGAACACTACCGGTGCCCCGCCGGGCCGTCTGATCAGCAGCCCGATCGTCTCCTTCGCCGGTGACAACGACCCCCGCACCACACTGGACGAGGCGATGGCCTGGCAGGAGCACACCACGGCGGCCTTCGACATGCTGGTCTTCCCCGGTGGGCACTTCTACCTCACCGAGCAGATGCCGCCGTGACCTCGGTCGTCTCCAACTGCCTGAGGGGTTCCCCGCTGTCCCACGCCGAGGTGCGGCCTCGCAGGGCCAGACTCTTGGGATCCGTCCTATGAGCGTCTCGATGTGATGGAGGAACTGCGCGCTGGCTGTCATGACGAGCATGACCGCCAGTGCGTTGTGCTGCGCTGCTCATGGTCTCAGGGATACTCGGACGGGGGATGGCCGCCGCCGCGGTGTCCGCCTTCGAAGGGGGAGAAGTCAAAGTGTCCTGCCGGGTCCGGCGATGAAGCCGTCCAGGGTGCTCACCGGATCTGCCCGCGAGGCCGGCCCCCGGCCCATGGACAACCAGCGAGCTGAGAGAACGCCGTGGAACTCACCGAAGAACTGATCGCCCTGCTGCGCCAGCCGAGTATCTGCTACCTCGCCACGTTGATGTCCGACGGTTCGCCCCAGGTGACCCAGACCTGGGTGGACACCGATGGCGAGCATGTCCTCATCAACAGCGTGCAGAGCCACGTGAAGACCCGGAACATCGAGCGAGACCCGCGCGTGGCGGTCGCCATATCGCACCCGGACAATCCTTCGCGTTACTTCCAGGTGCGCGGCCGGGTGGTCGACGTGACCACCAAGGGCGCGGTGGACCATATCGAGATGCTCGCCCAGAAATACCTGGGCAAGCCGTACCCCTGGTACGGCGGGCGCGACCAGGTGCGCGTCATCTTCGTCATCAAGCCCGAGAAGATCAGCGGCGTGGGGTGACACCCCCCGCACCCGTGCGTATGGACCCCACGGACGTGACGCCCGGGAGGGTTGAACGCGGGCGGCTGAACCGACACGTTCCAAATGCTGGGAGGCGTGCGCATGGACCCACAGCAGGACATCGTGATGCCGCCAAGCGGTCCGGCTATATTCATGTAGCTGAATTCCCAGATAGAGACGGGTGCGTACGGCCTGGCAGTAAATGGGGCGGCTCACTGCACCCTTGACTGCTCCGCTGGCGCGCCGGTAGCCTCCACCGCATCGATAGGAAGCCTTACTTACTAACAGCTGCCATTCGCTAGCGGGCTGTGATGTACACGATCTGGCTGTCCTTGAGGGGGGCCGTTGCGGGAAGAGTTTCTCGGCGAGCCGATTTGGCTTTGCGACGGACGTGCCGGAGTTGCACTCCGGTGGTCACAATGGCGCGGCGGGCGCGACCTGACGGTCGAAGGCACTTCATTTACTCGATGCCCTGCGAGAACGGGACTTCGCGAGCCTGTTCTGGCGGCCAGGGCATCTCGATGACCGGCCACGCGGCCTTCCACGACGTGATCGTGCGGCACGCGTGGTGATTGTCACCGTTGGGCGGCTCGTCACCGGAGCGCCTGCGGAAAGGCTCCTGACCCCTTCGGGCATCCGCGTGTCGGCCGGAGGCTCGATCATTCGACACTGCAGGCTGGCGCCTGGCGCCGGCTTCGTCACCCGGCCGGTCTCCGCGCCGGCCGAAGGAGCCTACCCATCGATGCAAAGAAAAGCACGGAGGAAATAGTGGACCTCCCCATTGTTCATGTCGTGGTGTTCATCAATGACGAGTTGTTACGCCTAGGTTTACAGACGTTGCTTCCGACGCTTTCTCTCGCCATCAAGGCGGAATACCCCGGCGATGTGCGTGAGCTGCATCGGGTGCTGGAGCATACGCAGGCCGACGTGGTCCTGTCGACACCGGACAGCATGGCCGACGTCGACCTCACGGCGAACAGGCCGGACGGGCGGGACGGACAGGACGGGCGGGACGGGCGGGACGGGCGGGACGGCGCCGTCCCGAGGACGTTGCTGCTGATCGACGAACATGAGGTCTCGGTCGGGTTCGACGTCGCCGCGAGCCCTGCCGACGGCTATCTCATCCGGCAGAAGCTGAAGGCCGACGCCCTTGAGCGGGCTCTGGTGCAGCTCGCGTCGGGAGAGATGCCGCTCCCGGCTGATCTCGGGCGGATGCTGATCGGCCGCGGCCGTGGACGGGGTACGGCTCTCGCGCTCGGCTCCGCGCGGCTCACCTTCCGGGAGCAGGAGGCGCTGGCCCATCTCGCCCACGGGCTGAGCAACCGGCAGATCGCCACCCGCATGAGGATCTCCGAGCATGGCGCGAAGCGCCTGGTGAGCAGCCTGCTGCTGAAGCTCGGTGCGACCAACCGCACGGCCGCCGTGGTCACGGCCATCAAGTACGGACTCGTGGAGGGCACCGCTCCGAGCAACTGACCGCTCCGAGCACTAGAGAGCGACTGGAGAGCCGGTCAGGTAACCCGTCGCCGTGATCATGCAGGGTTTCCCGGGAAGCTCGGGGACGTGGGGTTTCCCGGATCGTGATCATGCATGGATTCCGCCGTACGCGGTCTGATCAGTGCCGACACCGTTTGTGATCATGCGGTGTCCATCCGTCGGGCGCACTCTCGTCATGCATGGTCACGCCGCACAAAGCGCCAGGCAGGACGGTGCGTGCGGGAACATGTGCATGATCACGCGGCAAGGGCGGGGCGGAAGGGGCCCACACCTTCTTCCCTTACTTGACCGGGGCTCTTGAGAGCACTAGTGCGTGCCGAGGGCCGGGAGTCCGCTCATCTCCCGCACCAGCAGGCGGCCGAGCGCGTCACACGACGGGAGCCAGGCAACGAAGCCTCCCGGCGCCCCCGGCCGCCGGGGACCCGGGAACTCGGTGAACCGTCCGCCGGCCGCCGTCACCAGGACCCGCCCCGCCGCGATGTCCCAGGGGAACACGTCGGCGTTGGCCGCCACGTCGGCGCGTCCGGCGGCGACATAGGCCAACGCCAGTGCGGAGCTGCCGATCCGGCGCACGTCCGCCGCATCCAGCATCCGGCAGAAGAGGTTCAGCTCGGCGCTGTCGGCCGTACCAGCCGTGGGGATGTCGGTCAGCAGCATCGGCAGGCGGCCCCCGGCCGGATCGGCCACCATGTCATCCGCCACCGTGTCATCCGCCACCGTGTCATCCGCCACCGTGTCATCTGCCGGACCGTGGCCGGCGGGAACGGACAGCGGTGCGCCGTTCAGTCGTAGCCCGTGGGCATCGGCGCTGAACAGCTCGTCGCGGACCGGGTCGTACACGCAGCCGCCGATCGGGACGCCCGCCCGCTGAATCCCGATGGAGACGCAGAAGAGCGGGATGCCACGGGCGAAGTTGTGGGTGCCGTCGATCGGATCGACGTACCACGTCAGGTCTCCGGCGCCACTCGCCCCGTCTTCCTCGCCGACGACGACGCTGCCGGGGAAGGCGTCGGCCAGATCCCGCCTGATCATCTTCTCCGCCGCGGCGTCGCACTCGGTGACCAGGTCGTATCGGCCGCTCTTCGTGCCCACGTGGAAAGGCCGTGAGAAGGAGTCGGCGAGATAGGCTCCCGCGCGCCGGCATGCCCTCGCCGCGACCTCGACCAGCTCATCAGCGCGCTCGTCCACGGCGGTCATTATAGGAAGACGCTCACCGGGACGGTGGTCGTCCCGCGTCACTCATGCCAGGGGGTCGGTCAGCGGCGCGGTCACTCAGGCGTCCACCGCCATCCCTGGCATCGCCCTGTACGGGCCGCTCGAAGCACAACCCCACTCCGTCGATGCCACGACGGCCGAGACCCGCGCCTGATCGAGATCGGACAGGGCGGTTCGGGTATGCCCTTTGGGCCGCACGTCTGTGCTTGGCCGCCGAGCCGACGCGCCTGAATACTCCCTTGTGAGGGGCAGTGACGAGTTGCGGTCAGTGCGACGTCCCGCCTGCGCGGATCGTCGGACCAGCGCAGGACAGTGCCGTCGCGCGGATGCCTGGCCGTCCTCGTGCGATGAACAAGGGAAAGGCGCCGTGAATACAGCCGTTCACCCGAAGATCGCCGCCATCCTGCGGCGGATCGGTCAGCTCCCGGAGTCCACCGAGATCACCCCCGGCCAGAAGTTGCAGGACGACCTGGGCATCGACTCTCTCAAGCTCATCGATGTGGTGGTCAACGTCGAGGAGGAGTTGGGCGTTGTCCTGGACGACGAAGATATCCACGGGTTCGGGACTGTGGGCGATATCGACAGATATGTCGCTGGATTGACCGATAGCTAGGCCGTTCGGCGGCGACGACAAGAGTCGCGTGGGGAGTCGCGTGTTTCAGTTCAACCTGAGCAGTGTCGCGTTGCTGGCCATGGAGGACCCCGATCAGCCGGATGTCGACCCCGAGAAGTTGCCGGGGGATCTCTGGGATGTCGTCGGCACGGGTGGAGACCAGTTCCGCGACTGGTTCACCCGGTTGTGCCTGTACATGGTGCTGAGCGGAGGGGACCCGTCCCGGCCGCGCACCCACGACACCGTGGTGATCGGCACGGAGTACGGCAACACCGCCGCGGTCGCCAAGCTCCAGCGCGACGCGGCCGAGCAGGGCCGCCGCCTGTCCGCTCAGGCCTTCCCGCAAGCCCACAGCAGTTCGGCGTCCGCGTCCGTCAGCCTGACGCTCGGCGCGACCGGGCGGAGTGTCACGCTCAACGCGGGTCAGCTGACTCCGGTGTTGTCGCTGTGGCAGGTGCTCTCCGCCTTCGCGAACGGCGGATCGAGCACGGGCCATCTCCTCGTCGGTGACGTGTACTCGCCGGAGACGCTCCTCGACGCGCGGCACGACGGCGGGGACCTTCGCTGCCGATCGGGCGTGGCGCATGGCGTGCTCACCGCGGGCGACGAGCTCACGGCCAGATTCGAGTTCACCGCGGACGAGGAGAGCACGGCCCGTCCTGGCGGATACGCGTGGCTACGCGACGGTGACGAGTCTCCGCTCGGCGACGCTGGCGACGCTCCGGCGGAGCGCAACGGCGCCTTCGTGACCGCGGAGTTCCTCCGCCTGGTGCGCGGCCTGCGACCGGCGCAGAGTGCCGTGCTCCGCTGCCTGGGCACGGACGGGCGTCGTGCCGCGGTCACCGTGTCCCGGAAGGACGAAAGCGATGGATGAGCGGATCTTCGTCACCGGGCTCGGCATGATCTCTCCGGCGGGTGCCGGTGTGGCGCCGTTCTGGGCTGATCTGTGCGCCGCGCGGCGCAGGTTCGAGGAGCTGACCCCGCTCTACGCGGGCATGAAGCCGGGCGTCCTCGGTGGCCGGGTGCCGGAGGCGGCGCGTACGGCGGCGCTGGAGCGGATCAGCGAGACGACCCGGGCGCGGCCCCGCGCCGCCTCGGTCTTCGCCGAGTACGCCGCCTTGGAGGCGATCGCGGACGCCGGGCTGACGCCGGGTGACCCCGCGCTGCGGAACGCGGTGGTCTGCGTCGGCACCAACGACGGCCAGGCCGACGTCCTGGAGGACCTGGTCGCCGGGCGGAAGGACGTCGCCGGCACCGGCGGATTCTCCAGCTACTCCATCGCGGACGGCGTGGCCCGCGCGGTGGGCGCGAACGGACCGGTCTTCACCCTGCACAACACCTGCGCCTCGTCGAACGTGGCGCTGTCCTGCGCGCTGGAGATGCTGCGGGCCGGTGTCGCGGACACAGCGGTGGTCGGCGGCTGCGACGCGTACTCGGAGAAGAACATCATCGGCTTCAGCAGCCTCCACGCCATCGGCCCCGTGGGCTGCCAGCCGTTCAGCCGCGGTCGTCGTTTCGTCACGCCGTCGGAGGGCGCGGGCATCCTGGTTCTGCGGACCGGACGCGCCGCCGCCGGCGGCCGCCGGCCGTACGCCGAGCTGTTGACCGTGGCCGTGAACAACGACGCACGCCATCTCACCGCGCCGGACCCCGAGGGTGTGGTGGACTGCCATCGGCGTGCCCTGGAGCAGTGCGGACTCAAGGCGGACGACATCGACGCCGTCTTCGCGCACGGCACGGGCAGCCGGGCCAACGACAGCACCGAAGGCGCGATCTTCGCCGAGACGTACCCGCGCGCCGCCATCACGGCGATCAAGGGCACCGTCGGCCACCTGATGGGCGGGGCCGGCGCGGCGGGGGCGGTCGCGGCCTGTCTGGCGCTGGAAGAGCGGCTGGTGCCGCCGACCGCGGTCGATCCCGGCGATGTCGAACTCGACATCGATCTGGTCACCGGCGCGCCCCGTGCCGTACCGGAGCTGCGTTACGTGCAGAACAACGCGTTCGGGTTCGGCGGATACAACGCCATCGCCATCTTCGGCGCGGCCTCCCAAGGGGCCGGCGATGGCTGACACCCTGGCCGGCGACGCGGCGCCGGAGGCAGCCCAGGTCAACGCGGCGTCCGAGGCAGCCCAGACAAGCGCTGTGCCGGAGGCTCTGTCCGCGGCGACGTCGCCGGTACGGCTGGCCTTCGACGGGCCGCTCGCCGTCCTCACGCTGAACAAGCCGCCCGCGAATCTGTTCGACACCGCCATGCTGCGAGCGTTTTCCGAGGCGGTGGGCTGGCTGGCCGCCAACTCCCCGCGCGGCCTGCTGGTACGCGCTGACGGGCGTGTCGTCAGCGCGGGCCTGGACGTCGAGATCTTCAACGAGGTTCCGCCTGACGAGGCCCTGGCGTTCTGGTCGGCCCACCTCGGCATCGTGCAGACGCTGGAGAGGCTGCCCTGTCCGACCGTGTTCGCGGCGCACTCCCTCACCCTCACCGCCGCCTTCGAGATCGCTCTCGCCTGCGATCTCATCGTCGCGACGCGGTCCGCGCGATTCGGGCTGGTCGAGCGGAAGGTCGCCTTCACGCCTGCGATGGGCGGCACCCAGCGCCTGGCCCAGCGCGCCGGCGTCTCCCGCGCCTGCGAGCTCGTGATGACCGGTGATGTGTATCGGGGCGAGACACTCGCCGAGTGGGGTGTCGTCAATGCTCTCTTCCCGGCGGACTCCTTCCACGGAGACGCGCACGCCTACGCGATGCGGCTGGCCACCGGCCCGACTCGGGCCCACGCGGCGACGAAACAGATCCTGCGTGGTTTCCAATCCGGCGGTGTGGCGAGATCGGATGAAATGCTCCCGAAGGTGGCGGCCGACCTGGTGCGGACGCGGGACCACCGTCGCGCCGTCGCCGCCTTCATCGAGCACGGGCCGGACCACACCACCAGGTACGACGGCTAGGCCAAACTTTCGGCGTGATCATGCACATGTTCCCGTACGCACCGTCCTGCCTGGCGCTTTGTGCAGCGTGATCATGTATGACGAGGGTGTGCCCGACGGGGCGGACACCGCATGATCACGAACAGTGCCGGTCCTGATCAGACCGCGTACGGCGGAATCCATGCATGATCACGATCCGGGGAACCGCACGTCCCCGAGCTTTCCGGGAGACCCTGCATGATCACGGCGACGCTGCGGGCGGGAGGTTCAGGGGCAGACTTCCAGGATCGGCTTCGGCCACCCCCGACGGTCGGTGCCGAAGACCTCCAGGGTCAGCTCCACCCAGCGGTCAACGCCGAAGGCGACACATCCCGAATGCACGGCCCCCGCGTCCGTGCCCTGAATGTCGAACTGCCGGCACAGCGCGTCGCGGACGTTGTTGAACGACGCGATGGCCGACTCGGCCCCGCCCGGCCGGAACGCGACCAGCTCGTACTTGGTCTGGGCCAGCAGCTGGTGCTGGCGCATGGCCGAATCCTCCACGTAGTAGAACGGGTCGGTGGCGGTCTCGACCCGCCCGTACAGGCCCAGCTCACAGTAGAGCTGCCACACCTGCTCCAGCAGCGTGCCGCGCAGCGACTCCACCTCGTCGGCGGGGCCGAAGAAGACGATCTCTCGCATCGTGAACGACGGCAGCCGGAAGTCGTTCAGCCGCCAGGTGGCCTCGTGCCGGAAGCAGTCGCCCTCGACGGTCACGACGGTGAGCCCGCCATCGGAGCGGGTGCCGGAGAACTCGTCGTAGATGTGGAAGCACAGGGCCGGGTTGAGCATGTAGCGGCTGGGCCGGCGCACCTCGTCCAGAGTGGCACTGCCGTCCCGAAGCCCGGCCAGCAGCGGCCGATGGTGGGGGAGCTCGTCCACCAGGTAGGCGTTCTGCGGAAACAGCTTCACGTATTGGCAGCGCTCCATCACCCGGAGGTCGATCAGCGCGGGACAGCGTCGTTCCTCCGCCCCGGCGGCATGAGCGAGGTTCAGGAAGATCGTGTCGAAGGCCCGGTGGAGCACAGGCCGCGCGGCGGCGGCCCCGTCTAGGGAAGGGCCCGGCGATGGGGTGAGGGGAGGCGGCCCTGCGTGCTGTCGATCCGGCCGCCGCTCGCGGACGACCACCGGATCGCTCACCCGCGCCGCCATCGTCTCTCGGGTCAGCTCCGCCACGATCCGGCCGATCTCCTCGCCGGCCAGGCGACCGTCGTGCGACAGCGCGAGCACGGGCGGCGTGCCGGGTGACGCGAGGACCTCGAGCGCGCTGATCCCTTCCACGCTGTAGGCGAGCCGGTCGGCGATGGCCCGCACCTGCGCCGGGGAGAGCTGTTCGGGCAGGTCGAGGTGGACGGTCATGACGGGACCTCCGCTTCCGCGTTGGTGGTGTCGGAGTTGGGGGTGTCGGACAAGCCGGTGTCGGACAAGCCGGTGTCGGACAAGCCGGCGACCGGAGGTATGGCCGACGGCTGGACGTCGGCGAGGACGCCGGTGGCGAGAGCCACCAAGAGTGCCTCCACCCGGCGCAGGAACTCCTCCGCGGCGGCCGGCGGGATGGTCCGGGTGTCCACCAGCAGGCTCATTCTGATCAGCTCGGTCGACTCGGCCGTGTCGAAGGTGGTGAAGAAGAAGTCGACGTTGTCCCGGTCGTATCGGTCCACCCACTGGAACCGGGAGTCGGCGACGGCGGCGCGGACGGCGTCCGGATCCCCGGCGCCATCCGCCTGCTGGAAGGCCGACCAGGTGTCGTTGAAGAAGCAGTCGAGGTCGAGCTCCACGCCCCGGGCCTTCGCTACCTCGTCGATGACCTCGTCGATGCGCTTGGGGTCGCACCGGCCGTACCGGTGGGCGGCGGTCGAGGCCGCCCAGGAGGCTCGCACCAGTGAGCCGAAGGAGTCCTGATCGACCGGCAGCGTGATGAGGACCTCCTGCGTCGGCGTGCTCACGACGTATCGGGCCTCGGGCAGCTCCCGGTTGTCGACGATCAGCCGCAGCGCGCAGCGGTCGAGGCCCGTCGAGCCGGCGAGGAGCGCGGCGACGGCGGCCAGCAGGACGCTCGACGGCCCGCTCCGGTAGCGAGGCGCCAGGACCCGCAGCGCCAGCGGCACGGCACGGGAGATCCGCTCGCCACGCCAGAACCGGGGAGTCTGGCCGGCTCTCGTGCCGCGGTGGGGGAACATGCTCGGCGGGGCCGTCGTGAGGTGGCGGCGCCAGTGTTCCACCGCCCGCTCGCAGAGCCGCTCACCCGCGGGCGACGCCTCCAGCGCCGCCTGGTCGACCGGTTGGCGGGCGGGCCGCGGAGGGGGCGCCGCCGTACCCGCGATGGCCGCTTCCACCAGCGCGGTCAGCTCCGCGACCAGCAGTCGCTGAGCGGCGTGGTCGGCCGCCAGATGCGAGGTGCACACCACCACCGTGGACGCGCCGCCTGCGACGTGGCGGACCAGGAAGCGGACCGGGATCTCCCGCGCGGTGTCGAACCCCTGGCGGCTCCACCGCGCGCGGAAGTCCTCGAACACCGCGTCGGGGACGTCGCCTCCGTCCCGCAGCACGTCGACGTCGACCTGTCCGGCCGCCAGCACGCGCTGCTCCGGCAGGCCGTTCGGGTCGGGCGAGAAGAGCGTGCGCAGCGACTCGTGGCGGCTCACCAGCTCACCGATCTGCGCCGTGATCTGGGCGAGGGAGGCGCCGGCGGGCATCGGGACGCCCAGCGAGATGTCGAAGAACGCGATGTCCGGAAGCATCCACCGCATGTCGTTCCACACCTGCTCCTGGGCCCATGTCAGGGGCGCCGTGGCGGTGCGTTCGCCGTGGAAGGCGACGGTGTGCCGGATCGCGGTGGACGGGTGATCCATGCGTGCTCCTACCTGAGTGCGAAGGGGACACGGTCATGCGGGCGTGGCGTCCAGCGCCTTCCGGGCACGGTGCCGGATGAGCAGGGCGATGTAGATGTCGATCAGCAACGCGATCGAGTTGAGCACCGCCACTGTCCAGTAAAGGCCCGTCGAGCTGTGCTCCGAACGGGCGAGCCAGCCACCGAGGGCGGTGATGGTGGTGAAGTAGATGAGGTTGAGCGTGGTGGCCAGGGCCCCCATGCCGGTCTGCTCGATGGCGATCAGGGTCAGCAACGAGAGCCCCAGGAAGACGTACGTGGGCCCGACGATGGTCAGGAACCGGGCGGTCTCCGCCTGGATGCCGGGATCGGTCGTGCTGAGCCCGGCGAGCCAGTCGCGGCCCAGCCACATGGCCGCGACCAGCGGCACGTAGACCATCGCGCAGATCCTCAGACCGGACAGGAACGTGTGGCCCAGCTCGGATTCCCGGCCGGCTCCACGCTGCCGGTTCATCAGGATCGCCGTCGCGGAGCCGAGCACGACACCGGGCACCGTGACGAACGTCTGCAGGGTGAGCGCGTTCGCGTACCCGGTCTGCACGAGCGGCCCGAGCGGCCCCAGCATGATCAGCAGCACGAAGTTGCTGACCGAGAGGATGCCGTACGACAGGCCGACCGGCAGGCCCACCGAGGTGAGCCGGCGGAGGGCCTGGCGCACGTGCTTGCGGAGTTCGAGATCGGAGCCGGGCCACAGACCGGCGCGGCGCATCAGGAACAGGCCGAGCGCGCCGCTGATCGCGCCGCCGAGCGCGAACGCGACGGGAATGGCGTTGGCGCCCAGGCCGCCGCCCACGCCGAACACCGCCACGATGCCCAGCTCCAGCACCGCGCCGGTCGTGCTCACCGCCGTGCCCGCCTTCGGGTGGCCCGCGCCGCGCAGGCTCGCCGCGGTGAGGACCGGTATCGCCAGCGCCGGATGGCAGATCCCCGACCAGCGCACCAGCGCCAGGAAGTCATCGCGCGCCCCGGGCCCGACGTGCAGCACGTCCGCCAGGTACGGCGCGGCGACCCAGAGCGCCACCGCCATGATCGTCGCCATCGCCGCCCACAGCACGGCCAGGCCCACGGCCTGCGTCCCGACCTCGTTCTTGCGGCCGGCGCCGAAGCTGATCGCCGCGCCGACCTGGCTGCTGGTGCCGTAGGCGAACTGGATCGCGATGTAGACGAGCTCCAGCGGCCAGTAGAGCGAGCGGACGATCAGGGCGTGGTCGCCGACGGCCCGTCCGAGCATCGACACCATGATGATCGGGGCGACGACGCCGGCCAGCTCGCCGATCGTCATCGGGCCCGCCTGCCGGAGGATCTGGCGGGAGATGGGGGCCGCCGGCGGGTGGCTCTCCGTGGTCTTGGCCACCATCATGAGCCAGCCAGGACGGCCAGGGCGAGGAACTCGTACTCGGGGTCGTACTCCGCGAGCACCACCGGGCGCCCACCGTCGAGCAGCCGGGTCGCGTGCTCGGCCAGCGTCGCCCACGCGCCGGTGCAGCCCAGCCCCGGGCGGGCGCGGAGCACCTCTCCGGCTTCGGCGGGGGCCGGCAGTCCGGCCAGCCCCGCGCCGAGGACAAGTGAGTACGGCGCGGCGCTGGGAAGCAGCTCCTTGACGGCCGCGGCGAGAGCGGCCGGCACGTGCGCCTCCACGATTCCGGTGGCTTGGCGCACCCGCATACCCGCCGGGGCCGCCGACCTGACCAGCGTCAGCGCCACCACGGAGTCCTGATCGACGACGGCCGACGGCGGCACGGGACTCACCGGACGTGTTCCGGCCTGATCCATGATCAGCAGCAGGACTCGCTCCGTCGCGTCCCACCGCGCGTGCGCGCCGGCGAGCCTCAGCGCGGTGAACGGCGCGACGGTTCCCTCATCGGAGACCAGGTACGGCAGGGGCCTGTCGCCCAGCAGTCCAACCAGCTCGGAGGTGGCCGATCGGCGGGCGTCGTAGTCCGGCGTCGAGTAGGCGAGCATGAGCATGTCGGCGCCATCCGTGTCCGGCTGGATGACGGCGGCCCCGAGGTCGGCGTAGGTGTTGCGGTGATCGCCGGCCAGCTCGGTGAACGGGAGGTTCACGCCGTAGAGAGCCAGCATCTCGTCGTAGTGCCGTGTGACGGTCCGCCGGTCGTCCTCCGACGCCTCCCACTCTCCCGGCGGCAACAGGACGTGCCGGCAGGAGCCGAGGCGTAACGGCAGGGTGCTCGGAGCTCCGGGCGGCTCGGCCGGCGAGCCCTCCGGCGGCGGAGTTACGTACACGGCGGTTTCTCCATTCGGTGCGTTCAGCGACGGAAATGCATCGCGGAGTCCGGTACGTTCAGTGACGGAAAACCATCGCCGAGAACGTCCCGCTCAATCCGGCGGCCACCATCATGTAGGCGTCACCCGGGCGAATCCTGCCATCGTCGATCGCCGTGCAGTAATTGATGAACGGATCGGCGCAGGAGCTGTGCCCGGCGACGGCGACGTTGTCGAGGACGACCCGTTTGGCGGGATATCCGATCTGCACGCACAACCGGTGCCACGACATGGTGTTCACCCCGTGCGGCAGGATGACGGCCACGTCGTCGAGGGTCAGCCCGGCGCGCTCCGCGGCCGTGGTGATGACCTCGGCCAGCGCCGCCGGATACGCCTCCTTGTAATTGCTGAACGAACCGGGGGTGCTTTTCCAGAATGAGGCGAATCGCCCATAGGTCTGGCTGGCGTACGACACCATCCGGTCACGCTCGCCGCTCCGGCCGACGAGGACCGCCGCCGACCCCTCACCCATGAACGTGATGTCGCTGATCACCTGCATCCGATGGCTGAAGATCTTTTCGCCGGCGAGGATGAGCGCGAGAGCGTCGGGGTCGTCATCCGAGGCGAGGAGCTTGCCGGCGGCGTCGACCGCCTGCAGCCCGGTGGCACAGCCGTGCGCGGCCAGGGCGAACGCCTGGGCGTGCTCAAGGCCCAGCAGCTCGCGGACCCGCTGGAGGGGATTCATCGGGTACGGCGCGACCTCCGCCACGCCGCGGGCGTAAATGAGGTAACGCACCCGATGCCGCAGGCCGGGCAGCACGTCGAGCGCGGACGCGGCGGCGAGCAGCAGCTCGACCAGGGTGCCTTCGGGTTCGTAACACACCTCGCGGAAGCCGTAGAACCGGCGGAACATCTTGACCTTGTCCGGGGGCAGCTTCATCCGTTCGGCGATCGTCTCGATGGACTTCCGGCCGGGCGGGAG
Organism: Planotetraspora sp. GP83; assembly: GCF_041262585.1. Lineage (NCBI taxonomy): Bacteria > Bacillati > Actinomycetota > Actinomycetes > Streptosporangiales > Streptosporangiaceae > Planotetraspora > Planotetraspora sp. GP83. The sequence continues at coordinate 129,462 of NZ_JBGCBZ010000002.1, read as the reverse complement.
GTAGCCGGCGACGGCATGCAGGACGGTCATGACCCACCATGGGCGGAAGTCGGCATTGGCCACTCCTTGTCGGTCGTCCGTACGCTCGGCGTCGCTACATGAGCCTGTTCATATGGTCTGCACCCAATGGTCTGCATGGTCTGCACCCACCACAGGCAGCATGGCGAGTCCGCCCGAACCGGCCAAAGATCCACGCGGGCGGTCGATGATTCGACCGCCCGGCTATGCCCGAAGGGCTATCCGGGATCGCCTTGATCCCCTGGAAGCGCTCCGCTTAGCGTGGCAGCCATTGAAGGAAGTCGGAAGGGAGCGGACCGTGGGCGACGGTGTCAGAGAAGGGGTCATCGCTTTGCTCCGGGAGTCTCTTCAGGTCGAGCCGGGCGACGACGGCTCGCAGGACCTCAGCGAGCGGGGCATCACCTCGTTCCAGTCGGTGGTGCTGCTGATGGCCCTGGAGGAACGATTCGGCATCACGGTGCCAGACGATGTGCTGATGCTTGAGAACTTCCTCACGGTCGACCGGATCGTCACGCTCGTCGAATCGTTGCGCGACGCGCCTGGGCTGGAGTCGCCGCGAGCGCAGGGCTGAGCGCGCCGGTTCGCCGGCGTCGGGCAGGCCCTCCTTCCCGCCCGTCGCCTGCCAAGCGCGCCTTCCACGTGCCTTTATGTACGGTGTGACGTCCCTGCGGGACTTCCCTCCAGCAAGGCGGCCGCGACCCGGTCCCGGGTCGAACGGTAGGCCGCGTCGAGCTCGTCCAGCGCCGGTCCGGTGGCGTGCGGGCCGAGGAACCGCGGCCGGAGCCTCTCGCGAGCGGGCGCCCGCGTTCCCTCGCCGTCCAGGTCGATGCGCGGCCGGGTCGCCGCCGGTACGGCCAGCGGCTCGCCGGCCACCGTGAGGAGTCGCACGAACGCTCGCGGCGGATCGTCCGGTGTGGCCGACTTCAGCAGGGGGTTGAGCCAGCTCTCGGCCGCGTTGAGGCGCCAGAGCAGTCGCGCGAGCTCACTGGGGTCTTTGCTGAGATCCTTGCTGAGATCTTCACGTGGATCGCCGTCGTCGGGGGCGCGGCCGTGGCCGAGCCGCGCGGCGCGCCAGGCGGCCCGGGTCGTGAACGTGGCGGTGACCGGGCCCGCGCAGGCGCGTGTCGCCAGCACGATCGGCAGCAGCGCGCGGGGCTCCAGTGACTCGCAACTGAGCAGCGTGAGCACGGGGAGCGCCGGGTCGGCCTCCCAGGCCGGGACCAGCCGGAGGGCGCCGGCCGGCGGCGGGGCGGCGTCCATGTCCACTTCCGTGTCCACGTCGGAGCACCAGGGACAGGCGAGCAGCCGGACCGCGACGCCCGGGTCGGGCCCACCGAACGTCGTCGGCGCGGGCACCGGCGGCGTCGGCAGGAACGCCGCCGACGCCTCCCGCCACGCCAGCAACTCCACCATGCGCCGCGTGACACCCACCGCACGGGCGGCCGTCACCGAGTCCGCGACGGGCTCCCCGGCGCCGCTCAGAGGGCTGTTCGGACGGGGGCTGTTCGGACGGGGGCTGTTCGGGGGGCGGCTGTTCGTAGGGGTGTCCGGAGGGCTGCCCAGCGTGGTGCTTTCCGTGGTCGTGTTCTCCGTGGTCGTGCTCTTCGTGGCGTTCGCGTGGCTCATTCGACCCGCTCCAGTGGGTCCCGGGCTCCGGCAGCCACCGCCGCGACGCCGACCTCGGTCAACGCCCGCAGGCCGGCGTCGCCGAGCCGGGCCAGGTCGCTGTCGCGCATGCCGCTCCGGATCCAGGTGACCAGGGCCCGGCGGACAAAGCCGGCTCTGCTCGCGTCGCCTGTGCTCGTGTCGCCCGTGTTGCCGTCGCCCGTGCTCGTGTCGTTTGTTCTCGTGTCGCCTGTGCTCGAATCGGGCGGGTCGTGCTTCGGCAGCCCTCTGGCCACGGCGGCCGCGTCGGCGCCGAGCAGGTAGCCCGCGGCCCACACCTCGACCGCCGGCCACATCTCACCCGCCGGCGGGTCGCCGGCCGTACGGCGGTGCCGGTCGAAAGCGTCGGCGATCCGGTCGGGGTCGGCGCCGACCAGATGACACCAGTCGTGCCAGTACCAGCCGAAGGTGTGCTCCACGGGCTCGCCCCGGTCAGGGCTGAGCAGCCGCAGCAGGCACCGTGAGCCGGTCAGCTCGACCGTGAAGGCACGTGGCCCACGCAGGGCGGCCCGTTCGGTGAGCGCGTGTTCCAGCTCGGCCGCCGACGTCCAGTGGGTCCGCGGCACCGGCCGGTCGCCTTGGAAGAGCGTGGCGTGGAACCGGCCGGGGTGCCCGGCCAACGTTCCGCTCTCGGTGTGGTCGACCAGATGCGGGACCGTGGCGAGCACCGGGCGGCCGAAGCGCCGCAGGAAGGTCAGCACCAGCCAGTCGTCATCGCGGACCTCATCGGGGAACTCGGCGAGGAACGCGGCGAGTTCACGAGCCTGTGCCGCTGGGAGCACCAGGCCGAGCGTGGGTGTCCACTCGCGGGCGGAGAGCGGAGCCAGGGGCGCTCCAAGGACGGTAGCCAGGCGGACCAGGTAGGAGTTCTGCCCTGTGTGCCAACTGGTGTAGAGCGTCAGTGCCCGGTCCGGGCGCCGAGCCAGCACTTCCAGTAGTTGCGCGGCGAACTCGTCGGCCAGCCGTACATCGTCCTGGAGCACCAGATGGTGGGTGGCGTCCTCGCCCACGGCCGCCCACGCGACCTTGGCCGTGCGCAGCGGACTGGGGAAGTCGCCGGGCCGGGGGTCGAGCACCACACGCGGGGCCAGGCGAGCACAGGACGACAGCAGGGTGTCGAGCAACGCGGCCCGAGCCGGATGGTGCATGACCACCGTGCTCAGCCGTACCGGCGTGGCGGTCACCGCATCCTCAGCGGCCGGCCCGCATCGGCCGCCGAAGTGTAGGCGGCCTCGATGATCCGGGCGGTCGACAGAATCTGGTCAAGCGGGTCCGACCACCGGCCGGGCTGTTCGACGTGCCGGATGAAGTCGGCGAAAAGCTCCGGGAACCACTCCTCGTGCGTGCCGCTGGCCGTGGGCGAGCGCAAGGTCCCCCGCTCGACGCCGGCGGCGGTCTCCACGACGAAGGTGTCGTCGTCGATGAGCACGGAACCGTTGCCCCCGACGACCGAGTAGCGGTTGCGGCGCTCGTCGCAGGCCCAGCTCAGCTCGATCTCACAGGTGCCGCCGGCGAAGTCGAGCCGGGCGGAGACGGACTCCTCGACGCTCCGGCCGTCGTCGTCGTCGGAGGAGGCGGTGGCCGGGCCGGGCCCGGTGGTGCAGGCCACCTGCTCGGGCTGGCCTCCCAGAAGCCGGGTGGCCATGTAGACGCAGTGGGTGCCGTGGTCGAGCAGGATGCCGCCGCCGGCCACGCCGCGGTCGCGCCGCCAGTCGGGCTGCCATCCGGGCGTCCCGACGGCGTGGGTGGTGCGCCGGATCTCGAAGCGAGCCTTGAGCGGCCGGTCGAGCCAGCCGTCGGCGGCCTGGGTGAGCACCTTCATCATCGGGGAGTAGACGTAGTTGTACACGGGATAGAGCAGCCGTCCGGTGCGGCGTGAGCAGCCCACCATGCGCTCGGTCTCGCGGACGTCCAGGCCCACCGGCTTCTCGCACAGCACGTGGCAGCCGGCCGACATCGCCTGTTCCGCGAGGGGTGCGTGGAATGCCGGTGGTGCGCAGATGTCGACCACATCGACCGCAGCGAGTGCGGCCCCGTCGAGCGCGTCCGCGAGGGTGGGCAGTGTGCGCAGCCGGGGGTCCAGCGCGGAGGCCTGGGCGCGACGCTCGGCCGACGGGTCGACGACGGCCACCACCTCGGCCTGCGGCACCTGCCGGTAGGCGGTCAGGCGGGCGGCTCCGGCGACTCCGAAGCCGACGATGGCGACTCTCACAACCGGCCGCCGGCGGTCTGCTCCGCACCGGCCGATGGGCCGGGCAGCGCGGCGAGGGTGCGCCGGATGATCTCGACGGCCTCGTGGGCCTGCGTCTCCTCGATGTTCAGCGGCGGATACAGGCGCAGCGTGTTGCCGCCGGTCATCACCAGCACGCCGGCTTCCAGCAGCGCCATGAACGCCTGCCGGACCACCGCCGTGGAGACCGGTTGCCGGCTCTCCTTGTCCTCGACGAGCTCGATGCCGATCGCGAGACCGGCGCCTCGCACATCACCCACCAGGGGGGCCTCCTCGGCCAGCGGCGCGAGCGCGGCGAGCAGGTCCTTGCCGAGCCGTTCGGCCCGCTCCACGAGGCCGTCGCGCTCGATCACCGAGACCGTCGTCGCGACGGCCCGGCAGGCCATGGGGAAGGCGCCGAAGCTGGACGAGCTGGCACTGGGTTCGCTGAACGGGCCCGAGGCCATGGTCTCGGCGGAGGCGATGACCCCGGTCACCGGGTAGCCCGCGCCCATTCCCTTGCCGACCGTGACGATGTCCGGCTCGACCCCGTCATGCTGGAACGCGAACGGCGCGCCGGTGCGGCCGAAGCCCGTCATCATCTCGTCCACGATGAGCAGCGCGTCGAACTCGTCGGCGAGCGAGGCCAGGGCGGTCAGGTATCCGGGCGGCGGCACGACATTGCCCGACCGTCCCTGCACCGGTTCGACGACGATCGCGGCGAGCGCCCCGGTGGACTGCTGCTTGACGACCTCCCTGGCGTGATCGACGCAGGCGAACCCGCACCCCGGATGGCGGAGCTTGAACGGACACCGGTAGCAGTTGGCGTACGGCGCGCTCATGAACCCGCCCGGCAGCGGCCCCAGGTCCTTCCGCGCTCCCGCGGTCATGGCCAGGCTGCCCAGGGTCTTTCCGTGGAAGCCGCCCCAGAACGACAGCACCTCGTACTTGCCGGTGGCGGACTTCGCCAGGCGCAGCGCGGCCTCGACCGACTCGCTGCCGCCGCTGTAGAGCTGGATCCGGTCCAGCCCCTCGGGCAGGAAGTCGCGCAGCACCTGGGCCATGTCGAGGCGTGCCCGCGACCCGAAGGCGCCCGCGGTCCAGGTCCGCAACTGCTCGGTCATCGCGGCGACGAGGGTCGGTTCGGCGTGTCCGATGGAGTTGACCCCACCGGCGCCCTGCAGGTCCAGCACCTCGTTGCCGTCGAGATCGGACAGGACCGCGCCGTGCGCCTCGGCCACACAGAACTGGGACCAGAGCATGACCGCCTGTAAGCCGGGGCCGATCACCTCCTGCTCCTCGGCCCAGTGACGATGCGTCTCCTGCGGCGGGCCGGACAGACCCCACCGGGGACTCCGCGCCATTACACGCTCCATTCGGTAACCGTCACTGCCCGACGCAAGGAGTATTCAGGCGCGCCGGCTCGGCGGCCAAGCGCCGAAGTGCGCCCGAAAGGCATAGTCGAACCGCCCCCTCCCTATCGCGATAGCCGCCGTGCGGGAGAGCCGTAGACTCGGCGACAGCGCCGCGCCGAGGCGAGATCGTTTCTCGGGCCGGCGTCACGCCGATCCCTTCACGGATCCATTGGGGGCGACGCCATCATTCCGGCCGACCGTCGCGTCGGCCCGTCCGTGCCCGTGTGCAGACCGAGCCTGGAGGCGTCGTGCGAGTGCTGCTCATCGACAACTACGACTCGTACACGTACAACCTGGCCCAGCTCATGGCCCGGGTATACGGACGGCTGCCCACCGTGGTGCGGAACGACGCCACCGAGTTGCGGGCCGTCGACCCGGCGGACTACGACGCGATCGTGGTGTCGCCCGGCCCCGGCAGGCCCCAGGCGCCGCAGGACCTGGGACTGACCGTCGACCTGTTACGCACCACGACCCTGCCCGTGCTGGGTGTCTGCCTCGGGCACCAGGCCATCGGCTGGCTGGCCGGCGCGTGGGTCGGGCCCGCTCCGCAGCCGCGCCACGGGTACGTGGATCGCATCCGGCACGACGGGACGGACCTGTTCGCCGGGCTCCCGCAGGATTTCGCGGCGGTGCGCTATCACTCGCTGTGCGTGAAGCCGGAGGGCGTGCCCGACCTCGCGACCACCGCGTGGACCGAGGACGGTGTGGTCATGGCGCTGCGGCACCGCACCCGGCCGTGGTGGGGGGTGCAGTTCCATCCCGAATCGGTCGGCACCCAGCACGGCGCGCGGCTGGTCGAGAACTTCGCCGGGCTGGCACGCCGGAGCCGGGCCGTTCTGGCCACGCCCTTACCACCACCACCGCGGGAGGCGGCCGCGACATCCGCCCAGGGGTCCCGCCGGCGGGACGGCGGGTGGCGGCTCCGGGTGCGGACCGTCGACTCCGAGGTGGATCCCGAATGGCTCTTCCGCCGGTGGTTCTCAGGCAGCCCGTCGGCCTTCTGGCTGGACAGCAGCCGGGTCGAACGCGGCCTGTCGAGGTTCTCCTTCGTCGGAGACGGGGGCGGCCCCCACGGCGAGACGCTGCGATACCGGGTCGGCAGCCGCCGGGTCCAGTCGGTACGCGCCGACGGGACGACCTCGCAGCTCCCCGGCTCGATCTACGACGTTCTCGCCGCGCGCCTGCGTGAGCGGGCACTCGTGGACGACGGTGGCCTCCCGTTCGATCTCGACGGCGGATATGTCGGATACCTGGGCTATGAGATGAAGGCGGAGTCGACCGGTGTGGCCGCGCACCGCTCCGCCCTGCCGGACGCCGTGTGGATCTCCGCCACGCGGTTCGTCGCGGTCGACCACCTGGAGGGCCGGACGTACGTGGTGGCGCTGGCCGCCCCCGATCCCGAGGACGTCGCGGCGGCCGACCGGTGGGCCGACCGGGTCGCCGCCGGCCTGCCCGGCCCGGACACGCCGGCCGATGCCACGATCGGGCCGCCCGCCGCGCCAGAGGAACTTCTGACGGATGTCGAGCAGTTGCTGACCCGCCCGCGCGAGGACTATCTGGCCGACATCGCCGAATGCCGGCGCCTGCTGCGGGAGGGCGAGAGCTACGAGATCTGCCTGACGAACTCGGTCCGCCTGCCGTACACGGGGGATCTGTTCGCGTTCTATTCGCGGCAGCGCCTGCTGAACGCCGCGCCGTACGCCGCCTTCCTGCAGTGGGACGGGCACGGGGTGGCGTGTTCCTCGCCGGAGCGCTTCCTGCGGGTCACCCGCGACCGGGTGGTGGAGTCGAAACCGATCAAAGGAACGGCGCCCAGGCATCCGGATCCGGATTTCGACCGGGTCATCCGCGACGAACTGGCGAAAGACCCGAAGACGCGCGCCGAGAACATGATGATCGTGGACCTGCTCCGCAACGATCTGGGCCAGGTCTGCGAGGTCGGGACGGTGGAGGTGCCCCGCTTCATGGCGGTGGAGTCGTACACCACCATGCACCAGCTCGTGTCCACCGTGCGGGGACGGCTGCGCGACGACGTCGACGCGCTGACCGCCACCCGGCACTGCTTCCCGGGCGGTTCGATGACGGGCGCGCCGAAGGTCCGGACCATGGAGATCATCGACAGGCTCGAAGGGGCCGCCCGGGGTGTCTACTCGGGGACGCTGGGCTATTTCGCGCTCAGCGGCGCATGCGATCTGAACATCGTGATCCGCACGGCGGTGAGCGGCGACGGCCACCTCACCGTGGGGGCCGGGGGCGCCATCGTGCTCGACTCCGATCCGGTCGCCGAGTATGAGGAGATGCTCCTCAAGGCCCGGGCGCCGCTGCGGCCGCTTCTCGCCGGCGAGCCGGTCACGCTCAAGGACGCGGCGCACCAGTCACGCTGAAGGCTCTGGGCGGGGCGGCGCGGGTAGCGGTCAGGTGGCGCTTCCGTCCGTCAGGTCCTGCCACAACGGAGCCATGCGGATCTTTCCCGTCGTCGTCCTCGGCAGCGCCCGCACCAGGTGAAGACGCCTGGGGATCTTGTACGGCGACAGCAGGGCGGCCAGATGCCTGCGCAGGCCGAGCTCCGTCACGTCCGGCTCGGCCACGACGAACGCCACATATCCGGCGTCCTCCCCGACGACGGCGACGCAGTCCCGGACGCCCGGCATCGACCGCACCGCGTTCTCCACCTCGGCGGGGTCGACCTTGCGGCCTCCCACCACGACGCGCCGGTTGACCCGCCCGGTGACGACGATCCGGCCGGAGCCGTCCACCGTCCCCCAGTCGCCGGTCCGGAACCATCCGTCGACGTAGGACCGCTCCGTGAGCTCGTCCTGTCCGAGGTAGCGGCTCGGCGGTCCCGGCACCCGGACGAACAGCTCGCCCTCGGTCGCCGACCACTCACCGTCGACCCTCGTCCGGGCCTGGACGCCCGGCACCAACCGGCAGGCGTCATCCGGGGCGTCGGGAACGGCGAAGCCGATCTGGCCCAGTTCGGTGGCTCCGTACTGGTCGCGCAGCCTCGCGCCCGTCGCCTCCAGCCAAGTGGAGCGTACGGCCGGCCGCAGCGGTTCCCCGGCGGACACGCACAGCCGCAGATCCGGCAGCCCGTGCGACGGCATGGTTTCGAGCGCCGCGCCGTACAGGAACGGCACGGACTGCACGACGGTGGCGCGGGTCTCCGCGAGCAGCGACATCAGCGCGGACGGCAGAGGCGGATGCGGTGCGAGCACGATCGTGGCGCCCGTGTAGAGCGCCGGGACCAGGACCACTCCGAAGGCGAAGGCGTGATGGAGCGGCGTGGTGCAGAGGATCCGGTCGGCGTCACTGTAACCGGCCACCTCGGCGAAACGGACCGAGTTGTCCACCACGGCGGCCCAGTGCTTCCCGACCACCTTCGGCAGGCCGTTCGTGCCGGAGGTGACCAGAGCGAGCTCCTCCGACCCCGGCTGGGCGGGCAGCTCGGGCCAGGCCGCCGGTTCGCGGGCGACGACCGGCGGGACGCACGTCTGCGCCTCGGCCAGCCGCATGAGCTGGCTTCGCTCCTGCTCGGTGGCCCCGGCGTCGAACAGCAGCGGGACGGCGCCCAGCGCGGCGGCGGCCAGGATGGTGACGATCGACGCGACACTGTTGCCGGTGGGGATCGCGACCGGCTCGCCGGGCCGCGCCCCGTTGTCGCGCAGGTGCGCGCCGGTCGCCGCGACCGCCGCGACCAGTTCACCGTACGGCAGGGCCGTGCCGTCCGCCGCGATGACCGCGTCGGCGGTGGGGCGTTCGACGGCCCAGCTCCGCAGCCTGTCGAAGAACGCCGCACGGCCCAGCAGCAAACGCCCGTCCGCGTCGGAGGGCCCCGTCATACGTGTCCCCCCGGTCCCAGGTGTACGCGCTGGGCGTCCTCGCCGTCGCTTTCGGTGTCGCCCTCGTTGTCGCCGGCACTCTCGCGGGTTATGTACGCGACGAGGGAGGCGATGGAGCTGGCCACGGCCCACAGCTCGGCCTCGGCGACCTGTTTCACGTCCGCGTCCTGTTCGAGCTGGGCGACGACGTGCATCAGGTCCATGGAGTCCACGCCGACCGCGAGGAAGGGCTCGTCGACCCCGATGCCGTACGCCACCTCGTCGCCGATCCGCTCGGCCAGCCTCCGGCGTACCAACGCCTCGGGATCGCTGTGGCCGGCGGTGTCCACGTCGTGCATCTTCACCCGTTTCTCCGCTGTTAGGTGCGTGCCCCGGGCAGGCGGCGATTCCACGATCCCTGACCGCTGACGCTGGCGCGACCTGCTTTCGGGCAGGGTGGATCGGGTATGCCCGATGAGCGCCCGTTCCGTCCTCCGTGGCGCACGGGGGAGGAGCCGATACTCGCTGATGACGCACCGGGAGTTGCCAGGCGGGGTCGCGCCCGAAAACACATACGGACAGGTGGCCGGATGGACTTCAGCCTCTTCTACTTCGCCGACGACAGCGAAGCGGAGCCGGCCGGGGATCGTTACGCACTGCTGCTCGAAGGCGCCCGCTTCGCCGACCGGCACGGCTTCCGCGCGGTCTGGACACCCGAACGGCACTTCCACTCCTTCGGCGGCCTCTATCCCAATCCGGCCGTGGTCGGCGCCGCGCTCGCCACTGTCACCGAGCGGGTGCACATCAGGGCGGGCAGCGTGGTGGCGCCCCTGCATCATCCGCTCCGCATCGCCGAGGAGTGGGCTGTCGTCGACAACCTCTCCCGGGGCCGGGTCGGCGTGTCGTTCGCCTCGGGCTGGAACGTGGCCGACTTCTGTTTCGCTCCGGAGGCTTACCCCGACCGCAAGGCCGCCCTTCTCGACCAGATCCGGACGGTACGGTCGCTGTGGCGCGGCGAACACCTCGACGTCGTCGACGGTCTCGGCGACAAGATCCGGGTACGCGTCTACCCCCGGCCTGTTCAGCCCGAGCTGCCGGTCTGGATCACCAGCGGCGGCGATCCGGAGACCTTCCGCGCCGCTGGAGAGGCCGGGTTCGGTCTGCTGACCCACCTGCTCGGCCAGGACATGGACCAGCTCGCCGCCAAGATAGCGGTCTACCGGCAGGCCGCCGAGCAGGCCGAGGAGCGGGAGCAGTACGGCGAGCCCGAGCAGGCCGGGGACCAGGGGCGGCCGGGTGCGCGCGGGAGAGCCGGTCACGTGGTCGTCATGGTGCACGCCTTCGTCGGAGACGATGACGCGGCGGTGAGAGAGCAGGTCCGGGCGCCGCTGTCGGCCTACCTGCGCAGCTCGCTCGATCTGGCGAGATCGCAGGTGGACACCGCTCATCCGCTCTCGCGGGAAAACGACCATGAGCGGGCCGTGGACATCGTCGTGGCGCGGGCCTTCGACCGCTATGTCGATGGCGGCGGACTGCTGGGCGGCCTGGACACGTGTCTGAGCCGAGTGCGCCGGCTCCAGGAGATCGGTGTGGACGAGGTCGCCTGTCTCATCGACTTCGGCCTGCCCTCCGACCAGGTCCTGGGCGGCCTCGATCGGCTGGACCTGCTGCGGCGGATGAGCCAGGCCGAGGCGGATTCCGAGCCGGCCCCCGCGACCTGATAGAGCGCCGGTCAAGTTAGGCAGAAAAGTCAGGGCAGAAGGTGTAGGCCCCTTCCGCCCCAACCTTGCCGCGTGATCATGCGCATGTTCCCGCACGCGCCGTGCTCCCTGGCGCTTTGTGTGGCGTGATCATGCGCATGTTCCCGCACGCACCCTCCACCCTGGCGTTTTGTGCGGCGTGATCATGCATGACGAGGGTTCGCCCCGATGGACGGACACTGCATGATCGCAAACGGTGTCGGCACTGATCAGGCCGCGTGCGGCGGAATCGATGCATGATCACGATCCGGGAACTCCCACGTCCCCGAGCTTCCCGGGAAACTGTGCATGATCACGGCGAGTTTGGCGGTCGGGGGGGTTCGGGCGTGCCCCCCTTATATGTGAGAAACGCATATCCAATCCCTGACGTATTCACGCTTCTTGCTGATTACTGTCACTAGTTGTTATGGCTTGCCCTTGTAAGTCTTGGATTGCACCTCGCGGTGCCGGAAGGCCGACCCCCGGCTTTCCGCCAGAAGAGAACCGCTGACGACCAATCCCGAGAGTCATCCCCGAAAGTCACATACCGAGGGTTACCCAAGGGCACCCAAGGGCGAGGCCCGGCTGGAGCACGGCGAGCAGCATCTTCCCGGCCCCAGGAACATCCCGTGTCCTCCTCATTCCGATGCGTCTGTTCTCGTGCCCGCGGCAGGCATGCGGGCGAGCCACCGTAGGCACGTCATGGAGGTTTCCAGTGATCGAACTCCTGAACCGGCCCCACGTCCCGACCTTCCTCAACGCCCAGCTCGCCGCCCTGGCCCGGGACCACCAGGTCTGCGGCGCACAGCTCGTCATCCAGCATGACCACGAGACCGTGGCGATCGAGGTGGGCGAGATCGAGCATGGCGGCGGCCGTCCGGTCACCCGCGACACCGCCTTCCCCATCGGGTCGGTGACCAAGTCCTTCACCGCCACTCTGGCGATGACCCTCGTCGCGGACGGCGACCTGGAGATCGACGAGCCGCTGGGCGGGCACCTGCCCGAGCTCGGGGAGCTGGGCCACCGGCTCACCCTCCGCCACCTGCTCAGCCACACCGCCGGGTTCGCCTGCGGGCCGGACTCCACCGAGGTGGCCACCAGCTCGCCGCGCCGCTACATCACCGACCACTGCGGGCGGCAGAACCTCGTGCTCCCGCCGGGCGCCGGCTTCTCCTACTCGAACATGGGCTATGTCATCGCCGGCCGGCTGGTCGAGGTGATCACCGGCATGAGCTGGACAGAGGCCATGTCGTCGATCCTGCTTCGCCCCCTTGGGATCGCGCCGTCCTTCATCTGCCCGACCGTGGGCCGGCCGTCCGGCCGTCCGATCGCCACCGGCCACTCGGTCAACCTCGCCCTCGGCAGGACACAGCCCGTCCAGCAGTCGCTCGCGCCGCCGGAGGCTCCGGCCGGGGCGCTGGCCGTGAGTGCCATGGACCTCGTGGCTCTCGGGCGGACCCACGTGCCGCCGGGTGTGCCGGGGCTGCTCCCGCCCGGCCTTGCCGTACAGATGCGACGGCCCGTCCCGGCGGCCAACCCCTTCGGGCTCGCCGACGGCTGGGGCCTCGGGTTCGCCGTGTTCCGGGACGACGCCACCGAGTGGATCGGCCATGACGGCAACGCGGACGGCACCTCCTGCTACCTGCGCGTCGATCCGGTCGACGGGTGGATCGTCGCCCTCACCACCAACACCAGCACCGGGATCGGCCTCTGGCGGGAGCTCGGCGCCCAGCTCGCCGACGCCGGCATCCCGATCCCCGGCGATGGGTCGCCGACCGCCGCCGCGCCGCCCGCCATGGCGCCGCCCGACTGCGTCGGGGTGTACGCCAACGGCGACTCCGAGTTCGTCGTGACCGGCTCGGACGGGTGCTTCTCCCTCGCCGTGGACGGGTCGGATTTCATGGTGCTGGCCAGTGCGGACGGCCTGACCTTCTCGCTGATGGAGCACTCCTCGGGCCAGCGCCTGCCCGGCGGGCGATTCCAGCGCGACCCGGTCACCGGCGAGATCAACGGGATCCAGGTCAACGGCCGCCTGGCGCGCCGGCGCCCGTACGTCCCCGCCATGTCCCGCTGAGTGTCCCGGTGAGTGTCCCGGTGAGCGATCCGGTGAGCGATCCGGTGAACGTCATGGCGAGCGTCCCCTGACGGCCGATCGCAGAGCCGTACCCGCATGTGCCTGTTTCCCGGTTCGTCCTCCAGCCGTTTCCGCGGCGAACCGCGTCGGAAAGGTGTGAAAGCTGATGTTGACCGAGCCCCCCGGCACGCTCCCGGCGCCTGAGTGGAACGACACCGGCCACGAGGTCGCGCCCGCGACTTTGCCGCGACTGTTCGAGGACCAGGTGGCGCGGACGCCGGACCTGCCGGCGGTGCTGTTCGAAGGCGGCTCGCTGACCTACGCGGAGCTGGAGGTCCGGGCGAACCGGCTGGCGCACCTGCTGATCCGGCGGGGGGTCGGCCCGGAACGCATCGTGGCGCTCGCCCTGCCGCGATCGGTGGAGATCGTCGTGGCGCAGCTGGCGGTGGCGAAGGCCGGTGCCGCCTTTCTGCCGGTGGACCCGGGCTATCCGCCGGAGCGGATCGCGTTCATGCTGGCCGACGCCGCGCCCGTACAGGTCATCACGTCCGCTGAGCTGGCGCCTGAACTGGCCGCTGGGCTGCCCGTGAGGGAGGCCACCGGCGTCGTGGCGCTCGGCGAACCGGCCACGGCGGACGCGCTGGCGGCGATGCCCGGCCACGCGCCGACGGACGCGGATCGCGCGTCGGAGTTGCTGCTCGCCCACCCGGCATATGTCATCTACACCTCGGGATCGACCGGCAGGCCGAAGGGCGTGGTGGTCTCGCACCGGGGACTGGCGAGTTTCTCCGCGGCGGAGGTGGACCGATATGCGGTGCGGGCTGGGGATCGGGTGTTGCAGTTCTCCTCGCCGAGTTTCGACGCCTCGGTGCTGGAGCTGTGCATGTCGCTGCCCGTCGGGGCGGCGCTCGTCGTGCCGCCTCCGGGTCCGTTGCTCGGTGAGCAGCTGGCCGAGGTGCTCGCCGAACGGAAGGTGACGCATGCGCTGATCCCGCCCGCGGCCCTGGCCACCGTGCCGGCGGACGCGGCGCGCGAGCTGCCCGAGTTCCGGATGGTGACCGTGGGCGGCGACGCGTGCCCGGCCGAGCTGGTCGAGCTCTGGGCGCCGGGGCGCAGGATGATCAACTCGTACGGCCCGACCGAGTCGACGGTCGTGTCGACGTGGAGCCGGCCGTTGGTGCCCGGCCGTACGCCGCCGATCGGGGAGCCGATCTGGAACACCCGGGTCCATGTGCTCGACGAGGCGTTGCGGCCGGTCCCGGTGGGCGTCGCCGGTGAGCTGTACGTGGCGGGGATGGGGCTGGCGCGCGGATATCTGCGCAGGCCGGGGCTGACGGCGCAGCGCTTCGTCGCCAACCCGTTCGGCGCGCCCGGTGAGCGGATGTACCGCACCGGTGACCTGGTGCGGTGGAACGCCGACGGCCAGTTGGAGTTCGCGGGCCGCGCGGACGACCAGGTGAAGATCCGCGGTTTCCGGATCGAGCTGGGCGAGATCGAAGCCGCGCTCACGCGGCATCCGGAGATCGGCGCGGCCGTCGTGACCACCCGCGAGGACCGGCCCGGCGACAAACGGCTGGTCGCCTATGTGGTGCCGGCCAACGGGCACGCGGCCACGCCCAGCGAGCTGCGCGCGTTCCTGGCCGGTTCGCTGCCCGTCTTCATGCTGCCCGCGGCGTTCGTCACGCTCGACGCGCTGCCGCTGAGCCCCAACGGCAAGCTGGACCGCCGCGCGCTGCCCGCGCCGGAAGGCCGTGCCGGGTCCGACGGCTATGTCGCCCCGCGCACCGAAACGGAGCGGACGCTCGCCGACATTTGGGCCGAGGTGCTCGGAGCGCCGCGCGTGGGGATCGACGACGACTTCTTCGCGCTCGGCGGCGACTCGATCCAGGCCGCACGCGCCCTCTCCCGCGTCCGGGCGACGTGTGGCGTCGCGCTGTCGGCCCGTGTGATGTTCGACGCGCCGACCGTGGCGCAGCTCGCCGAGGCGGTGCGGGCGGCCGGCCGTACAGATCCCGCGGAACGGATCCATCCGGTCTCTCGCGATCGCGCGCTGCCGCTGTCGGCGGCCCAGCGGCGGTTGTGGTTCCTCGACGACCTGACCTCCGGCGGGACCGGATACAACACCGGGGTCGGGCTCCGGCTGTCCGGCCCGCTGGACCTCGGCGCGCTCGGCGCCGCGCTCAGATCGCTGGTTGACCGGCACGAGTCGTTGCGCACGACGTTCGGCACCGTGGACGGACACGGGGTGCAGATCGTGGCGCCGCTCGGCGAGCTGCCCCTCCGCGTGGTCGATCTGTCCACGCCTGACCTGTACACGTTTGATCCGGCCACGCGCGATCTGTCCGCATCCGGCTCGCCCGCGGCCGGCTTGTCGTCGGCCTCGGCGGACACGGCCTCGGCGGACACGGCCGAGCAGCGGGTGGAGCGGGTGCTGATGGACGAGCTGCGCACTCCATTCGACCTGCGGAAAGGGCCACTGAGCAGGGCGGTCGTGGTGCGCCTCGACGAGGACGACCACGTCCTCATGCTCAGCCAGCACCACATCGTCACCGACGGCTGGTCGGTCGGCATCCTGGTCGACGAGCTGGCGCAGTTGTACGCCGCCGCGCGGAGCGGCGTTCCGGTGGCGCTGCCGCCCCTGCCGATCCAGTACGCCGACTTCGCCGTGTGGCAGCGCGAACGGCTGGCAGGCCCGGCGCTTGAGGAACACCTGGATTACTGGCGCGCCAAGCTGACCGGCGGCCAGGCGCTCGAACTGCCGACCGACCGGCCGCGGCCCGCCATTCTCTCCACGGCCGGCGCGGTGCACCGCCACGACCTTCCGGCCGACCTGGTCGGCGCGTTGACCGAGGTAGGGCAGGCATACGGCGCCACGCTCTTCATGACCCTGGTGGCCGCCGTGCAGGTGCTGCTGGCCCGGTACAGCGACCAGGAGGACGTCGCGGTCGGCACCGTCACCTCCGGCCGCAACCGGGCCGAGCTGGAGGATCTCGTCGGGTTCTTCATCAACACCGTCGTCCTGCGCTCCCAGGTGGACGAGTCGCGGAGGTTCGGGGACTTCCTGTCCGCGGTCCGGGAGACCGTGCTGGAGGCCTTCGCCCACGACGAGGTGCCGTTCGACCGGCTGGTCGACGAGCTCCAGCCGGAACGCGACCCCAGCAGGACGCCGCTGGCGCAGGCGCTGGTCGTCCTCCAGAACGCTACGGTCCGGCCGACGGAGATGGGGGGCCTGCGGGTCGCCGAGCACGACCTTCCCCGGCACTCCGCCCGGTTCGAGCTGGTCGTCGAGTTCGCTCCCCGGGACGAGTCGATGACGATGGTGCTCGAATACAACACCGATCTGTTCGAACCCGCCACCATCACGCGGATGGCCGGGCAGTTGGAGACGCTGCTCGCCGCGATCGCCGCCGCACCGGACCGCCCGCTGGCGGATCTGGCCGGCGACCCGGGGGAGTCCCCGGCTGCATCGATTCGGAAGGACGGCCACCGAGCCGAGATCCGTAGGCCGCCCCACAGGTCCGAGGTGCGTCCGTTGTCCGGCCGGGCGGTCACCTCGGCGGGCGGCTCCGGCTACGTGGCGCCCCGCACCCCGGCCGAGCGGGCGCTGGCGCGGATCTGGGCCGATGTGCTGGGAGTGGACCGGGTCGGCGTAACGGACAACTTCTTCGAGCTGGGCGGCGACTCCATCCTGAGCATCCAGGTGGTGTCCCGGGCCCGGCAGGACGGGCTGGACCTGACGTCCAGAGACGTCTTCCTGCACCAGACCGTCGCGTCCCTGGCCGCGCGCCTCACCGAGGCGGCGGCGCCCGCTCACCGGCCCGTAGGCGGGCTCCCCGATCAGGGCGTCGTGAGCGGAGCCGTGCCGCTGACGCCGATCCAGCACTGGTTCTTCGAGACCCACCCCGAGCATCCCCAGCACTTCGACCAGTCCGTTCTCATCGAGCTGGCCGTACGACCGGATGAGCGGGCGCTGCGGCGCGCCCTCGACGCGGTGCTCGCGCAGCACGACGCGCTCCGGATGCGGTTCGAGCGGGCCGGCGGCGAGTGGCGGCAGCACAACGCCCCTCCGGCCGGTCCAGATGACGAGGCCGGCGAGTCGCTGGAGCGCCGCGACCTGTCCGGGATGGACGCCGGGCAGCGGGCCGCTGCCATGCGGGCCATCGCCGGCGAGGTCCACGCGAGCTTCGACCTCGCCACCGGTCCGCTGATGAAGGCCGTCCTGTTCGACGGCACGCCCGGCCAAGCCTCCGGCGGTGCGCTCGACCGTGCCTCCGAGGGGCGGCCCGCTCTGCTCCTCGTCGTGCACCATCTCGTGGTCGACGGCGTGTCCTGGCGGATCCTGCTGGAGGACCTCGGCCGCGCCTACCGGCAGGCCACCCGGGGGGAGGCGGTCGATCTCGGAGCCAAGACCACGTCGTTCCAGGAGTGGGCCACCCGGCTGGCCGAGTACGTCACGGACGGCTGCCTGGACGACGAGCGTGACCACTGGACGGCGGTGACCCACGACGGCGATCCCACTGTGCCGGTCGACGCCCGGGGAGCCGACAGGGGCGCCAACACGGTGCGGACGACCCGCTCGGTCACCGCGCGGCTCAGCGCCCAGGAGACCGAGAGCCTGCTGCGACAGGTGCCCGGCGTCTACCGGACTCAGGTCAACGATGTCCTGCTCGCCGCGCTCGGCGAGGTGCTGAGCCGGTGGACGGGACGCCGGCGGGTGCTGGTCGACCTGGAGGGCCACGGCCGTGAGGACCTGCTCGACGGCGTGGACCTGACCCGCACGGTCGGCTGGTTCACCACGATCTTCCCGGTCGCCCTCGACCTGCCCGGCGACCCCGGCGACCCCGGCCTTCCCGGCTGGGGCGCCACGCTGAAGTCGGTCAAGGAGCAACTGCGGGCGGTGCCGCGCCGTGGTCTCGGCTACGGGGCCCTGCGCTATCTCGGCGGTGCCGTAAAGGGTGAAGCCGACCGGCGGCCGCAGGTCAGCTTCAACTATCTGGGACAGTTCGACTGGCCCGTCGGTGAAAGCGGACTCTTCCACGCCGTTCCCGGGGGGCTGTCCGCCGACGACGATCCGGAGGCGATGCGGCCACACCTGCTCGACGTGGTCGGCGCGATCGGGGACCAGAGGCTGGAGTTCACCTGGTTCTACTCGGACGAGGTGCACCACGAGCACACCGTCAGGCGGCTGGCCGAGGACATGATCGGCGCCCTGCGGGAGATCATCGAGCACTGCGCGCGGCCGGAGGCCGGAGGCCGCACGCCGTCGGACTTCCCGCTGGCGCGGCTCGACCAGGCGGGCGTGGACCGGCTGGCGGGCGACGGCCGGTCGGTGGAGGACATCTACCCCCTCACGCCGATGCAGGCCGGCATGGTCTACCACGGGCTGTCCAACGGCGACCAGGGTCTCTATCTGCAGCAGCTGACGTTCGTGCTGGACGGCGTGGCCGACCTCGAGGTGCTGCGGGCCGCCTGGCAGCACGTGGTCGACCAGACCGCTGTGCTCCGGTCACGGGTGGCCTGGGAGGGCGTCTCGACCCCCGTCCAGGTCGTCAACCGCCACGCCGCGGTGCCGTTCACCTGCCTCGACTGGACGGATCTTCCCGAGGTGGAGTGGCGGGAGCGGCTTCGGCGGCTTCTCGACGCCGACCGGGCCAAGGGCGTTGACCTGGGCGCGGCTCCGTTGACGCGGCTGACGGTGGCCCGGCTGTCGGACACCGAGGTCCAGGTGGTGTGGACGTTCCACCACCTGCTGCTGGACGGGTGGAGCGTCTTCCAGGTCCTTTCCGACGTCTTCGCCTGCCACGCGGCGCTGGCCGGTGGGCGCTCTCCGGAGCCGGTGGCCCGGCCGCCCTTCGGCGACTATCTGCGGTGGCTCGCCCGGCGCGACCGGCGGGAGGCGGAGCGGTACTGGCGGGGACTGCTGGCCGGGTTCGCCGCGCCCACGCCGCTGGGCTACGACCGCACCCCCGGACCGTCGCACGCGAGCGTCTCCACTGCCCGGCTGTCCGTACGGCTCGGCGAGGCGGAGTCCGGCGAGCTTCAGGAGTTCGCCAGGCGGCACCGGCTGACGGTGAACACGGTCCTCCAGGGGGCTTGGGCCGTGGTGCTGTCCCGGACCAGCGGGCGGCGCGACGTCTGCTTCGGTGCCACGGTGTCCGGCCGCCCGGCCGACCTCCCCGGCGCGGACACCATCACCGGGATCTTCATCAACACGGTGCCGGTCCGGGTCGACGTGGCGGGACCGGCGAGCGTGGTCGAGTGGCTGCGGGCACTCCAGTGCGCGCAGGCGCATTCGCGCAAGTTCGACCACGTATCGCTGACCCAGTTGCAGGCCTGGAGCCAGCTGCCCGGCGGGGTCGACCTGTTCGACAGCATCATGGTCTTCGAGAACTACCCGATCGACGACGAGGTCGCGGCGGAGCACGGCCTTCGGCTGCGCGAGCTGAGCGCGGTCGAGACGACCAACTACCCCCTCAGCCTGGCGGTGACCCCCGGCACGCGGCTGGCGGTGGACTTCGGCTACGACCCCGGCCTGTTCGAGGTGGCGACGGTCGAGCGGCTGGCCGGCCAGTTGCGGCACGTCCTGCGGCAGTTCATCGACGAACCGGACGGCCAACTGGACCGGGTCGACACCATGACCGAGGCCGAACGAAGCCGCGTCCGCACCCTCGGTGGGTCCGCTGAAGAGGGCGACCGCGTTGCCGTACCCGCCGGGCGGAACGGCAGTGGACACGGGGCCGCACCCTTCGCCCACGAAACCATCTCCCGCACCGTCCCGGAGGCCGGAGCGGAGGCCGCAGCGGTGCTCGGGTCGGAGGCCGGGGTGGAGATCGCGGCGCGGCCCGCCCCAGGTGGGACCGGCTACGTGGCGCCCCGAACCGACAGCGAGCGCGTGGTGGCGCAGATCTGGGCCGAGGCGCTCGAGACGGACCAGGTCGGAGTCGAGGACGACATCTACTACCTCGGCGGGGACTCTCTGCGGGCCCTGCTCATCACTTCAAAGATCAAGTCGGCGTTCGACGTCACCCTTACCCCGCGTGACGTGCTGATCAGCCGTACCGTCTCCGCACTCGCCGAGCTGGTGGAGGAGAAGATCCTGCACGAGCTGGAGCGGGTCGCCGCCGGTGGCGGCAACGAGCGCTACCTCTGAGGAGAGCAACCATGCCGTCATCGCACCAGAGCCGGATCTCGGCCCTGCCCAGTGAGCTTCAGGAGTTACTGCGCCGGCGTCTGGCCGGGCAGGCGGGCCAGGCAGGGCAGCCAGGTCAGCCAGGTCAGGCCGACGTGATCCGGCCGGCGGACCGCGGCGGCCCGATCCCGCTGTCGTTCGCTCAGCAGCGGATGTGGTTCCTCGATCAGCTGCGGCCGGGGACCTCCGAATATCACAGCGCGCTGGCCCTGCGGCTGCTGGGATCGCTGGACGTTTCCGCGCTGACCGGCGCGGTGCGAGAGATGGTGGCCCGCCACGAGTCGTTGCGGACCACGTTCGACGAGGTCGACGGCCAGGCGGTGCAGCGCGTCCACCCGGAGCCCGCGCCTGATCTGCCGGTGCTCGACCTGGTGACGGTGGCCACGCCGGAGGAGCGGGATCGGGTGCTGGCCGACGAGTACGCCCGGCCTTTCGACCTGCGCCGTGGACCGCTGTTCCGGGCGAAGCTGGTAGCTGTTTCCGGCTCCGAGCATGTGCTTCTGCTCACCGCCCACCACATCGTCACCGACGGCTGGTCGATGGGGGTCCTCGCCGACGAGCTGGCTGCCGTCTACACGGCCTCCGTCACCGGGGGAGACCCCGCCCTGCCGCCACCACCGCTGCAGTACGCGGACTTCGCGGTGTGGCAGCGCGAGCGCCGCTCCAGCGCGCCCGGCGACAGGCAACCGAACGGCAGGCTGGATGAGGCGCCGGAAAAGCGGCAGAACGGCCAGCCGGACGAGCAGCCGAATGGGCAGCGGGGTGAGTTGCCGGATGAGCACCTCGCCTATTGGACGCGGCAACTCGCCGGCGTCTCGCCGCTGGAGTTGCCGACCGATCGGCCGCGTCCGGCCGTACGGACCTCCGCCGGTGCCGTACACCACTTCACCGTGGACGCCGACGTCGCCGCGCGCCTCGCTGAGGTAACCCGCGCCCGGGGTGCGACGCTGTTCACCGCGCTGGTGGCCGCCTGCCAGCTGTGGTGCGCCCGCTACGCCGGACAGGATGACGTCGCGGTCGGCACGGCGGTCTCCGGGCGGCACCGGCCCGAGCTGGACCGCACGGTCGGCTTCTTCGTCAACACGGTGGTCCTGCGCTCGTCGGTGGACCTGTCGCTGACCTTCGCCGATTTCCTCGCCGCCGTGCGGGACACCGCCCTCGACGCGTTCGCCCACGACGAGGTGCCGTTCGAGCGGCTCGTCGACGCCGTCCAGGTCACGCGTGACCCCAGTCGCAACCCGCTCTTCGACGTCATGGTGCTGTGGGAGGACGCCGGGCGCAGGGCTCCGGCGTTCACCGGGCTCCGGGTCGAGGACGTCACCGTGGAGCGCCACGCCGCCACCTTCGACCTCACCGTGGAGTTCCAGCAGCGCGGCGGCGAGATCGTCGGCTCCGTGGAGTACAGCACCGACCTGTTCGACGCGCGGACCGTCGCCCGGATGGCCGACCACCTGCGCGTACTGCTGGAGGCGGTGGCGGCCGATCCCGACCGGCGGCTCGCGGAGCTCCCGCTGTCGGGCGAGGCGGAGCGGCATCGCCTGCTCGTGGAATGGAACGACACCGACCGCGATGTGCCGGCGGCCGCGCTGCCCGGATTGATCGAGGCGCAGGTGGCGCGGACACCGGACGCCGTCGCCGTGGTGTGCGACGGCGTCGAGCTGTCATACGGCGAGCTGAACGCGCGGGCGAATCGGCTGGCGCGGCGGCTGGTACGCCGGGGCGTCGGGCCGGAGCGGCTCGTGGCGCTGGCCCTGCCCCGGTCGGCGGACCTGATGGTGGCGCTGCTGGCCGTGCTGAAGGCCGGCGGGGCGTATCTCCCGATCGACCCCGGCCATCCGGCCGAGCGGATCCGGATGATGCTCGACGACGCCCGGCCCGTGTTGCTGGTGACCACGGACGAGGTCGCGGAGCGGCTGCCAGAGGGATCGCCTATCCCTCGGCTCCTGCTGAACGAGGACGGTCAGGCTGCCGCGCCCACTGGCGGCGCGGACGCGGTGGCCGCCGAGGCGGACGACGGTGCGGAGGCGAACCTGGACGACGCGGACCTGGACGACTCGGACCTGGACGACTCGGAGCGGCTGGAGCCGCTGTCGCCCGGCCATCCCGCCTACGTCATCTACACATCCGGGTCCACGGGGCGGCCCAAGGGCGTGGTGGTGACCCATCGGAGCGTGGCCGGCCTGACGGCCTGGGCGGCGGGGCAGTTCGGTCAGACCGGGCTGTCCCATGTGGTGGCCTCCACGTCGCTCAACTTCGACGTGTCGGTGTTCGAGCTGTTCTGCCCGCTGACCGTGGGCGGCCGCGTCGAGCTCGTGCGCGACGTGCTCGCGCTCGCCGACCGGGCGGCCGGGCCGGTCAGCCTGGTCAGCGCGGTGCCCTCGGCGCTCTCCCAGGTGCTCGCCCAGGGTGCGGTGGCCACGACTCCGGACACGGTTGTGGTCGCGGGAGAGGCGCTGTCCGCCCACGCGGTCCGTGAGATCCGTACGGCGTGGCCGGGGGCCCGGGTCGCCAACATCTACGGCCCCACCGAGGCCACCGTCTACGCCACGGCGTGGTACTCCCGCTCCGGTCCCACCGTACGGCCCGGCGCCGTCGGCGGCGACCACGACACCAGCGGTGAGCAAGGGCCGCCGATCGGGCGGCCGATCACCAACACCCGGGCGTACGTTCTCGACGGTGAGTTGCGGCCGGTGCCAGTGGGCGTGCCGGGAGAGCTGTATCTGGGCGGTCTCGGCCTGGCCCGGGGCTACCTGAACCGGCCCGGCCTGACCGCCGAACGGTTCGTGGCCGACCCCTTCGGCGAGCCCGGAGCCCGGATGTACCGCACCGGCGACGTGGTGCGGTGGAGCGACGACGGCGAGCTCGTGTATCTGGGCCGGGCCGACCACCAGGTGAAGGTGCGCGGCTTCCGCATCGAGCTGGGCGAGGTGGAGGCGGGGCTGCTGCGTCACGAACAGGTCGGCGAGGCGGCGGCGGTCGTCCGTGAGGACGCCGGTCACCGGCGCCTGGTCGCCTACGTGGTGCCCCGGCCGGGCGGGCAGCAGACGGACACTTCGCACCTGCGGGACTTCGTCCGCGGGATCCTGCCGGACTACATGGTGCCCTCGGCGTTCGTGACCCTGGACCGGTTGCCGCTGAACTCGAACGGCAAGCTGGACCGGCGCGCTCTGCCCGCCCCACGGTGGGGCGCCACCGGCTCTGAAGACCGGGTCGCGCCCCGGACCGAGGCCGAGAAGAGGCTGGCGGAAATCTGGGCCGGCGTGCTCGGGGTGGACCGGGTCGGCGTCGAGGACAACTTCTTCGAGCTGGGCGGAGACTCGATCCTGAGCCTCCAGGTGGTGTCCCGGGCCCGTCAGGCCGGACTGCCGCTCTCCGCCGGGGATCTCTTCCGCCACCAGACAGTGGCGGAGCTGGCCGCCGCCGTGCGGGAACCCGCCGCGACGGCGGCGGCCGGCATCCCGGCGCCCGCCGGTCCGGCCCCGCTGGGCCCGATCCAGAGCTGGTTCTTCGCCACCAATGGGCCGCTGCGCCACTTCACCATGTCCATGCTGGTGGAGCTGGCCGAGGACGTCGACGAGGCGGCGCTGCGCACCGCCGTGTCAGAGGTCCTCGGGCACCACGACGCCCTGCGGACGCGCTTCTCCCACACGGACGGCGAATGGCGCCAGGAGCCCGTCGCCCCCGCGACTCGGGAATCCGGCGCCGTGAAAACCGGTCCCGAATCGGCCACCGAAGGCGTCCGTGGATCCGGCCCTGTCCCCGCTTCCTCGCCGGCGGGGAGCGTGCCGTACGCCCGGCATGACCTGTCGGGGCTCGGCGACGCGGAGGTCCGGGCCGCGATCGAGAGGGCCGCGACGGAGGCCCGCGCCACCCTCGACCTGGAGGACGGCCCGCTGGTCAAGGTGCTGCTGTTCGTCCTCGGCCCGGACCGGCCGCCCCGGCTCTTCATCACCGCGCACCACCTGGTGGTCGACGGGGTGTCCTGGCGGGTCCTGCTCGGCGACCTGGAGACGGCCTACCGGCAGGCCGCCGAGGGCCGCCCGGTCGCGCTCGACCCGGTCGGCACGTCGTTCGGGCAGTGGGCGCGGGGACTGGCCGACCTCGTCCGCTCCGGCGGGCTCGACGACGACCTGCCGTACTGGACCCAGGCGTCCCCGGATGACCGGGCAGACGATCAGGCACAGCGCTTGGCGGAGTTGCCGGTGGACCACGCCGGCCGCGCCACGGTGGGCTCCACCCGCCCGGTCACCGTACGGCTCGGCCACGACGACACCGACGCGCTGCTGCACCGGGTGCCGGGGGTGTACCGGACACAGATCAACGACGTGCTGCTGGCCGCGCTCGGCCGGGTGCTGTCCGAGTGGACGGGGCGGGACAGGGTCCTGGTCGCCATGGAGGGGCACGGCCGCCAGGACGTCCTCAACGGCGTGGACCTGACCCGGACGGTCGGCTGGTTCACTGCCCAATACCCCGTCATGCTGGAGGACCCGGCAGGAGACTGGGGTGCCCTGCTCAAGTCCGTGAAGGAGCGTCTGCGGGCCGTGCCGCGTGGGGGCCTGAGCTACGACGCGCTGCGCTACCTCAGCCCGCCCGGTTCGCCGGCCGCCGCGTTGCGTGACGACCCGTCACCGCGGATCCGCTTCAACTACCACGGCCAGTGGGACGTGTCGGCGGCCGGAGACGGGTTGTACCGGGCCCGATGCGACGGAGCCGGCCCGGACCTCGACCCGGCGGAGCCCTCCACCTACCTGCTCGACGTCACGGGCCTGGTGGAAGGCGGCCGGCTGGAGCTGACCTGGCTCTACTCCGACCAGGTGCACGACGAGGCCACCGTACGGCGGCTGGCCGAGCGGATGCTGCGGGCGCTCCACGAGATCGTCGAACACTGCGCGGAGCCGGACGCCGGAGGCCGCACGCCCTCGGACTTCCCGCTCGCGGGCCTCGACCAGGAGGCCGTGGACCGGATCGCCGGTGACGGCAGGGAGATCGAGGACATCTACCCCCTGACGCCGCTCCAGGCCGGAATGCTCTTCCACAGCCTCGTGGACGCGGACATCTACGTGGACCAGGCAAGGCTCTCGCTGGACGGTGTGTCCGACCCCCGTGCGCTGGGCGAGGCCTGGCAGCGGGTGGTCGACCGTACCCCCGCGCTGCGCACCTCGGTGGTCTGGGAAGGGGTCGGCGAGCCGGTGCAGGTCGTGCGCCGCCACGCCAGGGTCTCCGTGAGTCACCACGACTGGCGCGGCCTGCCCGATGAGGAGCGCGAGGCCGAGCTGGCCGGGGTGCTGGCGGCCGACCGGGCCGCCGTGACCGACCTGGGCGCCACGCCGATGACGCGCCTCGCCATCGGCCGGCTCCCCGGCGACCGGGTGCTGCTGGTCTGGACGACTCACCACCTGATCCTGGACGGCTGGAGCCTGGGCCAGGTGTTCGCCGAGGTGTGCGAGCAGTACGCCGCGATCGTGGGCGGGCGGCGGCCCGAACTGGTGACCCGGCGCCCGTTCCGGGACTACCTGCGCTGGCTGCGCGACCAGGACCACCGGCGAGCCGAGGACCACTGGCGGCGCGAGCTGTCCGGATTCACCGCGCCGACCGCGCTGCCGTACGACCGGCGGCCCGAGCAGGCGCACCGGGCCGAGTCGGCCGAGTCGGTCGGCTTCGAGCTGTCGGAGGAGGAGTCCGCGCGGCTGCGCTCGGTGGCTCAGACGGGCGGGCTGACCGTCAACACAGTGCTGCAGGGTGCGTGGGCGTTGCTGCTCTCGCGCTACAGCGGCGAGCCGGACGTGGTCTTCGGTACCACCGTCTCCGGACGGCCCGCGGAGCTGGCCGGCGTCGAGTCGATGGTCGGCATGTTCATCAACACGATCCCGACCCGCGTCGCCGTACAAGGCGAGCAGGGCCTCGTGCCGTGGCTGCGGCGGCTCCAGGAGGCGCAGAGCGAGTCGCGGCGGTACGACTTCGTCTCGCTCGCCCAGTTGCAGGGCTGGAGCGACCTCGCTCCCGGGACGAACCTGTTCGACAGCATGGTGGTCTTCGAGAACTATCCGTACGACGCCGATGGCACGGAGGGCCCACGGGTCCGCGAGGTGCAGGCGCGGGACACCACGAACTTCCCGCTCAGCCTGCGCGCGTACATCACCGACCGGCTCGACGTCGATCTGGCCTACGATCCCGGGCTGTTCGACCCCGCGACGGCGCGGCGGATGGCGGATCACCTCCGGCTCGTGCTGACGGCGATCGTCGCCGACCCGCATCGAACCGTGGGCGAGCTTCCGCTGGCGAGCCCTGCGGAGCAGGACCAGGTGCTCGTGCGGTGGAACGACACGGCGCTCGATGTGCCGGAGACGACGGTCGTGGAGGTGTTCGAGGCGCAGGCGCGGCTGACCCCGGACGCGACGGCGCTGGTCTGCCTGTCGCAGCACGAACTGGGGGACGTCGCGCTGAGCTATGCCGAGCTCAACGCGCGGGCGAACCGGCTGGCCCGCCACCTGGTCGCCCGGGGTGCCGGGCCCGAGCGGGTGGTCGCGCTGGCCCTGCCGCGCTCGGCGGAGATGGTCGTGGCGATCCTCGCGGTGCTCAAGGCGGGCGGGGTCTACCTGCCGGTCGACCCCGCGCTGCCCGCCGACCGGGTGGCGCTGATGCTCCAGGACTCGGAGCCGGCGGTGGTGCTCGACTCACCGGTGGACGCGGACGCGCTGGCCGGATACGCGACCGGCGACCTGGACGACGCCGAGCGGAACGGCCCGGTACGGCCCGGCGACGCGGCGTACGTGATCTACACCTCGGGGTCCACCGGGACGCCCAAGGGTGTGGTGGTCGAGCACCGCAGCCTCGTCAACCTCCTGTTCAGCCATCGGTCCGACCTGCTGCCGGCGGACGGGCGACGGCTGCGGGCGGCGCTGACCGCGGCGTTCTCCTTCGACACCTCCTTGGAGGGGCCGCTGCTGATGGCGGCCGGGCACGAGCTGCACGTGATCGAGGACGAGGTGCGGTTCGACCCGTCCGCGCTCGTCGACTACGTGGAGACCCGGCGGATCGACTTCCTCGACCTCACGCCGACCTACGCCCAGCAACTGCTCGCCGCGGGGCTGCTGGACGACGGGCGGCACCGGCCGGAGATCCTGATGCTGGGCGGCGAGGCGCTCGGCGAGTCGCTGTGGCGGCGGCTGGCGGACACGCCCGGGACGACCGGCTACAACTTCTACGGCCCGACCGAGTGCACGGTCGACGCCCTGTCCTGCCGGGTGGGCGAGCCGGCCCGGCCCGCGGTGGGCCGCCCGCTCCGCAACGTCCGGGCGTACGTGCTGGACGAGCGGTCGCGTCCCCTACCGGTGGGGATGCCCGGAGAGCTGTACCTCGCCGGTGTCCAGGTGGCCCGGGGTTACCTGAACCGGCCGGGGCTGACCGCCGAGCGGTTCGTGGCCGACCCGTACGGGCCGCCCGGGTCGCGGATGTACCGCACGGGCGACATGGTCCGGTGGACCGGGCAGGGCGTGCTGGAGTTCCTCGGCCGGGCCGACGACCAGGTGAAGATCCGCGGCTTCCGCATCGAGCCCGGAGAGGTGCAGGCGGCGCTGCTCGCCTCCCCCGACGTCGCCGAGGCGGTCGTGGTGGCCCGCGAGGACCAGCCGGGTGTCCCGCGCCTCGTGGCCTACGTCGTCGTGGCGCCCGGTCACCCCGAGCCGTCCGGCTCCGTGCTGCGTGAACGGCTCGCCGGATCGCTGCCCGAGCACATGATTCCCACGGCGTTCGTGACGCTGGAGGCGGTGCCGCGCACCGTCAACGGGAAACTGGACCGGCGAGCCCTGCCCGCGCCCGAGTGGGGCGCGGCCACCAGGACCTATCTGGCGCCGCGCACCGACGCGGAGCGCGCGGTGGCCCGCATCTGGTCCGAGGTGCTGGGCGTCGAGCGGGTCGGCGCCGAGGACAACTTCTTCGAGCTCGGCGGCGACTCGATCCTGAGCATCCGGGTGACCGCCCGGCTGCGGGCCGCCTTCGGCGTGGACATCTCCCCCCGCGCGGTGTTCACCCACCCCACCGTCGCCCGGCTCGCCGCCGCGCTGCCGGGGTCGGCGGAGGACGGGCCCGCCATGCGTCCCGTGCCCCGCGACGGCGAGCTGCCGCTGTCGTTCGCGCAGCAGCGGCTGTGGTTCCTGCACGAGTTCGAGCCGGACAGCGGCGAATACGTCACGTTCGCCGGGCTGCGGCTGCGGGGCTCGCTCGATGTGGCGGCGTTGCGCGGTGTTTTGTCCGCGCTGGTGGCCCGGCATGAGTCGTTGCGCACGACGTTCGAGGAGGTCGACGGCCGGGGTGTGCAGGTGGTGCACCCGCCGTACGACGTGGCGCTGCCCGTACGCGACCTGTCGGCCCTGCCGGGGCCGGAGCGCGAGGCCGAGCTGTGCCGCCTGCTGGCCGCCGAGCGCGCCCGCCCGTTCGACCTGCGGCGGGGTCCGCTGCTGCGGCCGGGCCTGGTGCGTCTCGCCGCCGACGAGCATGCCCTGACCCTGGCGCTGCATCACATCGTGACCGATGGGTGGTCGATGGGGGTGCTGGCCGAGGAGTTGGGCGTGCTGTACGGCGCGGCGGTGCGGGGCGAGCCGGCGGGTCTGCCGGTGTCGCCCGTGTTGCCGGTGCTTCCGGTGCAGTATGCGGATTTCGCGGTGTGGCAGCGGGAGCGGGTGTCGGGGGAGGTGCTGGCTGATCAGCTGGGGTTCTGGCGGGGTCGGTTGGAGGGGGTGGCTCCGTTGGAGCTGCCGGTGGATAGGCCGCGTCCTGCGGTGCGGTCGGGCCGGGGCGGGGTGGTGGAGTTCACGGTTCCGGCTGAGGTGGTCGGGCGGTTGAAGGCGGTGGGGCGGCGTCATGACGGGACGTTGTTCGTGCCGTTGGTGGCGGCGGTTCAGGTGTTGCTGGCGCGGTGGTCGGGTCAGGCGGATGTGGCGGTGGGGACGGTCACGTCGGGTCGGGAGCGGGCCGAGTTGGAGCGGTTGGTGGGGTTCTTTGTCAACACGGTGGTGTTGCGGTCCCAGGTTGATGGCGGGCAGCGGGTGGATGGGTTGCTGGCTGGGGTGAGGGACACGGTGCTGGAGGCGTTCGCGCATCAGGATGTGCCGTTCGAGCGGGTGGTGGAGGAGTTGGCGCCGGTTCGGGACACGAGCCGGACGCCGCTGTTCCAGGCCATGGTCGTCCTCCAGAACAACGACGACCGCATGCCGCTCCTGCCCGGGCTGACGGTGGAGGAGCTGGCACCGCCGACAGAGACCGCCGCCTTCGACATCACCATCGAGTTCGAGGAGTTCGACGGTGGCCTGCGGGCGGCCGTGAACTACAGCACCGACCTGTTCGAGGTGGGGACTGTCGAGCGGATGGCGGGTCATCTGGGGGTGTTGCTGGAGGAGATCGGTTCGGGTGTGGATCGGCTGGTGGGTGAGCTGCCGATGCTGACCGGGGCCGAGCGGGATCTGGTGGTGGGCGGGTGGAACGACACCGCCCGGGAGGTTCCGTGCGGGACGGTGCCGGGTCTGTTCGCTGAGCGGGTGCGGCGGGATCCGTTGGCGACGGCGGTGGTGTGCGGGGATGAGTCTGTGAGTTACCGGGAGCTGGATGGGCGGGCTGATCGGTTGGCGCGTCGTCTGGTGGAGCTGGGGGTGTGCCCGGAGGATCGGGTCGGGGTGTTGATGGACCGCTCGGTGGAGGCGGTCGTGGCGGTGCTGGGGATCGTGAAGGCGGGCGGGGCATATCTGCCGCTGGATGTGCGGGCTCCGGCGCAGCGGCTGGGTTTGGTGCTGGCCGAGGCCGGGGCGTCGGTGCTGGTCACCGACCCGGTTTGGGAGCCCACCGCCCGCGAGATCCACCCCGGTCACGTCGTGGTCGCGGGCGGGTCACTCCACGAGGAGACGCCGGAGCGGCAGTTCCTGGTGCCGGTGGACCTGGCCGATCTGCCGGACGTGGTGGATCCGGAGCAGTTGGCGTATGTGATGTACACCTCGGGGTCGACGGGGGTGCCGAAGGGGGTGGCGGTTCGGCACCGGGATGTGGCGGCGCTGGTGTTCGATCGCCGGTTCGACGGGGCGGCGCATGGGCGGGTGCTGGCGCATTCGCCGATGGCGTTCGACGCTTCGACGTATGAGTTGTGGGTGCCGCTGCTGCGGGGCGGCACGGTGGTGGTGGCCCCGCCGGGTGAGCTGGACCCGGCAACCCTGCAGCGCCTGGTCACCACGCATGGCGTGAGCGGGGTGTGGTTGACGGCTGGGCTGTTCAGGCTGATCGCGGCTGAGGCGCCGGGGTGCCTGGCCGGGGTGGGCGAGGTGTGGACCGGCGGGGACGTGGTCCCCGCTGGTGCGGTGCGCCGGGTGATGCAGGCCTGCCCGGGGGTGCGAGTGGTCGATGGGTACGGCCCGACCGAGACGACGACGTTCGCGACGAGTTACCCGATGGCGGACCCGGGCGGGGTTCCGGACAGTGTGCCGATCGGCGCGCCGCTGGACAACATGCGGGTCTACGTGCTGGATGAGTCGCTGCGGCCGGTCCCGGTGGGGGTGGCCGGGGAGTTGTACATCGCGGGTGCGGGCCTGGCCCGGGGGTATCTGAACCGGGGCGGGTTGACCGCGCAGCGGTTCGTCGCGGACCCGTTCGGTCCGGCCGGGGGGCGGATGTATCGCACGGGTGATGTGGTGCGGTGGCGTCCGGATGGGGTGGTGGAGTTCCTGGGCCGGGCGGATGAGCAGGTGAAGATCCGGGGGTTCCGGATCGAGCTGGGGGAGATCGAGGCCGCTTTGCAGGCTCATCCGGGTGTGGCGCAGACCGTGGTGGTCGCCCGGCAGGAAGACTCCGGCCGCAAACACCTGGTCGCCTACGTGGTCCCCGCCACCGCCATGTCCGGCCCGACACCGACCATGGAATCGAGCGCGCGGCCGGGCACGGCGCCGCCGGACGGCGCGCTGCCACCGCAGGCCGCCAAGACGCCGGGCGCTGAGGCAGCGGCGGGCGGTGCGCTGCCGCCGCAGGCCGCGACGACGCCGGGCGCTGAGGCAGCGGCGGGCGGTGCGCTGCCGCCGCAGGCCGCGACGACGCCGGGCGCTGAGGCAGCGGCGGGCGGTGCGCTGCCGCCGCAGGCCGCGACGACGCCGGGCGCTGTAAATCCAGGTGCCGGCGCGGCGGTGGGCGGTCCGGTGGCGCTGGACAGCGCGGTGCTGCGGGAGTTCCTGGGCCGGACGTTGCCGGACTACATGGTTCCGGCGGTGTTCGTGACGTTGCCGGCGCTGCCGCTGTCGGCCAACGGGAAGGTGGACCGCCGCGCGCTGCCCGCCCCCGACGCGGATCTCGCGTCCGGGGCCAGATACGTGCCGCCCAGCGGGCCGATCGAGGAGAAACTGGCCCGCATCTGGGCCGAGGTGCTCGGCGTCGAACGGGTCGGGGCCGAGGACAACTTCTTCGAGCTCGGCGGCGATTCCATCCTCAGCATCCAGGTCGTCTCCCGGGCCCGTCAGGCAGGGCTCCGGCTGACCACCAAAGAGGTTTTCATCCACCAGACCATCGCCCAGCTCGCACCGGCCGTCTCCACCGAGGAGACCATCAACGCTGACCAGGACACACAAGCACGAAGCGGCCCGGCGCCGCTGACGCCCATCCAGCACTGGTTCCTGGAGACGGAGGGCGACAACCCGCACCACTTCAACCAGTCCGTGTTCGTCGAGCTCGCCCCCGACCTCGACGAGGCGGCTCTCCCACGGGCGATCGAAGCGCTGGTCGCGCAGCACGACGCGCTGCGGATGCGCTTCTCCCACAGCGGCGACCGGTGGCTTCAGGAGGTCGCCGCGGCGGAGCCGTCCGAGGTGTTCGTACGGTACGACCTGTCGGGGCTGGGGGAGGACGCGCAGCAGGCCGCCATGGAGGAGGCGGTGGTCTCCGCCCAGTCGAGCCTGGACGTCGCGGCCGGGCCCCTGCTGCGGGCGGTGCTGTTCGTCCTCGGCTCGGGCCGGCCGCCGAGGCTGTTCCTCACCATCCATCACCTGGTCGTCGACGGCGTGTCCTGGCGGATCCTGCTCGGCGACCTGGACGTGGCGTACCGGCAGGCCGCCGAGGGCCGTCCGGTGGAGCTCGAACCCGCCGAAACGCCCTTCACGCACTGGGCGCGGCGGTTCACCGAGCACGTCCGTTCCGGCGCGCTCGACGACGACCTTCCGTACTGGACCGCGGTGTCGGCGAGCGCACCGGCCGACATTCCGGTGGACCGGGAAGGGACGGACAAGGTCGGCACACCCCGCACCGTGTCGGCCGGCCTCGACAGGACCACCACGGAGCGGCTGCTGCACGACGTGCCCGGCGTCTATCGCACCCAGGTCAACGATGTGCTGCTCAGCGCGCTGAGCAGGGTGCTGTGCCGGTGGGCCGGACGGGACGGCGTGCTGGTCGCCCTCGAAGGCCACGGCCGGGAAGAGATCCTCGACGGTGCCGACCTGTCCCGCACGGTGGGCTGGTTCACCTCGCGGTTCCCGGTGGCGCTCCGGACGCCGCCGTCCTCCGACTGGGGGGAGACCATCAAGTCGGTCAAGGAGCAGCTCCGCGCCGTGCCGCGTCGCGGTCTGAGCTACGAGGCCCTGCGCTATCTGAGCGCGCCGGACTCCCCGGCGAGCGTGCTCCGGGCGGCTCCGCTGCCGCGGATCAGCGTCAACTACCTCGGTCGCTGGGACGTGGAGCGCGACTCCGAGGGGTTCTACCGCGGATGGCACGAGGGAATCGGCCAGGATGCCGGCCCTGGGATCAAGTCCGCCCATCTGCTCGACGTCACCGGTGTGGTCTCGGACGGCGAGCTGCGGTTGAGCTGGTCGTATCACCAGGAGGCGCACGACGAGACGACGGTGCGGCGCCTCGCCCAGGAGGTCGTCGAGGCGCTCCGGGAGATCGTCGAACACTGCTCCCGTCCCGAGGCCGGCGGCTGCACCCCGTCGGACTTCCCGCTCGCCCGGCTCAGCCAGCGGCAGGTGGACCGGATCGCCGGAGACGGCCGGGCGGTGGAGGACATCTACCCGCTGACCCCGTTGCAGGCCGGGATGCTCTTCCACAGCCTCGTCGACTCCGCGTCCGGCGCGTACCTCGACCAGTTCCGGATGCGGCTGTCCGGAGTGTCCGACCCCCACGCGCTGGCCGAGGCGTGGCAGCGCGTGGTGGACCGCAACCCGATCCTGCGGAGCCACGTGGCCTGGGACGGCGTCGACGAGCCGGTGCAGGTCGTACGGCGGCGCGTCGCCGTGCCCACGGTACACCACGACTGGCGGGCCCTCTCCGGCGAGGACAGGGACCGCGAGCTGCGGCGGGTGCTCGCCGAGGATCGTGCCGCCGGCATGGACCTGGCCGAGCCTCCGTTGATCCGGCTCGTCATCGGGCGCGTGACAGACGACGAGGTCCTGCTCGTCTGGACCTCCCATCACATCCTTCTCGACGGCTGGAGCGCGGCCGCGGTCTTCGCCGAGGTGTGCGAGCAGTACGCCGCGATCGTGGGCGGACGGCAGCCGGAGCTGGTGGCCCGCCGGCCGTTCCGGGACTACCTGCGGTGGCTGCGCGACCAGGACGGCCGGCAGGCGGAGGACCACTGGCGGCGGGTGCTGTCCGGCTTCGAGTCGCCCACGCCCTTGCCGTACGACAGGCAGCCGGTCGAGGCGCATCGCGCGGTGTCGAGCGATTCGGTACGCGTCGACCTGGGAGCCGAGGCGGCGTCCCGCCTGCAACGGCTCGCGAAGCGCAACGGCCTCACCCTGAACACGATCGTGCAGGGCGCGTGGGGCCTGCTGCTGTCCCGGTACAGCGGCGAGAGCGACGTGGTGTTCGGGACCACGGTCTCGGGGCGGCCCGCCGAGCTGCCCGGGGTCGAGTCGATGATCGGGATGTTCATCAACACGGTCCCGACCCGCGTCGCCGTACGCGACGGGAAGCGAGACGGGGAGGCAGACGGGGAAACGCTGGTGGCGTGGCTGCGCGAGCTGCAGCTTGAGCAGTCCGAGTCGCGGCGGTTCGACGGCGTCTCGCTGTCGCAGCTCCAGGACTGGAGCGACCTGCCCGCCGGCGCCAACCTGTTCGACAGCCTGGTGGTGTTCGAGAACTACCCCATCGGGGACGACGCCGTCCCCGGCGGCCCACGGGTGGTCGAGGTGGACGGGGTGGACACCACGAGCTTCGCGCTGACCTTGACCGCCTACGTGGAGGACCGCCTCCATCTCGTGCTCGACTACGACCCCAACCTGTTCGACGCCGCGACCGTGGAGCGGATGGCGGGGCATCTGTCCGTGGTGCTGGAGGGCATGACCGCCGATCCGGACCGGCCGCCCATCGCGCTCTCACTGCTCAGCGGGCCGGAGCGGGAGACGCTGAATCGGTGGAGCGGCACCGACGCCGATGTTCCGGCGACGACGCTGCCCGAGCTGTTCGAGGCGCAGGCGGCGGCGACGCCGGACGCGACCGCGCTCGTGTTCGACGGCGCCGCGATCAGCTTCGCCGAGCTCGACGAGCGGGCGAACCGGCTGGCCCGGGTGCTGGCCGCCCGAGGTGCCGGGCCCGAGAAGGTCGTGGCCCTCGCCCTGCCCCGGTCGGCGGAGATGGTGGTCGCCATCCTCGCCGTGTTCAAAGCCGGTGCGGTCTACCTGCCCGTCGATCCGGACCTGCCGGGCGATCGGGTGCGCTTCCTGCTGGCCGACTCGCGGGCGACGCTGGCGGTGACGACCTCGCGGACGGGAGTGGAGGCCGTGGCGTCCCCGGCTGGGGTGGCCACCCTGGTGCTCGACGCCCCACA
The DNA here is from genome assembly GCF_041262585.1 of Planotetraspora sp. GP83. Taxonomy (NCBI): domain Bacteria; kingdom Bacillati; phylum Actinomycetota; class Actinomycetes; order Streptosporangiales; family Streptosporangiaceae; genus Planotetraspora; species Planotetraspora sp. GP83. The sequence goes on along the minus strand of NZ_JBGCBZ010000002.1, from coordinate 94,553 downwards.
GACCCTCGCCGACCTGCGCTCGGCCCCGCTGACCGATGCGGCCCCGCTGAACGACGCGGCCCCGCTGACCGATGCGGCCCCGCTGAACGACGCGGCCCCGCTGACCGATGCGGCGCGAACGGCCGACACGACCCACACGGCCGACGTACGGCGGCTTGTGCCGCCGCGGCCGGGCGACGCGGCGTACATCATCTACACCTCGGGCTCCACAGGTGAGCCCAAGGGCGTGGTCGTGGAGCACCGCGGCCTGGTGAACCTGCTGGCGAGCCATCGCGCCGGATTCGTGGCCGAAGCCGGAGGCGGGCGGCTCCGGGCGGCGCTGACCGCCGTCTTCTCCTTCGACACGTCGCTGGAAGGTCTCCTGCTGATGGCGGACGGCCATGAGCTGCACCTGATCGACGACGCGGTGCGGCTCGACCCGGCCGCACTGGTCGATTACGTCGCCGAGCACCGCGTCGACTTCCTCGACCTGACCCCGTCGTACCTGCGGCAACTGCTCGCGGCGGGTCTGCTGGATGGGGAGCGGCACCGGCCGGGGATCCTGATGCTGGGCGGCGAGGCCCTCGACGAGTCGCTGTGGCGACGGCTCGCGGACACCGAAGGCACGGTCAGTTACAACTTCTACGGCCCGACCGAGTGCACGATCGACGCGTTGTACTGCCGAGTCGGTGAGGTGGCCCGGCCGGCGGTGGGCCGTCCGCTGGAGAACCTCCGCGCGTACGTGCTCGACGACCAGCTCCGAATGGTGCCCGTCGGGGTCCGCGGCGAGCTGTATCTGGCCGGGCCGCAGGTCGCCCGCGGCTACCACAACCGGGCGAACCTGACCGCCGAGCGATTCGTGCCGAACCCGTACGGGCCGCCCGGGTCGCGGATGTACCGCACGGGCGACATGGTCCGGTGGACCGGGCAGGGCGTGCTGGAGTTCCTGGGCCGGGCCGACGACCAGGTGAAGATCCGTGGCCTGCGGATCGAGCCCGGAGAGGTCGAGGCTGCCCTCGTACGGCTGCCCGATGTGGCCGAGGCGGCCGTCGTGGCCAGGCAGAGCGAGAACGGGCACAACCGGCTGGTGGCCTACCTCGTGCCGGCCGGCGGCGCGGCTCCCGACACGACCGCGCTGCGCGACGCGTTGCGTCGGCACTTGCCCGACTACCTGGTGCCGGCCGCGTTCGTGGTCCTCGACCGGCTGCCGACGACTTCCAGCGGCAAGCTGAACCGCAAGGCGCTGCCCGCGCCGGACTTCGCGGCGGGGGCTCGTTCGGAGTATGTGGCTCCGCGCACGGACGTCGAGCGTGTCCTGGCGGGCATCTGGTCGCAGGCGCTCGGGGTGGACCGGGTCGGCGTCGAGGACAACTTCTTCGAGCTGGGCGGCGACTCGATCCTGAGCATCCAGGTGGTGTCCCGGGTGCGGGCGGCGCTCGGCGTGCAGCTGTCTCCGCGGGTGCTGTTCACCACGCCCACCGTGGCGGGCCTGGCGGCCGAGATCGGCGCCGACGTGCGCCTCGGCGGCGTCGACTCCCGCTCGGCCATCCCGGTCGTGCCACGGGATCGGCCGCTGCCGCTGTCGTTCACGCAGCAGCGGCTGTGGTTCCTGCACGAGTTCGAGCCCGACAGCACGGAATACCTCACGCCGATGGCCCTGCGGCTGCGGGGCTCGCTCGATGTGGCGGCGTTGCGCGGTGTTTTGTCCGCGCTGGTGGCCCGGCATGAGTCGTTGCGCACGACGTTCGAGGAGGTGGACGGCCGGGGTGTGCAGGTGGTGCACCCGCCGTACGACGTGGCGCTGCCCGTGCTCGACCTCACCGGACGGCCGGAACGGGATCGGGAGGCCGAGCTCATGCAGGTGCTCGACCGGGAGGCCCAGCGCGGCTTCGATCTCCGGTACGGCCCGCTGCTCCGAGCCCGGCTGGTACGGATGTCCGACAAGGACCACGTGCTCACGCTGACCCTGCATCACATCGTGACCGATGGGTGGTCGATGGGGGTGCTGGCCGAGGAGCTGGGCGTGCTGTACGGCGCGGCGGTGCGGGGCGAGCCGGCGGGCCTGCCGGTGTCGCCCGTGTTGCCGGTGCTTCCGGTGCAGTATGCGGATTTCGCGGTGTGGCAGCGGGAGCGGGTGTCGGGGGAGGTGCTGGCTGATCAGCTGGGGTTCTGGCGGGGTCGGTTGGAGGGGGTGGCTCCGTTGGAGCTGCCGGTGGATAGGCCGCGTCCTGCGGTGCGGTCGGGCCGGGGCGGGGTGGTGGAGTTCACGGTTCCGGCTGAGGTGGTCGGGCGGTTGAAGGCGGTGGGGCGGCGTCATGACGGGACGTTGTTCGTGCCGTTGGTGGCGGCGGTTCAGGTGCTCTTGAGCCGGTGGTCGGGTCAGGCGGATGTGGCGGTGGGGACGGTCACGTCGGGTCGGGAGCGGGCCGAGTTGGAGCGGTTGGTGGGGTTCTTCGTCAACACGGTGGTGTTGCGGTCCCAGGTCGATGGCGGGCAGCGGGTGGATGGGTTGCTGGCTGGGGTGAGGGACACGGTGCTGGAGGCGTTCGCGCATCAGGATGTGCCGTTCGAGCGGGTGGTGGAGGAGTTGGCGCCGGTTCGGGACACGAGCCGGACGCCGCTGTTCCAGGCCATGGTCGTCCTCCAGAACACCCCAGCCGAGATGCCCGACCTGCCGGGCCTCGCCGTCGAGGGCCTCGCGCCGTCGGTGGCGGCCGCGAGCTTCGACGTCATGGTGGAGTTCCAGGAGTCCGGCGACGGCCTGCATGTCGCGGTCACGTACGCCACGGACCTGTTCGAGGCGGGGACTGTCGGGCGGATGGCGGGTCATCTTGGGGTGTTGCTGGAGGAGATCGGTTCGGGTGTGGATCGGCTGGTGGGTGAGCTGCCGATGCTGACCGGGGCTGAGCGGGATCTGGTGGTGGGTGGGTGGAACGACACCGCCTGGGAGGTTCCGTGCGGTTCGGTGCCGGGTCTGTTCGCTGAGCGGGTGCGGCGGGATCCGTTGGCGACGGCGGTGGTGTGCGGGGATGAGTCGGTGAGTTACCGGGAGCTGGATGGGCGGGCTGATCGGTTGGCGCGTCGTCTGGTGGAGTTGGGCGTCGCCCCGGAGGATCGGGTCGGGGTGTTGATGGACCGCTCGGTGGAGGCGGTCGTGGCGGTGCTGGGCATCGTGAAGGCGGGCGGGGCTTATCTCCCGCTGGATGTGCGGGCTCCGGCGCAGCGGCTGGGTTTGGTGCTGGCCGAGGCCGGGGCGTCGGTGCTGGTGACCGACCCGGTCTGGGAGCCCACCGCCCGCGAGATCCACCCCGGTCACGTCGTGGTCGCGGGCGGGTCACTCCACGAGGAGACGCCGGAGCGGCAGTTCGTGGTGCCGGTGGACCTGGCCGATCTGCCGGACGTGGTGGATGCGGAGCAGTTGGCGTATGTGATGTACACCTCGGGGTCGACGGGGGTGCCGAAGGGGGTGGCGGTTCGGCACCGGGATGTGGTGGCGCTGGTGTTCGATCGGCGGTTCGACGGGGCGGCGCATGGGCGGGTGCTGGCGCATTCGCCGATGGCGTTCGACGCTTCGACGTATGAGTTGTGGGTGCCGCTGTTGCGGGGCGGCACGGTGGTGGTGGCCCCGCCGGGTGAGCTGGACCCGGCAACCCTGCAGCGCCTGGTCACCGCGCATGGCGTGAGCGGGGTGTGGTTGACGGCTGGGCTGTTCAGGCTGGTCGCGGCGGAGGCGCCGGGGTGCCTGGCGGGGGTGGGCGAGGTGTGGACCGGCGGGGATGTGGTCCCGGCCGGTGCGGTGCGCCGGGTGATGCGGGCCTGCCCGGGGGTGCGGGTGGTCGATGGGTACGGCCCGACCGAGACGACGACGTTCGCGACGAGCTTCCCGATGGCGGATCCGGGTGGGGTTCCGGACAGTGTGCCGATCGGCGCGCCGCTGGACAACATGCGGGTGTATGTGCTGGATGGGTCGCTGCGGCCGGTGCCGGTGGGGGTGGCCGGGGAGTTGTACATCGCGGGTGCGGGTCTGGCCAGGGGGTATCTGGGCCGTCCGGGGTTGACCGCGCAGCGGTTCGTCGCCGACCCCTTCGGTCCGGCCGGGGGGCGGATGTATCGCACGGGGGATGTGGTGCGGTGGCGTCCGGATGGGGTGGTGGAGTTCCTGGGCCGGGCGGATGAGCAGGTGAAGATCCGGGGGTTCCGGATCGAGCTGGGCGAGATCGAGGCCGCTTTGCAGGCTCATCCGGGTGTGGCGCAGACCGTGGTGGTCGCCCGGCAGGAAGACTCCGGCCGCAAACACCTGGTCGCCTACGTGGTCCCCGCCACCGCCATGTCCGGCCCGACACCGACCATGGAGCCGACCCCGGGTGCCGGGGCGGCGGCGGGCGGTCCGGTGGCGCTGGACAGCGGGGTGCTGCGGGAGTTCCTGGGCCGGACGTTGCCGGACTACATGGTTCCGGCGGTGTTCGTGACGTTGCCGGCGCTGCCGCTGTCGGCCAACGGGAAGGTGGACCGCCGCGCGCTGCCCGCCCCCGACGCGCAGCTCACCCGCGAGCGGTCCTACGTGGCGCCCAGCGGGCCGATCGAGGAGGAACTGGCCCGCATCTGGGCCGAGGTCCTGGGGCTGGAGCGGGTCGGGGCCGAGGACAACTTCTTCGAGCTCGGCGGCGATTCGATCCTGAGCATCCAGGTCGTCTCCCGGGCACGTCAGGACGGGCTCCGACTGACCACGAAGGACCTGTTCATCCACCAGACCATCGCCGAGCTCGCGCCCGTCGTCACCGAGGTCCACAGTGCCGATGCCGAGCAACCGGTGGTCGGCTCGGTCCCGCTGACCCCGATCCAGCATTGGTTCTTCCAGACGCATCTGGTCAATCCGCACCACTTCAACCAGTCCGTCCTGGTCGAGCTGACTCCCGACCTCGACGAAGGGGCCCTCCGGAGGGCGCTCGAAGCGCTGGTGGCGCACCACGACGCACTGCGGATGCGCTTCGACCAGGTCGGCGGCGAATGGCGGCAGCACAACCCGCCCGCCATGCCGGCGACGGTGCTCCGGCGGCACGACCTGTCCGACGTGGCCGACGACGAGCAGCTCACCGCCATGGAGAAGGTGGCCGACGACGTCCACGCGGGCTTCGACCTCACACGCGGTTCTCTGCTGCGGGCCGTGCTGTTCACCCGGGGCCGGGGCCGCCCGCCGTACCTTCTCCTGGTGGCGCACCACCTGGTGGTCGACGGCGTCTCATGGCGGATCATGCTCGACGACCTCGAGACGGCCTACCAGCAGGCGGCACGCGACGAGAGCGTACGGCTCGGCGCCAAGACGACGTCCTTCCTCGACTGGGCTCACCGGCTCAGCGAGCACGTCGCCGCCGGAGGCCTGGACCACGAGGTGGACCTCTGGGCCACTGCGCTCGATACTCAGGCGTTGCCGACGGATCACGCGCCCGCTCCGGAGCTCTGCCCGGCGCGGACGGTGTCCGTGCGACTGAGCGCCGAGGACACCGACACGGTGCTCCGCGCGGCGCCCACCGCCTACCGCACCCGGATCAACGACGTCCTGCTCACGGCGCTGGGCTGGGCGCTGTCCCGGTGGACCGGGCAGAGCAGGGTGTCGGTCGAGCTGGAGGGCCACGGCCGGGAGGACATCCTCGACGGCGTCGACCTGTCCCGCACGGTCGGCTGGTTCACCACGATCTTCCCGGTGTCCCTCGACATATCAAGCGACGATGACTGGCGGGGCCTGGTGAAGTCGGTACGCCGGCAGTTGCGGGCCGTACCGGGCAACGGGTTCGGCTTCGGGGCGTTGCGCTACCTCGGCGCTCCGGAGGTGCGCGAGCGGCTGTCGGCGCCGGGGCCGCAGGTGGTGTTCAACTACCTCGGCCAGTGGGACGCGCGGCCGGCGGAGCCCGGCGCGAGCCTCTACCGGGGCGCGCAGACCGCGCTCGGGCAGGAGCACGACCCGGCGGAGCGTGGCGCGCACGCGCTGGAGGTGGTCGGCGCGGCCCAGGAGGGCCGGCTGGAGTTCGTGTGGTACTACCGACCGGATCTGTACGACAGGTCGACCGTGGAGACGGTCGCCGGCGACTTCGCCGAGGCGCTGCGGCGGATCGCGGCCGACTGCCGGGAGATCGCGCCATGACCACCGAAAAGACCACCGAAAAGACCACCGAAAAGACCGCCGGCCGGATCGACGAGACCGGCGCCAAGACCGCCGGGCCGGCGGCTCCGCTGTCGCGCAACCGCGACTACCGCCTGCTCTGGGGCGGGCGGGCGGCGTCGGAGCTCGGCGTCAGCGCCGCGACCATCGCGTTCCCCCTGCTCGTGCTCGCGGTCACCGGGTCGGCGGCGACGTCCGGGCTGGTGCTCGGCACCATCGCGGCGGCGCAGCTGCTCGCCGGGCTCCCCGCGGGAGCGCTGGCCGACCGGTGGGACCGCAAGACGATCATGCTGGGCTGCGAGGCGGCGCAGGCGATCGCCGCCGCCAGCCTCGTCGCGGCGGTCTACTGGAACGTCGTGAGCGTGGTGCACCTGGTGGCGGTGGCCGCTGTGATCGGCGTCTGCTCCGCCCTGTTCGAGCCGGCGGAGGACGCGTCGCTGCCCAACATCGTGCCCGACGAGCAGCTTCCGACCGCGGTGGCGATGAACTCGGCCCGCAGCAACCTGGGGCACCTCGTGGGCACTGCGGCGGGCGGTTTTCTCTTCGCCGTGGGCAGGTTCGTGCCGTTCGCGGTCGACCTGCTGACCCACCTCACGACGCTGGTGACGCTCGCGTTCGTCCGCCTGCCACGGCGGCAGCCGCCACCGGCGCCGGTGGGACATCTCGGCCAGGAGATCGTGTCCGGCCTGCGGTGGGTGTGGAGGCACCCCCATGTCCGGGTCACGGCCATCTGCGCGATGGTGCTCAACCTGTTCTTCAGCGCCTTCTACCTCGTGGTGATCGTGCTGGCCCAGGCCAGGGGAGTGCCTTCGGGGCAGATCGGCGTCATGGCGGCCATGCTCGGTGTCGGCGGGATCGTCGGAGCGCTGGCCGCCCCGTCCCTCCAGCGGAGGCTCACGCCGTACATGTCCATCGCGGGGGTTTTCTGGGCGCTGACGCTGCTGACCCCGGTCGCGGTCTTCGCCGGCAACGGCTACGTGATGGGCGTGTTGTTCTTCGCCATGGCCCTGTTGCCGCCGACCGCCAACACGACGATCATCACGGAGCAGTTGCTGCTCACCCCCGATGAGCTGCGCGGGCGGCTGAGCGGTGTGCTCGGCATCCTGACCGGAGCCGCCGGAGCGGTGGGGCCGGCGCTGGGCGGCGTCCTGACGGAGGTGGTCTCGGGCAGCGCGGCGGTCCTGGTCTGCGCCGCGGGGATCGCCACCGTCACGGTGCTGGTCACCGTCAACTCCACCTTGCGCCGGTTCCCCAGGCGGCCCGCCGCCCAAGAAGTCCCCGCCGAATCCGTATAAGAGAAATGAGAGAGGACCGCACCATGAATGACGACGCCCGTTACGAAGTTCTGCGCAACGACGAAGACCAGTACTCGCTGTGGCTGGCAGGCCATGAGATTCCGGCGGGCTGGCAGCGCGTGGGCAAGGAGGGCACCAAGGAGGAGTGCTCGGACTACGTCGACCAGGTGTGGACCGACATGCGCCCGCTGAGCCTCCGCGAGCGAATGGACACCCCGGCGTAGTAACGCCCGGTAGAAGACCACGTAGCGGGCCCCCTCGCGGGCCGCTACGAGTGGCGACGACCTGACCGGCATCCCTCGCGGGCCGCTCCGCGCTGTAATGAGGAGAGGTCCGCGAGCAAGGGGGGCCGATCGCCGAGATGGTCGGGCCTGTCGGCGGGCTGACACGCACCCTGCGCCGTGGGGCCGCCTGCCCGGGGTATTTTCGAGAAGAACTTTCACTCATCGGGGATGAGGCTGTAGATAGATCACATGCCACAGCCGGTGTTCGATCCCACGCTAAGCGACGATGAACTGCTTGTTTTGCAGGAAAACCCCGAGTCGCTGCATCCGGCGTCCGGGTTACGGCCTGCGGCCAGGTTCGGCGGACGGACCGGGAAGGACCTCCTCTTCTGTTTGTGGCTGGCGCCGCTATGGACGTTCGTGCCGGGTCTGATTGGCTTCTACTTCGGCAAGCGGGGCCGCGTGGCGGGCCTTGTCGTGCAGGGCGCGCTGATCTCCCTCCTTGTGTGGAAACCGGCCGGGCTGTGGCTCCTCACCGGTGGTCTGCCGGTCGTCTACGGCTTACTTGTGAGCTTCTGCGGCGACGGCAGAGCAGGACGGCTGGCGCGACAGCACCATGGGCGTTATGTCAGGCCCGACGATCTCGACAAGGCTTCTGCGGCGTTGTTGCAGCGCGCGCAGACGGCGAGAGCGACCGTGTTGGAGTCGGCCGTCAACAGCGAGGGGCTGCTGGACGACGTCCGCAACAAGGTGACTCTGCCCCAGCAGGAATGGGAGATCGCACAGACGCTCGCCCAGATCAGCAGGCTGAAGGGCGAGCAGGCGGCCGCGCTCGCCGTCCGTCGCAACGAGCAGATCGCCGAGTTGCTCAAGCCACAGGTCCGGGCGCTCAACCTGGCCACCGAATCCGTGACCAGGCGAATCGAGGCGTTGGAGAAGTACGCGGCACAGGTTCGGGCCGCCGACGAGGCGCTGGCGCAGTGGAAGACCATGCGGCGCCTTGCCGCCAGCACCGATGCCTACCAGGAACTACTCGCACGGACGGTCCGGGACGAGTTGGCCGTCGTAGAGCTCGCCGGGCTCACCGAGCAGGCCCGTCAGGTCGAGGAGGCGTTGCGCGCCAGCGTCGACAAGGCGCGTCGAGCGGGTCTCGTGCTGGTTCCCGGCGGTCTGGCGGAGGTCGGCTGATGGGCACCCGTCACGATTCCCCTGTGAACGCCGTCCGCGCCACCACGCTGTCGCGTGGCGGTGAGGCCCTGTTCGGACGCGTCCCCGTCTGGCTGAACGCTCTGGGCGGATCTCTCCTGCTGATCGTGCCGTCCGTGCTGGGTTTCGTCCTGCGCGCGTGACCATTCGCTCTCTGCCGGCGGGGAGGGCGACGGCTCCACGACGACTTCACCGGGTCCTGGCGCTCGACAACGGGAGCCGATGCCGTTCATCGTGCCGTTCCAGCGACCCGCAGCGACCAGATGATCAGTTCGGTCCGAGTGCGTCGCTGAGCTGCAGGCCGACCGCGTACCACCACAACACGAGCAGCCCCGCCACGCCGAGCGTCCCGACGGCCGCCCGCCACGGCTTGATCCCGGAGTTACGCAGGATCTGCCCGCCATACGGGTCGAACAGCCGGGACATGTAGAGACGTCCGAAGAGCCCAACTGCGAACTGATTGGGACCGGCGGTCGCGCCGATCACCAATTGGCCACAGGCCCAGACGACCCCTACGGCTAGCTGACCGACGACCACAATGCCGACCGCCAGTTGCCCGAGCGCGATCACACCCCGCGCCAGCTGGCCGACGGCGATCACACCGGTCGCGACCGGCCCGATCGCGATCACGCCTGTGGCGTTCACCCCGATGGCGACGATCCCGACCGGCGCGGTCCCGAAGGCTACGATCTTCATAGCGGGAGCATAGGCGGATACAGCCTGTTTTATCGGTGAATCGTACGGCCCCACCGGATGGCCCAGGCTACTTGATGGCGCTTGACGATCTGCCCGCCGTACCGACCGTCGGCAAGGGCGGCGACGCAGGCGAGCAGGCTGGGTCGCGCGGGCTCCGGAAGGGTTCGGTGGCCGGAGTAGGTGTTCAGCACGTCGAGGTAGTCCTTCGTGGTGTGAACTCCTCGAAGAACCCGGCCGGATAACCGGGCCGGGCCCGGTCGTAGAGGGCCGCGTCCTCCGTAAACGTACGGCGAAGCCTCAGCCGTCCGTCGTCGTCCAGCATGGCCGTCCTTTCAGTCGAGGGCGTCGAGATGGGCCAGTTCGTTGTGCATCCCGTTCTTTTCGGCGTAGGGGCGCAGCGACGCGATCGTCGGCGCGGCCACCTCCAGTTGCCACGCGAGCATTGTCATCCGGTCGGTGAGGTCGGCCTGGGTTCTGACCTCACGCTGCCGGCTCATGCGGAGCGACCGTTCCTGTACGGCACGCTGTCGCAGCTCTCGGTCCTCACACCAGAGTTGCAGGAAGTGGTTGTCGCGCAGTTGGAAGGAGCCCAGCCGGCTGAGAGGGAGCTTCGGTGGGCCGCTGAAGGCCGCCTTGCCGAGAACGGCTCGCCAGACTCCATGGGGAAGTTCCTGGAGCACACCGTGTCCCAGCCCGCTTTCCGCCAGCCATGCCGTCCACAGTTGCCGAGGATCGACGCGGCGTTCGGCCTCTATCCGCGCGTGAATATCCGGCACATCGCGACAGACCCCTTCCAGGAAGGTGTCCCGTTCGCCGCTGACCGCCGTGTACGCGAGCAGTGACCGATCGGCGGTCTCGATGATGTACGCCGGGAGGTAGGCGTCCTGAGGCTTGAGGTCACGGATCGCCTGGAGCCTCCGGGGAAGGTTGTATTCCGTACGGTCGGGCCGGGATGCGAGATCGGTGATCATCCGTGGCTGGAATGCCATAGGGGCGAAGAGCGGCCGGAAGCGGGTCCGGTCGACGACCTGGTCTTCGCCGACCTCCGGTGTGGTGAGGACCGCGATCGACCCGTCGTAGTGACGTCTCGGCAACGGCCGGCCGGTGAAGCGCTCGATGAGGAGCTTCTGCCGGCTCTCCTTCGCGACATAGCGGACGTCCGCCCGCATGGATCGCATGCCCAGCTCGGTCAGGCGAATCCTCTCCCCGTCGGCGGTGATGTGCCCGATGACGGTGAGGAAGGCCAGGCAGCGATCGACCAGTGAACGATGCAGGCCGAAGAACCGGCTCAGCTCGGCCGCGCTGTCGATGCCGCCTTCGGCGACGGCGCGGGTGAGGAACCGGTCGATGACCTCGTAGGCCTGCTCATCCTGCACATCGGCGGTGATCTCGACCTGCCACAGCGGCCACAGGACGGCGAACAGACGAGCGGGACGGACCCCGGAGACCGTGACCGCGTGCTCGACCGCTCGCCGGGCGGGATAGATGACACGGCCGGTCATGCCTGCCCACTCTCCAGCCGATCCAAGGACGCGGTCACCGCGAGGGACGGTCGCCGGTCGCCGGAGTGGGCCAGGTGGTCGAGCAGCCGCACCATCAACGTGGAGAATCCCTTGTCGCGTGCGCCGGCCAGGGTGGCGGTGTCCCCCACCAGAACCAGCTGACGCCGGGCGCGGGAAACGGCGACGTTCAGCCGTCGCAGCTCGTTGAGGAACCCGATCCTGCCGTTGTCGTTGCTACGGGTGAAGCCGTACACGATCAGGTCGCGTTCCCCTCCCTGGAACGAGTCGACCGTGCCGATGTTGTCGGCGACCTCGGAGGCGCTGCCCAATGCTGATGCGAGCTCGGCTCGGATCAGATCGGCCTGCGCCCGGTACGGCACGATGACGGCCCAGTCCTTGTAGGAGGGGGCGACGAGCGCGACTAGGCGGACGATGAGGCGAGCCTCGGCGGGGTTCACGTAGCCGGGCCGGTCGCCGTCCTCGTTCTTGCCGCCTCTGCGCTCGCGCCGAGCCGAGGGGGGCAGGTCGGAGGTGTCGATCATGGCGAGGGGCCGCGTGAAGACGGGGTCCCCGCCCCCTCCGGGGTGGTCGGTACGGAGAATCCCGCCGTAGAAGGCGTTGGACACGAAGTCGCCGATCTCGCGGGGCATCCGCCGCTGCACGGTGAGCATGACCTGGTGATCGCCGGGGAGCGAGCCGTAGAGGCGTTCGAAGGCGCTGCGGCGGAGAACGTCCCCCACCTCCTCGACGGCCGCGGGCGTCATGGAGCCGTCGCGGCCCAGGCCGTCCGCCCAGTCCCGGACCTCTTCGTCGAGGTAGGGCGGCAGTTGGTGGTGATCGCCCACCAGGATCGCCCGCTTGGCCCGGACGAGCGGGACCAGCAGGTTGGGCGTCGAAATCTGCCCGGCCTCGTCCACGATCGCCAGGTCGAAGTCCAGTTCGGCGAGGATGGCCGAGGTCGCGGTCCCGATGCAGGTGGCGGCGACCACATCGGCGTATCGGACCAGCTCGCGCTGCAGGTCCCGCTCCGCGTCGCCGATGCGGGCGCGCCAGTCGGCCAGGAGCCGAGCCCGCCGTTCGAGCAGACCGGTCGCCTGCGCGAGCTCCCGGCTCAGCCGCTCCCACCCGTCCAGATCATCCGGAGTCCCTTCGCCGACCGGCAGGAACGCCCCCACCATGGAGCGGAGGATCACGACGGCTTTCCCGGCGTCGGAGAGCGCCCGGTCCCGGGTTTCCCGTACGTGGTCCTCGGCGGCGGTGAGGCCGGCGGCTTCCGCGTCCATGGCGATCAGCCTCTGCGCCTCCTCCTGCACCTGACCGTATGCCGCCTCGCCGTGGCTCAGTGCTGTACGGGCGGCGCCTAGTGAGATCTCCGTCGCCTGGAGCTTGCGTAGCCGCCGAGCAGCCAGCCATTGGAAGAGGAAGGCGAGCGGGCCCGAGGCGGCGCGGGCCTGACTGGTCGCATGGCGCTTCCGGAGGACCTGCGATGCGGCTTCCAGCTCGCCCACGGTGGCGCGCGCTGTGGTCAGGGCCCTTCCAGTGTCGGCGATCCGCCTCGCGACCGGCGTGATCGCCCGCTTGATCGCCGCGTCCAGAGCACTCCTGATGCGCTGCGCCTCCTGCTCTGCCGCGCGCGCGTCGTCGAGCGACGACTGCAGATGGGACAGGTGCCGTCCGGCGATATCGCCGTCGCCAGAGGAGCCAGAGGAGCCAGAGGAGCCAGAGGAGCCGGAGAAGACGGACAGGCGCGATGCCATGCCCTCCGTCGACGCCAGAATCTCTCGCTGGACCTCGACCGCATGGGCCTCCACCATGAGACTCCGGGCGTGATCGGTCATCTTGTCCTCGTTGCCCACCCGGATGGCGAGGATGTCGCTAGGAAGCTGCTTCAGCACGTTGTCGACGGCCTGGTTGGTGTGCGACGTGACCAGCACTCGCTGCCTGCCGCTGCAGGCTGCGACGATCTCGCTGATGGTCCGGGTCTTGCCGGTGCCGGGCGGTCCCAGGATGAGCAGCAGATCGGGTACGGCCACGGCCCGCTGGAAGGCCTCCAGTTGCCGGCTGGCCTTGTCGAGGGGCCGGCGTGGGCGGAGCGTCTCGTCGGGCCGGAAGGGGAAGACCCGGCGGTCGATCAACTGGTCGAGCAGGTGGTGGTTGACCGTAAGGCGCTCACGCAGCGCCTCGACGGCCTCGGCCTGCGCGCGGAAAATTCGATCACTCGGCATCGCCATGAGCGCGCCCACGGGCGGGATCCGCCCGAAGTCCACGGTCTTCTCAAAGCGGATCGTGACATGCCTGCCCTTGACCCGCACCACCCTGCCCCTCAGGTCCGGCTGGTCGGCCAGATAGAGGATGGCCCCGTCGGCCAGCTCCGCGGGCCGTACCAGCTCGAATGAGTAGACGCCGTGTGCGGTGTGGCGCTGCTCCCGGGCGCTGTCCTTGTTGCGGTAGTGCAGGGGGTCGGCCGAGTGCTGCCGGGCGATCTCGATGTCCCGGCTGGCGTCGATGACCTGGCGCATCAGGTCGAGATGCGCGATGTGATGGGGCGGAAGAGGCGAAGGAGGCGACTGCGGCCGGCTCACGTCCGCCCAGGCCCGCTGCAGCAGCGGCCAATGCGAGACCATCGTCCCCGGCCGGATGTCCCGCACGTGGTGGAACGCGTACCACCCGGCGGGGCAGTGGAGAAGCAGGGCGCCTCCCAGGAGCCGCTCCTCGTCCCTGAAGGTGCGGGGGGCCGCGCTGCCCAGCCGGTAGGCATCCCCCATCTTGGTCAGGAACAGCCAGGCGACGTGCCTCCCGGTGTAGACCACCAGGCGGTTGTCGTCGATCCGTGCCGGTAAGGCGCCGGATCGGACGAGGCGGTCGATCTCTTCGACCAGCTGAAGCGGACGCGTGCCGCTCTGCGCGAGCTTGTCGTAGACCTTCTGGGAGGGGATCAGGGCCACCGGGCCGGGGAGGGACAGCGGAATCGTCGTCACGACCGGCCTCCCTGCGACAGCACGCGGCGCCCCCGCCTCAGGCCGCCGGCCAACGCGCGGACGCTGTGGGGACGTCGCCGGGGGTCGGGATCCAGGGCACGCAGCAGCAGGTCCTCCAGGAAGTCGGGAAACATGGGTACGGCGGCGCGCAGCGGGAGCGTGGCACCGGGCGTCGGCGGGTGGCCCGTCAGCGTGTGGTGAACGATCGCGGCGATCTGGTACACGTCGGTCCGGGGGCCGGGACCAGGGCCGCCGGGTCCGATTCGACGCTGTTCGGGGGCCTGGTAGGGACCGCGCCCCTCACCGTGCTCCGGGCCGATGGCGGACAGCCCGGCATCCCGGAACGCCGCCTCGTGCCTACCGTCGCGCAGGACGATCGTGTCCGGGCTCAGAGTGCGATGGCTGTGCCCACGCTGATGGAGTTCGCCCAGCAGGTCGCACACCGTGGCGGCGGCTGAGAGTGCCGCGGCGGCGGCCAGCCGGTCCAAGGGGATCGGCGTGCCGTACGGCTCGGCAGGGGGGCCGAACACCTCGCGCCAGGCCGGACCTCTGGGCTGCACCGTGGCCACCACGACGCCGTCCCGCTCGCCGTACACGGCGGAGACCCTGGGGAGATCCGGCAGGCCCTTCAGGTCCGTGAGCAGCCGCGTCTGGGCGTGAAGCCATCCGTGGCGTTCGGCCGCGTGCGGCGTGTTCCGCAGAACGCGGATCTGGCGGAGCCGGACCCGCTCTCGGTCACGGCTCAGCCGGTCGGCGGTCGCCTCCCGCCACACCCACGAGCGGTCACCGCCGTAGGTCTCCGTGACGCCGTCGTGGAGGAGGTAGTCGTCCGGAACGCCGTCGTCACCGCGCCAGCTCAGCACCAGTCCGGTCCGCCATGGCTCATCGGGAGATGTCGGCAGCGGCAGGGGCACCGGCGGGGCGTCCGGCCGCTCGACCGGCCGGGGCCAGTCGTAATAGTCGGCGCGCACATGCCGCGCCTCCGGTAAGGAAAGGAGACGGCGCAGCTCGGTCTCGTCCCACAGTTCGATGCGGATCTTCGTGTCCGCTTCTTGCGCCGACTTCCAACGCTGCCACCATCGGAGTGACGGCGGATCCATGCTGCGAGGAATGCACAGCACCCAGCGGTCGATCCGATAACCCTCTCGACCGGCATGCTTCAGGGCGGATTCGAAGGACTTCCGGACATCCTGGTGCTGGCGGCCGGTGAAACCATTTATGTAGTACTTCGCCTGCCAGATGTTCACATGGCCGTTGAGGTCACCCACCAGGATGTCGATGCCCCAGTCGCCGGGATTGGCCTCGACCGCATAGGTCTGAACGCCGATCACTGCTCGCACGAGGAGACCGAGCATCTGCTCGAACTCCTCCCTGGCGCCTGCGACTCCCCGACGCTGGCGGTGGGCCAGAAAGTCGATCGGGGCGCGCCCGATCCCGAACGGTCCGTCGTTCCCGTCGTTCCCATAGGTCATCTGCCCTGCCCCCATGGGACAGGGGCGCCTGGCGAAGTCTGATTCCTGGCGTGACGCGGGGCGGACGTGCCCGCCCGCCGGCCTCCCGAACCGGCTCCCTCGCGTCCCGTGGCGGGGCAGCCGTTGGGGTTCGCCGGCTGAAACTCGGGATGTCTGAAGAGTTGACCGAGCCTGTACGCCATATCGCCAAGAATGGCATATCGCCATGGCGCTCGTGGACCGACGAACGTCATTCGGTTTCTCGGCGTTGTACGGCGCCGCGAGAGAGAAATGGCGAGGAGCGGGCCCAGTCTCGACTGCGCCATCGTTGGGCCTGAATTCTTCGCAATATGTCTTGGCGGCGCTCTCGCTCGGCCCTGAAAGTGCTTCAGCGTCCGGCCGAAATGTCCTGGGGGCTCGAGAACGGGCTCGGCCGCGGTGATCTTCCCCGCCGAGTCAGTGCAGGTACTTGTGGATGACGGCGTGGCCTTTGCCCCGGCCGATGATGAGCTTGTTCACGGGGGCCGTGACGATGAAGGCCACCGCCAGGGACAGGACCAGGGAGCCCCAGAAGCGCGCTGAGGTGAGACCGGCGTCCATCGCTCCCGGAATGATGAGGACGACGGCGTTGTCCACGATCTCCATGGTCAGGATCGACACGGTGTCGGCGGCCAGTGCCAGCCGTACGGCGGTGCGCCAGTCGAGGCCGGCGTGACGTAACCGGCGGAGGCTGAACAGGTAACCGAAGAAGAACGCGAGTGCGACGGACGCGGCGATGGTGCCGGCGTTCGGCCACTTGAAGGCGGTGCCGAGCACCATGCCCAGCACCTCCCCGACGGCGCAGCCGGTGAGGCAGTGCAACGTGGCCTACACCGCGAGCGCCCAAGTCGCTCCCTGGCCGGCCGCTCCGGGTTCGTGATGGGCCGGATGCCGGACGGGAGGGTTCTCCTGGGGGCGTCCCGCGTGGTGCGTCGGTTCGTGCATCGCAGTGCTCCTGTTCCGCCTGGCCGGGGTGGCCCTATCAGCGCATAGTCCGCGACCTCTTCCCATCCTGGGGTGCCGATGGTGAAGTGCGGCCGCCCTGAGAACTCGTGGTGATCGGTCACCGCTCTCCCTGAACTCGCCCCCGAATATGGCCGCATAACGGGATCTATACGGCACGTATACAGCCTCTGGTCAGCCTGAGTCACACTGCCCCCGTCGCGTATGCGGAGGAAAACTCGGTGTTGACGAAGAAACTGGGCCGGCTCACGGCGATGCCGCCCTTGATCGTCCTGGCGCTGGTGTCGACCACTCTTTCGCCCCTCTCAGCGAGAGCGATGCCCGTTCCGAAGAAGATCCAGGTCGCGAAGGCGGCCTGTCCCGATGAGATGCCCACCGAAGCCTCCGCCAGGCTGGCCGCGGCGGTCTGTGGCAAGCGGTTGAAGGTGACGTCGCTCACCTCGGAGACCGACGAGTTCTACATCAACCCCAATGGCACCGTGACACAGGAGCACCGGTTCCGCCCGGTGCGCGTGAAGCAGGGCGACCAGTGGGCCGCGGCGGACGCCACGCTGACCGCGAACCCCGACGGGTCGGTCACTCCGAAGGCCGCCGCCATGTCCTACCGCTTCTCCGGCGGTGGTGACGGCCCGCTGGTGACCGCGTCGCAGAAGGGGACCGAGCTCACCCTCGGCTCCCCGCTGGGCGCCCTCCCCAGGCCGGTGCTGAACGGCGCGACCGCGACCTATCCCGAGGTGCTGCCGGGCGTCGACCTGGTGCTGACCGCCGACGTCGACGGCTTCGCCGAGAAGCTCGTGGTCAAGACCCGTGAGGCGGCCGCCGATCCGAAGCTCAAGGCGCTGACGTTCGGCACCTCCCTGAAGAAGGGCAAGCTCAAGGCCGACAAGTACGGCAACGTCACGGTCGTGAACGCCAAGGACGACCCGGTGTTCGCCACCTCGGCGGCGGAGATGTGGGACGCCGCCGCCGAAGCCGCCATGAGGCACAACCCCGCGGCCGCGCCCTCCGCCTCCATCGCCCAGACGGGTACACAGGCCGGCAAGCGCGGCAAGATGGACGTACGGCTGGCCGACGGCGCCATAAAGGTCACCCCGGACGCCGCTCTGCTGGCCGACCCCGCCACGGTCTTCCCCGTGACGATCGACCCGAGCTTCACCGCCGCGAAGTCCGGCTGGACGTATGTCGACTCCGCCTATCCGACCAGCACCTACTACAACTCGACCAACGACGCCACCGCCGGCACCAGCAACGGCGGCGGCATGAAGCGGCGCTCGTTCTTCAACATGGGCCTCTCGGGGATGGCGGGCAAGCACATCCTCTCCGCGACGTTCAACATCAGGGAGACGTGGGCCTGGTCCTGCTCGGCGCGCAACGTCGAGCTGCACCGGACCGCCGCCGTGGGCTCCGGCACCAACTGGAACAACCAGCCGGCCTCCAACCTGAGCATCGGCGCGAAGAACGTCGCCTACGGCTGGTCATCGAGCGGATCGGGCGGGCCGTCGAGCTGCCCGGCGGCCTGGGTCGGCTGGGACGTGACCAGCGCCCTGCAGAGCACCGTGAACGCGGGCGGCACGTCCATCACGCTCATGGTCAAGGCCGGCAGCGAGACGGACAACTACTACTGGAAGCGGTTCGAGAACAACCCGAACGTCTCCATCAACTACAACACGATCCCCTCGACGCCGGCGAGCCTGGCGATCGCGCCGTGCACGACCTGCGCCAGCCCGGCGCTGGTGGCGGCGGCCCAGCCGACGCTGTCCGCCAAGGTCAGCGACGCCGACGGGCAGGCGCAGCGCGCCGACTTCGAGGTGTGGACGCCTGACCACGTGACCAAGGTCACCGGCGGGTCCGTCTCCGGCATCGCCTCCGGAGCCACCGGCTCCTGGAAGGTCGGTACGGCTCTCGCCAACAACTCCTACCACTGGCGGGTCCGCTCCTTCGACGGCACGGACTACAGCGCGTGGTCGAGCTGGTTCACGTTCACCGTGGACGCGGCGCCTCCGCCCGCCCCGGCTGTCTCCTCCACCGACTACCCGGCGAACGAGTGGGCGAAGGGTTCCGGCCAGGCCGGCAAGTTCACCATCACCCCGTCGGGCACGGACGTGGCCAGTGTGCTCTGGTCCTTCGACGGCGGCGCCCAGCAGTCGGCCGCCAGCACCGGCACGCCGTACACGGTCACCTGGACCCCCACGAGCGACGGGCCGCACACGCTGAAGGCGTGGGTCAAGGACAAGGCGGGCAACATCTCCGCCGCCACGACCTACACCTTCAACGTCGGCACCTCGGCGGTCACCTCTCCGGCGGACGGGCAGACCACCGCCCGCCGCACTGTGCTGTCCGCCTCGGGCAGCGCGGGGCTGACCGCGGTGAGCTTCTCCTACCGTCGCGGCGAGGCCGACTCCTGGCACCAGGTCCCGGCCGCGGACGTGCGGAAGAAGGCCGACGGCTCGGCGATCACCTGGCCCGTGGCGCTGGCGAACGGCGTCTCGCCCGAGCTGGTCTGGGACACCACCCACACGCTCACCGACGACGGCGTGATCCAGATCAGGGCCGACTTCACCACCTCCTCCGGGACGGCGGCGTCTCCGCCCGTCGACCTGGTCGTCGACCGCGACGCGGAGGGCGCGACCACCCAGCCCGTCGGGCCGGGCTCGGTCAACATGCTCACCGGCGACTTCAAGATGGCGGCCACCGACGCCAACGTGTTCGGCGTCGGGCTCATGCGCTCCTTCTCCTCTCGCAACCCGCGCAAGGGATCCTCGCTGCCGGGGGTCGCGGCCATCTTCGGCACCGAGTGGACCCCAGCCGGGCTCGCCCAGTCCGGGCAGGGCACCTTCGCCCAGCTGCGGCCGACCTCGGCCACCTCTGTCGAGATCAGCGGTGAAGGCTCGACCGTCGCCTTCACGAAGAACACCGACGGATCCTTCACGCCGCAGCCCGACGCCGCCAACCTGAAGCTGACCTTCGATTCGGCGACCGACCGCTACACGCTCTCCGACGTCAACTCGGCGGATCGGACGGTCTTCGCCAAGGTGAACTCCGCCTCGACGACCTACCTGGTCCGCGCGGTCTACCCGGCGAGCGGCAAGAGCAACACGACGTTCGTCTGGGAGTCGGTGACCGGCTCCGACGGCACGACGCTCGCCAGGCCGGTGAAGATCATCGCGCCGTCCTGGTCGGTCGCCCAGCAGTCCGACTGCGATGTGGACACCCTCGCCGCCCTGCCCCAGGGCTGCCGGCTGATCAGGTTCACCTACGCCACCACCACGACCGCGGGCGCGCAGCTCGGCGACGTGGCCGGCCAGGTCAAGCAGATCGACCTCTGGGAGGGCGGCGCGAGCACGCCGCAGGGCCTGGCGGCGTACCGCTACGACGACCTGGGCCGCCTGCGTGAGCAGTGGAACCCCAACACCCCTGACGTGAAGACCCGCTACGACTACGACCTCGGGGGCCGGGTCAACCGGTACTCCCCGCCCGGCGAGCTGCCGTGGACCTTCACGTACGGCAAGGCCGGCAACCCGGACACCGCGGCCGACGGGATGCTGCTCAGCGCCTCGCGGCCGACGCTCCGCCCCGGCACCATGAGCGAGACGAACGGCACGGCGAGCGTCTCCGTCGTGTACGACGTCCCGGTCAGCGGGAGCGGCGCGCCGTACGCCCTGGCGGCGGCCAACACGACGACGTGGGGCCAGAACGACCCGCCCGTCGACGCCACCGCGATCTTCCCGGCCGACGATGTGCCCGCGAACCACACGGGGCGCGGCGGCCTGGCGGGGTCCGACTACGGCCGTGCGACGATCACCTACCTGAACGCGTCGGCGCAGGTGGTCAACCGCGCGGACCCCGGTGGCGGCATCTCCACCAGCCAGTACGACGCGCAGGGCAACACCGTGCTGTCGCTGTCGGCCGGCAACCGGGCGCTCGCCCTGGGCCAGGGGCCGAACGCGGCGAACGACCTGACCCAGCTCAACCTGATCAACGCCTCGACCGCCGAGCGGGCCCGGGTGCTGTCCGACGAGACCATCTACAGCTCCGACGGGCAGCGCGTGCAGGCCGAGCTCGGGCCGCTGCATCTGGTCAAGGTGAACGGCGTGCAGGTGCCCGCGAGGAAGCACACGGTCAACACCTTCGACGAGGGCAGGCCGTCCGACGCCAAGGTGGCGAACCTGGCCACCACCGTCACCGTGGGCGCCTCGGTGCCCGGCCGGAGCGGGGACGCCGACGTCAGGGTGAGCAAGACCTACTACGACTGGACGACCGGCAAGTCCACCAAGACCGTCGACGACCCCGGCGGCCTGAACACCACCAAGACGACGGGCTACGACACGGAAGGCCGGGTGATCAGCACCACCATGCCGAAGTCGTCGGGTGACGACGCCGGCACGACGACCAGCGAGTACTACTCCGCCGACGGCACCGGGACCTGTGGCGGCAAGGCGGAGTGGGCCGGTCTGCTCTGCCGTACGAAGGCGAAGACGACGATCTCCGACGGTGGCTCCAACCCCGCCGAACTGGTCACCAAGGTCTACACCTACGAGCCGGGCGGCCGCGTCAGCGACGTGACCGAGACCGCGAACGGGGTCACCAGGACCACCTCCATGACGTACGACGCCGCGGGCCAGATCGTGAAGACCACGATCACCGGTGGCGTGGGCACGGCGGTGCCGGAGGTGACCGCGACCTACGACTCGGCGGGACGCACGCTGAAGACCGCCGCGTCGAACGGAACCTCCATCACCCGGGAGTACGACGCGCTGGGACGCCAGGTGTCCTACACGGACGCCGACGGCGGTGTGACCAGGGTGGAGTACGACGCACTCGACCGGGTGATCAAGAAGACGGACGGCGCGCCGTCCACGATGACCTACGTCTACGACACCGCGGCCGACCCCAGGGGCGTGCTCACCTCGATGACCGACTCGGTCGCGGGCACGTTCACCGCCACCTATGACGTGGACGGCGCCATCGTCCACGAGAACCTTCCGGGAGGCGTCTCCTACAGCCTCCTCAGGGACCCGTCAGGTGCGCCGACCTGGCGCGGTTACCAGACCGTCGCCGGTGTGAAGCTGCTCGACGACTCGGTGACCTGGTCGATCCACGGCCAGCAGGTCTCGCACAACGGGATCTCGGCCCAGCAGATCGACTATGACAAGGCGGGCAGGATCGGCTCGGTGGACGACACCGTGAACGGGACCTGTTCGCGCCGGAAGTACGGATACGACGCCAACTCCAACCGGACGTCGCTGACCAGAAGCGCGTGCGACGGCTCCGGCGCGGTCACCGAGAACCACGTCTACGACGGCGGGGACCGGCTGGCCGACTCCGGGTACGTGTACGACGCCTACGGTCGCACCACGTCCACGCCGGCGGGGCTGACGGTGGACTACTACAACACCGACCTGGTCAAGTCGATGACCTCCGGCTCGGTGCGGCAGTCCTACACGCTCGACCCGCAACTGCGGCGCGACACCACCACGGTGGAGCAGCAGACCGGCGGGACGTGGATCGGCATCGGCAAGCGGACCGAGCACTTCGACGCCGACGACGACACGCCGGCGTGGATCGTCGAGAACGCCGGCACGGGCGCCGTCACCAGGAACGTCCACTCCATCTCGGGCGGCCTGGCGGCGGTCACGTCGGCCACCGGAGACGTCCGGCTGCAGCTCACCAACCTGCACGACGACATCAACGTGGTCTACAGCGTGGCCGACGGCGTCCCGCTGGCGCTGGACTTCGACGAGTTCGGCAACCCGCGCCCGGGTCAGCCCTCGACGAGGTACGGCTGGCACGGCGCGGCCGAGCGGGCCTCCGACACCCCCGACGGCACCATTCTCATGGGTGTCCGGCTCTACCAGCCCAAGCTGGGACGGTTCCTCCAGACCGACCCGGTGGACGGCGGAAGCGCCAACGCCTACGACTACGGCAACCAGTCGCCCACCTCGAACGCCGACCTGGACGGCAAGAAGTGGTACTGGTGCACCAACTTCTGGCACTTCGCGTTCAACCACTGCGGCATCAACTACGCCTGGTACCACGGCAGCTGGCGCTACGTCTGGTGGGTCAAGACGCCGGCCGGCTGGTGGGTCCGCGGCGTGTTCTACGACTACTGCACCCATGCTCCCGACAAACCGCTCGGGTACGACTTCCGGGCGGCGTGCATGATGCACGACTACGGATACGCGCTGCGCGGCATGGGAGTGATCTCCAGCAGGAAGACGGTGGACGACGTCTTCTACTACGTCCTCTACTACGGCGTCTGCTCCCACTACTTCTGGAAGGGGACCTGCAGGGGCATCGCGTACAAGTACTACCTGGCGGTACGCGCCTTTGGAGGATGACGGGGTGACCCCCACGCCGAGTCACTGAGGCAGCAGTGAGGCAGCAGTGAGACGCGATCGCTGAACACCGAACCCGCACCGGCGGGAGCCGTCACGACGGCTCCCGCCGGTGCCCGCGTGACAGGAGTCGACTTATGGGTTGACGGAAGTAAAGACCATCGTGCACATTGAAGCGGCTTTGATCTTCTTTGAGCACGATCGTCCGGGGAGCGCGATGGAGTTCGCCATCTTGGGACCGCTTCACGTCACCGCCGGTGCTCTAACTCTGCCGCTCGGCGGCGGCAAGCAGCGCGCCCTGCTGGCCGAACTGCTCTGCCACGCCGGTCGCGCGGTCCCGCCGTCCGCGCTCATCGAGGCGCTCTGGGGCGACGCCCCGCCGCGCACCGCCTCCGACAATCTCCGGCTGTACGTGCACCAGCTTCGCCGGGCGCTCGGCCGGGACCGGATCGTCCGCACCGGCATGGGTTACGTGCTCGAAGTCCACCCCGGCGAGCTGGACGCCGACCGGTTCGAGGCCCTGGCGGAGCAGGGCACGATCGCCCTCGCCGCGGGAGATCACGAGCGGGCCACCACGCTGCTCCGGCAGTCGCTGGAGCACTGGCGCGGACCCGCCTACGCGGGCCTCAATCTCACCGCCGACCTTCGCGACCACGCGTTCCGGCTTGAGGAACGGCGGCTGACCACGCTGGAGAACCGCGTCGAGGCCGACCTGGCGCGCGGGACGCACGCCGCGCTGGTCGCCGAGCTCAGCGGGCTCGTGGCCGAGCACCCGTTGCGGGAGCGGCTTCGCGCGCAACTGATGCTCGCCCTGGCCAGGTCCGGAAGGCAGGCCGAGGCGCTCGCGGTCTACGGGGACGCCCGCCGTCTGTTCGCCGCCGAGCTCGGCCTGGACCCCGGCCCCGAGCTCCGCCACCTTCACCAGGCCATCCTCACGGGCGAAACTCCCGCCGAGCCGTCCGCGGTGTCGTCCGCGGAGTCGTTCCGCGACCCCTCTCCGGCCCAGCTCCCGACCGACATCTCCGACTTCACCGGCCGAGCCGATCAGATCGCCCAGTTGACGGATCTCCTCGGCGGGGAGCCCGGCGGGGGTCGGGGACCTGTCCGGGTGTGCGTCATCGCGGGGATGGGCGGGGTCGGCAAGTCCACGCTGGCCGTCCACGCCGCCCACCGGATCGCCGGGGACTACCCCGACGGCCAGCTCCACGTGAACCTGCACGGCGCGGAGGCGTCGCCCGCCGATCCCGCCCAGGTGCTCGCCGCCTTCCTCACCGCGCTCGGACTGCCGGGCCCCGCCGTACCGGAGACCACCGAGGAGCGGGCCGCCCTCTACCGCAGCCATTTGGCCAACCGCCGGATGCTCATCGTGCTGGACAACGCCGCGTCCGAGCAGCAGGTCCGCCCGCTGCTCCCGGGCACGTCCGGCTGCGCCGTCCTCATCACCAGCCGGGTACGGCTCACCGGGCTGTCCGGGGCGACCCTGATCGATCTGTCGGTGCTGGAGACGGAGCAGGCGGTCCGGCTGCTCGCCAGGATCGCCGGAGCCGACCGGGTGGCCGCGGAGCCGGAGGCGGCCGCGGAGATCGTCCGGCTGTCCGACCGCATCCCGCTCGCCGTCCGGGTGGCGGGCGCCCGCCTGGCCGCGCGGCCCCACTGGTCGCTGAACCACCTCGCCGGGCAGCTGACCGACGAGCGGCGCCGGCTCGATCGCCTGGCAATCGGCGATCTCGCGGTCCGGGCGAGCCTCGCGCTCAGCTACGTGGGGCTCGACCTCGTCACACGAGAGGCGTTCCGGCTGCTGGGCTCGCTGAACGCGCCGGACTTCGGCGGCTGGGTCGCCGCGGCGCTGCTCGACCTGCCCATATCGGCGGGCGAAGAGCTCGTCGAGGCGCTGGTGGACGCACAGCTCGTGCTGATCAGCGGGATGGACCCGGCCGGGCGGCCGCGATATCGCTTCCACGACCTCGTCCGTCTGTACGCCCGTGAGCGCAGCGGGCTCGAGGACGACCCCGAAACCGTGACCACCGCCCTGAGCAGGGCGTTCGGGGCCTGGCTCGCCTTGGCGGAGCAGGCGACCGAAAGGGTGCCGGGGAGCTCCTGCGCCATCATCCACGGCACCGCCCCGCGCTGGACTCCACCCGACGCCCTCCAGAGCTCCTGGGAATGCCTCGTCGAGCAGGACCCGATGGCATGGTTCGACACGGAAAGGGCGGCCCTGGTCGCGTCGATCCGGCAGGCCTGCGCCCTCGGCCTGGAGGAGGCCGCGTGGGATCTGGCCTGCTGCGTGGAGCGCTACTTCGATGTGCGCGGGCTGTTCGACGAATGGCGCGGCACCCACGAGGTCGTCCTGGACGCGTGCCGTACGGCGGGCAACAAGCTGGGCGAGGCGATGACCATGCGCGGCCTCGTGCACGCCACCACGTGGATGGAGGGCGGCGACGAGGCCATGGCCGCGCAGTACGACGGGGCGGAACGCTTGATCGCCATGTTCGGCGAGCTGTGCGAGGACCGCGGGCTCGCCGACGCCTACGTGCTGCGGGCCTGGGGAGAGGGGGCCCGGGGCGACACCGAGCAGGGCCTGAAGTCGGGAGAGATCGCGTTACGCCTCGCGGAGCGAAGCGGCCATCTGGCCGGGCAGGCGCGGGCGCACGTGTGCATGGCGGTCGCGTACGGCCTGCGACGGATCAGGGAAGGCATCGTCCACCTGCTGCGCGGTCTCGAACTCGCCGAGAAGCTGGGCAACCCCCGGTTCGAGGCCACGACGCTCCAGTTCCTCGGTCTCGCGCACGCCCAGACCGGGGAGTTCGAGGCGGGCCTGGAATATCTGGTCCGGGCGCTCGCCATCTACCGCGAGCTCCGCGACCCGCTCCTGGAGGCGATGGGGCTCGTGGCGCTGGCCAAGCTCTACGCCGTGCACAGCGACCCCCGGGCCAGGGCGGCGGCGGAGGCGGCCGAAGCCCTGAGCCGCTCCCATCGCCTGGCCCACCACCGGGCCGACGCGCTCTGGGTGCTCGGCCGGGTCGACCTGGCCGAGGGCAGGACCGCCGAGGCGGTGGCCCACCTGGAGGAATCGGTGCGGCTCTGGCGCACGCGCGGCTGGCAGGAGTTCCTCGCGGGCACGCTGGACAGCCTCGCCGACGCGTACACCGCCGCCGGAGACCTCGCGGGAGCCGACCGGGCCCGCCGCGAATCGGACGACCTCATCGGGACGGCTCCGTGACGCCCGGTCGATGTACTTACCTCTTTTTAGGTACATCCACACTTTCCGGGCAGGACGTCACGGGCGGAGGATCGGAGGCGTAAGCAGCATTCCATCGGGTCCAGGGAGCACGCTCACATGCCGCGACCGCAGCTCGGCGCCGTCACCGTGTGGACGATCGCACTGATCGTCGCAGGGTCCGTCGCTGTGGCGATCTGTCTCATCACCTCGCCGCTGGCCTCATCCGACGCGCCCCGCGACTTCTTCGACTCGCCCTATCTCCTTCCAGCGTTCCTGTGCCTGGGGATCCTGGCCGGCCTGGCCGGGTGGCTGGTCCCCAGGGCCGGGTTCCTGTGGGGCCTCCTCGCCGCCGCGCCCTTCTATGTCGTCTTCGCCGCGGGGGTCATCAGGGAGGCCGGGGGAGACGGTCAGGGACTGTGGCCCGTCGGTCTCATGTTCCTGGTCGGCCTCACCGTCATCCCGGTCGTCGCCGCACTGGCCACGTCTCTCATCGCCTCGCGGGCCGCATAGGGATCT
The DNA here is from genome assembly GCF_041262585.1 of Planotetraspora sp. GP83. NCBI lineage: Bacteria > Bacillati > Actinomycetota > Actinomycetes > Streptosporangiales > Streptosporangiaceae > Planotetraspora > Planotetraspora sp. GP83. The sequence continues at coordinate 67,992 of NZ_JBGCBZ010000002.1, read as the reverse complement.
TGACCAGATTTAGTCGGATATTTGGTTCTATCGCCTAAAGTCAGGCGAATGGCTCCGACGACTTCACAGCCGGCCGCGCCAACCACTTTTGCCCTGCAGGCCCTGCAGGCCCTGCAGGCCCGGCAGGCGGGGCGGGCCCGGCTGGCCTGGCTGGACGCTCTGCGGGCGCCCGCCGCGCTGGCGGTCGCGCTCCACCACTCCGCCTGGACCTTCATTCCGGGCATCTGGGCGGAGGTCGACCGCAGGATCGACGTCGGCACCTGGGGCGTCTTCGTGTTCTTCCTGGTCAGCGGCTATATCATCCCCGCGTCCCTGGAACGGCGCGGCGACCTGCGCGCCTTCTGGATCGGCCGGGCCTTCCGCCTCCTTCCCCTGCTGCTGACCGCGATCGTCCTGGCGCTCCTCCTCGCGTACGGCGGGGCGTTCGTGCTCCACCGTGACCTCGGCGTGCGTCCCCTGCCCCTTGTCGTCCTCGGCAACCTGACGATGCTGCAGGAACTGCTGGGCGTCCCCGCCGTCATCAACGTGATGTGGACGCTCTCCTACGAGTTGGCGTTCTACCTGCTGACGGCCGGGCTGTTCACCGTACGGCAGGCGCATCGGTCGGCCACGACGGCGATCGTCCTGGCGCTGCCGGCCGCACCTCTCGGGCTGCTGATGCCGGGCGCGACCATCAACGGCCGCGCCGACCTGGTGGCCGCTCTCCTCGGCGTCGCGGTGGTCGCCGTCATCGTCGTGTCGGCGCTGTCGCGCGGACGAACGCGTACGGCCGCCGCCGTGGCCGGCGGGCTCCTCGGCCTGGCGTTGGTGATCCTGGGCAGCCGGGTCGGCGCCTGGCAGGGCCTGATCATCTTGGCCATGATGTTCGCCGGCACGGCCGTCTACCGTGCCGAGCAGGGGACGATCCGGTGGCGTACCGCCATCGCGACCGTGCTCACGGTCCTCGCCTGTGGGATCTTCGCCAAGGACGACCCCGGCTGGGCGCCGGCGATCCTGCTGGCCGCCGGCTTCTTCGCGACCGCGTTCGCGCTGCGGCACCGGCACTTCCCCCGCTGGCTCGCCCACCTCGGGGTGATCAGCTTCTCCCTCTATCTGCTGCATCCGCTGTTGCTGCGGCTGAGCCCGAACCTGCCGGTGTTCTTCGTCATCCTGGTGCCGCTCGGCTACCTGACCCATCGCCTGATCGAGGCCCCGGCCCAGCGCCTCGGCCGCCGCCTGGCGCGGAGGATCCGTGGGTCAGAGGTGGACGCCCAGCGCCATCAGCCCGTTGGCGGTGGCGACGACCAGGGTTCCCGGTTCGCCCTCCGCCATGGAACGGACGTCGATGTCCAGGTCGATCTCCAGAAGAGCGGGCCCGGCCAGGCCGTCCAATGACCAGGTTGGAGAAACATGCGTCACCATGTCGTTCGTACGGCGACCCCTCGGGACTACGACGCCATCGCCGCGGTGGTCGACGAATGGTGGGGACGGCAATAATCCTACTTGTCAAGTAGGTATTGACGGGAAATGTGCCTCTATGGTGTGGTGAAAGTCCACGAACGCCAGAAAGGGCGCAACCATGCCTGTGGAGTTCCTCGGCATCGGCGGGACTAACGACGGCTCGGAAACCTCGCCGCGGTCCGGCCCTTCTTCGACAAGCAGTACACGCTTTGGCCGTCACGTGATCCCGCTTGTCAGGCAGGCGGTCGCCGAGCATGACCGCCAGAAGGCCCGTGCGTCCGCCGAGCTTGCTCCGGTTGTATCGTGACGCTCCAAGCCGGGCGGCCGGATCATGATCGAGGTGGGGCCGTGAGCGCGCGTCATCCGTTGGACAATCCCGCCTGGGAGTCGTTGTCGGGGGCGCACGCGCATCTGGCCGAACGGCGTGGCGCCGTGCTGCGCTATCCGCCCGACGTCGCCCCGTTCCTCGCGCTGCCCAGTGAATCGTCCCCCGCCGACTGGGACGACGTCGCCGCCCTGGCCGGACCCGGCGCGGTGGTGCCCGTGGCCGGCCTGGCCGGCGCCCTCCCGGCCGGATGGCAGGTGGAGCTGAGCGTGCCGGGCGTCCAGATGACCGGCGCCGATGTCACCGGGGTACACGATGACGAGGCTGTCCTTCTGGGGCCCGAGGACGTCCCGGAGATGCTGGACCTCGTCGCGCGGACCCAGCCCGGCCCCTTCCTGCCACGGACCATCGAGCTCGGCGCCTACCTCGGCATCCGCCGAGGTGGCGCGCTGGTCGCGATGGCCGGTGAGCGGCTGCGCCCGCGGGGCTGGACGGAGATCAGCGCCGTCTGCACCGACGACGCGTTCCGAGGTCAGGGGCTGGCGACCCGGCTGGTGCTGGCGGTGGCGGCGGGCATCCGGGAGCGGGGGGAGACGCCGTTCCTCCATACCCTCGCCGACAACACCACGGCGATCCGGCTCTACGAGACACTCGGCTTCCGGTTGCGCCAGACCACGACCTTCGTCGTCGTACGGGTACCCACTTACCTGGCCGGCTGACTCGGCGTTACCGGCGTGAAAGGGCTTCCTGGCACGGATCCGGCATCTTGTGAAGCGCCAGTGTCGCTGTGTCTGGGAGCAGCCAGGTCGCACGCTCGTGGCCTTGGCCGCGGCTCGGGGAGTCAGTGATCCTTGGGGTGCGCGGCTGTCCGACACCGCGACGAAGGAGTTGAAGGTGCCCCGGAGGCACCTCGACGGGCTGGAGCACCTGGCATGACGCACCTTGAGACCTGGCAGCTCAGAGCCGAGTTCGCGCGGAGGCTGTCCGACCTCTACGGCACGGAGGTGCCCGCGTACACGACGCTTGTCGACGTTTCCCAGAAGGTGAACGCGAAGGTGCTCTCCGAGCGCGGCGCCTCCGCCGAAAGGCTCGGGTCGATCAGCCGGGTGACCGCGGAGCGTCACGGGGCGATCCGGGTGGGGACGCCGGCCGAGCTCGCTCAGGTGGCCCGGATCTTCGGTGCGCTGGGTATGAGCCCGACGGGCTTCTACGATCTCCGGGATGCCGCGCCGCGTCCCATCCCCGTCATCTCGACGGCGTTCCGGCCGATCACCGCGCCGGAGCTGGCGAAGAACCCCTTCCGGGTCTTCGTTTCGCTGCTCGTGCCCGAGGACAGGCGATTCTTCGACGCCGACCTCACGACGCGTCTCACCGCGTTCCTCTCCCGCCGGCGGCTGTTCCCCGGCGAGCTCCTGACGTTGGCGGATTCCGCGGAAGCGGACGGCGGCCTCGACACCGGCCGCGCCGCCCGCTTCCTTGATCTGGCGGTCGGCGCGTTCGCCCTGTCGGATGAGCCGGTCGACCGCGGCTGGTATCAGGAGCTCGAGGCCGTTTCGAGTGTCGCCGCCGACATCGGCGGAGTCACCACCACGCACATCAACCACCTCACCCCGCGTGTCCTCGACATCGACGAGCTCTACCGGCAGATGAGCCACCGAGGCGTGGAGATGATCGACGAGATCCAGGGCCCGCCGCGATGGGATGGGCCCGACGTGCTCCTGCGCCAGACGTCCTTCCGCGCCCTGGCGGAGCCCCGCCGCTTCCGTGACGCGGACGGCACCGTACGGTCTGGCGAGTTACGCGTTCGCTTCGGTGAGGTCGAAGCACGCGGCATCGCGCTGACCACCGCGGGACGGAACCTGTACGACGCCCTGGTGGCGGAGGCGGACCGAAGGCTACCCGGAGCGACGTCCACTCGTCAGGACGTGGCGCGGCAGGTCTGGTCGGACCGCATGCCGCGCACCGAGCGAGAGCTCGCGGCCGGGGACCTGGCTTTCTTCACCTACGAGATCGACGGCGCGAGGCCCCTGGACGGCACGGCTCCCCCCGCCGACCTCTCGCGGCTGGTCGCGGACGGCTGGGTCGTGCCACGCCCCATCGTCTACGAGGACTTCCTGCCTCGTTCCGCGGCCGGCATCTTCTCGTCCAACCTCACGAGCGCCGGGGCCGTGGCGGACGCCGACGGCGGCGTCCACCGGGACGCCGAATGGATGTCCGCCGCGATCGGCCGCCAGGTCCAGGAGCCCGGTGAGCTGTACGAGGCGCAGCGCGCGGGGTCGTTGCGGCAGGTCGCGGCAGGGCTCGGCCTCGACGGGACCGTACCGATCCCGGTGGCGTGAGATGACGAGGAAAGACTCCATGGCCGACGCGGATCTGGTCGCGGCCCTGCGTTCGGCGGGTGCCGGAGATGTGGACGGGTCGCCTCTGCGCCGGTCGTTGTACTCCTCTGACGCGTCGCTGTACCGGATCCCTCCCCGGGTGGTGGTGGTGCCGCGTCATGTGGACGAGCTGGCCGCTGTGCTCCGGGTGTGCCGCGAGCATGCCGTCCCGCTGACGATGCGGGGAGCCGGCACGTCGATCGCGGGCAACGCGGTCGGGCCCGGTGTGGTGGTGGACGTCAGCCGCCACCTGAACCGCGTGCTGGAGGTGGACGCGGAGGGCGGAACGGCGCTGGTGGAGCCCGGTGTGGTGCAGGCGGACCTGCAGAAGGCGGCGGCGAGGCACGGCCTGCGGTTCGGCCCCGACCCCTCGACCCACAACCGCGCGACGCTGGGCGGGATGATCGGTAACAACGCGTGCGGGTCGCGGGCGCTGGGGTACGGCCGGACCAGCGACAACGTCCTGGGGCTCGATGTGCTGGCCGGTACGGGGGAGCGGCTGCGGCTGGGCGCGATGGACAACCCCACGGCGACCTCGCCGCTGCTGACGGATCTGCGAGGGGTGGTGCGCGACGGCCTGGCGACGATCCGCACCGAGCTGGGCAGATTCGGGCGGCAGGTGTCGGGCTACGCACTGGAGCATCTGCTTCCAGAGAACGGGTTCGACGTCGCGCGGGCACTGGTCGGCAGCGAGGGAACGCTGGCCTTGACGCTCGCGGCCCGGGTGCGGCTGGTGCGGGACGCTCCCGTGCGGATTCTGGTCGCGCTCGGATACCCGTCGATGGCGGAGGCCGCGGACGCCGTCCCCGCCGTCCTGCCGCACGACCCCGTCGCCTGCGAGGGGCTGGACGCGCGGATCGTGGACGTGGTGCGCGCTCGGCGGGGGCCGGCCGCCGTCCCCGAGCTGCCGCGCGGTTCCGGCTGGCTGTTCGTCGAGCTCGCCGGGGAGGACAGCGGCGCCGTACGGGCCGCGGCGCGCGGATTGGTCGCGGACGCCGGGGCGCTGGACTCGCGGGTCGTCACCGACCCCGTCCACGCCGCGGCGCTGTGGAAGATCCGGGAGGACGGCGCGGGACTGTCCGCGCGCACGCCCGCCGGCGCCCCCGCCCACGCCGGATGGGAGGACGCCGCGGTGCCGCCGCAGCGGCTGGGCGCCTACCTGCGTGAGTTCGAGACGCTGATGAATCGGTACCGGCTGACCGGCCTGCCGTACGGGCACTTCGGTGACGGGTGCGTCCACATCCGCATCGACTTCCCGTTCGACCGAGGCACCGGCGTCTTCCGCGACTTCCTGCTCGCCGCGGGCGCTCTGGCGGCCGAGCACGGCGGGTCGATGTCCGGTGAGCACGGCGACGGCCGCGCCCGGAGTGAGCTGCTGCCGCTGATGTACTCGCCACAGGCGATCGGGCTGTTCGAAAGGGTCAAGGCCGTGTTCGACCCCGATGACCTGCTGAACCCCGGCGTGATCGTGCGTCCTGCCCCCTTCGAGGCCGATGTCCGGGTCGCGGCGGCGAAGCCGTTGAGACGAGCCGAGCTGGCCACCCTCGGCCTGGCGTACCGCCACGACGGCGGTGATCTGTCGGCGGCGGTGCACCGCTGCACGGGGGTGGGCAAGTGCCGCGCGGACAACAGCGCCGATGGTGGCGTGATGTGCCCGAGCTTCGTGGCCACGCGCGACGAGAAGGACTCCACACGTGGCCGCGCCCGGGTGCTGCAGGACGCGGTGTCGGGCGACCTCGGCCCGGATGGGTGGAGATCGCAGGCGTTGCACGACGCCCTGGACCTGTGCCTGTCGTGCAAGGGCTGCTCGTCGGACTGCCCGACCGGTGTGGACATGGCCGCCTACAAGGCCGAGGCGCTGCACCAGCGGTATCGGCGCCGGCCGCGTCCGCGGTCCCACTACGCCCTCGGGTGGCTGCCACGCTGGGCGCGCCTGGCCGGCCGCTCGGTCGTCCTGACGAGGCTGGCCAACGTCGCCATGCGGTCGAAGACGCTGCACCCGCTCGTCACCTGGAGCGCCGGGATCGACCGGCGCCGGTCGCTGCCGGCATTCGCGGAGAACCCCTTCCGGCGCTGGTTCGCCCAGCGGCCTGTAAGGCCCGGCACCGCGGAGCACGGGGACGTCGTCCTGTTCGTCGACACTTTCACGGACGCCTTCTCGCCCGAGGTCGGGCAGGCGGCCGTCGCCGTCCTCGAAGACGCCGGTTACCGCGTCACCGTCACCGACCGCCCGGTCTGCTGCGGCCTGACCTGGATCTCCACCGGCCAGCTGGACGGCGCCCGAAGACAGGCACGCGCCACGATCGACGCGCTGCTGCCGCATGTGCGGGCCGGCGCCGTGATCGTCGGGCTTGAGCCCTCCTGCACCGGAGTGCTACGCGCTGACGCCGTCGAACTGCTGGACGGGGAGGACGCCGCGCACGCCGCGGCCCTGGTCGCCGCCAGAGAGGTCGCCGCCGCGACCCGCACCCTGGCCGAGCTGCTCGGCCAGACGCCCGGCTGGACCCCGCCAGACCTGACCGGCACCACCGGCGTCGCCCAGCCCCACTGCCACCACCACGCCGTGATGGGCTGGGCCGCCGACGCCGCCCTGCTGCGGGACGCCGGGGCCGACGTCGAGCGGCTCGGCGGGTGTTGCGGCCTGGCCGGCAACTTCGGCGTCGAGCGTGGACACCACGATGTCTCCGTCGCCGTCGCCGAGCACCGGCTTCTGCCCGCCGTCCGGGCGGCCGGGCCAGGCACCATCCTGCTCGCCGACGGGTTCAGCTGCCGCACCCAGCTCAGCACGCTCACCGACCGCACGGGCCGGCATCTCGCCCAGCTCCTCGCCGAACACCTGCCCCACTGAGCGCTGGTCTTCGGCCGACCGGTACGGCAGTGGCCGAAATGATGGTGCGCGCCGGGGGCTGCCGTGATCACGATCGGGATGCCGTGGGGCCACATCACCCCAGTTCACGACCTATTCTGAGGCAAAGCGTTCGCTTTGGCTCTCCCTGTCGCCGAGTCGCCGGCTGAGCTGTAGATAGGATTTCGGATGCTCAATCCCGTTCACTTACGGACACTCGTCGCCGTGATCCGTTCTGGCTCGTTCGCTGACGCCGCACGGGATCTGGGCTACACGGGCTCCGCGGTGTCGCAGCAGATCGCCGCCCTGGAGCGGGTCGTCAAGGTGCCCCTTTTCGAGCGGGCCGCGCACAGTGTGCGGCCCACGGCGGCGGCGGAGTTCCTGGCCGCCCGCGCGCACGACACCCTGGCAAGCCTGAAGGCGCTCGAGGACGACATCACCGGCATGGCCGAGGGCACCGTCGGGCGCATCCGGATAGGCAGCTTCCCGACCGCGAGCGAGCGACTGCTTCCCGAGGCGCTGGCCGCGTTCCTCAACGACCATCCGAAGGTCGAGATCCTGCTCGACGAGGGTGAGTCCGAGGATCTGGTGAACAGCCTCCAGGACGGCAGAATCGACCTTGCCCTGGTGTACCACTACGACCTGGTTCCACGGTCCTGGCCGCGGACCCTGCAGGCGAAACCGTTGCTGGACGAGGAGCTGATCCTGCTGCTCCCCGAGGGCCATCAGCTCACCACCGTGGACTCCATCGTCCTGTCCGATCTGGCCACCGAGAACTGGGTCTCGACCCGCGAGGGGACCGCGGGGTCCAAATGCATGAGACGGCTGTGCACGAGTAAGGGCTTCGAGCCCGCCGTGGCCGTACGCAGCAACGACTACGACGTCATCCGCAGTTTCGTACGCTCCAGCCTCGGGATCGCCCTCGTGCCGGCACTCAGCCACGTGACCAGCGACGGGGTCTTCGCGGCCCCTCTGAAGGACGTGACCGCCCGCCGCCACGTCGCCGTGCTGCATCGGGCGACGAAGTACAACCGTGCCGTCACCGGGGCCCTGCGGGCGCTCGAACGAGCCGCCGCCGCGATCGTCGGCACCCGGCCGGGAGTGTGCCCACCCACGCCCGGGTACGTGACGCACCCCGATGCCGGCAACAACGGTTGATCTCAAGCGCCATGCCGGCCGTACATGCCGGCCGTTCAGGGTCTCAGACGGTGAAGTCGACGCCTTGGGCCAGGGGAAGCTCGCCCGAATAGTTGATCGTGTTGGTCGCCCGACGCATGTAGGCCCGCCAGGCATCCGATCCCGACTCACGGCCGCCGCCGGTCTCCTTCTCGCCACCGAAGGCGCCGCCGATCTCGGCGCCGGACGTGCCGATGTTCACGTTGACGATGCCGCAGTCCGACCCGACAGCGCTGACGAACCGCTCCGCCTCCGCCTGGTCGGAAGTGAAGATCGACGACGACAGACCCTGCGGCACGTCGTTGTTGAGCTCGATGGCGGTGTCAAGATCCCGGTAGCGCATGAGGTACAGCAGGGGAGCGAACGTCTCCTCCCGCACGATCGCGCTCTGCGCGGGCATGCGGACGATGGCCGGCTCGACGTAGTAGGCATCCGGAGTCACGTCGTCCAGACGGCGTCCTCCGCCGACCAGAAGCTCTCCCCCTTCCTCAGACGCCCGGTCCAGGGCCCTGGCCAGACTCTGGAAGGCCTTCTCGTCGATGAGCGGGCCCACGAGCGTTCCGTCTGCCGTGGGATCGCCGATCGGGAGGCGCGCGTACGCCGCGACGAGACGACGTTCCAGTTCGTCGGCGATGTCTTCGTGGACGAACACGCGGCGCATGCTCGTGCATCGCTGGCCCGCGGTTCCCGCCGCGGAGAACACGATGCCACGTGTCGCGAGATCGAGGTCGGCCGATCGTGCGACGACCGCCGCGTTGTTCCCGCCGAGCTCGAGCAGGCACCGGCCGAACCGGGCCGCCACGCGTGGCCCCACAGCACGCCCCATCCGCGTGGAACCCGTGGCGCTGAGCAGGGCCACGTCGTGGTGGTCCACCAGCCGTTCTCCCACATCGGCTCCGCCGAGCAGGACCTGGCTGACATGCCGCGGCGCTCCCGTCTCCTCGATCGCCCGCTGAAGAACCGCCTGGCAGGCCAGGGCGGTCAGCGGCGCCGTCTCGGACGGCTTCCAGACCACTGTGTCACCACAGACCAGCGCCACCGCCGCGTTCCACGACCACACGGCCGCCGGGAAGTTGAAGGCACTGATGACGCCCACGATCCCCAACGGGTGCCAGGTCTCCATGAGCCGGTGACCGGGACGCTCGGACGGCATGGTCTTCCCATAGAGCTGACGGGACAGGCCGACGGCGAACTCGCAGATATCGATCATCTCTTGCACTTCGCCGAGCGCCTCAGAGGCGATCTTGCCTACTTCGAGGCTGATCAGGGTCGCGATGTCCTGCTTGTGCTCGACAAGCAGATCGCCCAGCCTGCCCACCAGCGCTCCCCGCACGGGTGCGGGGGTCTCTCGCCAGGTGAGAAAGGCTTCCCGGGCGCGCGACACCGTCTCGTCCACGGCATCGCCGTCCACCCATGTGACCGGCAGCAACTCCGCACCGTTGATGGGGGACCGTGAGGAGTGGGCGCCACGCAACAGCACGGGGTCCACGCCACAGCGCTCAAGGGCGCGCTGGGCCTCCTCGCGGAGGTGCTCGGCGGTTGGCAAGGCGTGAGTTGGCAAGGCGTGAGTTGGCAAGGCGTGAGTTGGCAAGGCGGCGGGCGGCGAGGCGGCGGCGGACGAGGTGGGGGTCACAACAGTTCTCTCAATCTGTGGTCACGTGAACCTGGCTGGGCAGCCGAGCCCGTCAGGGCTTTGAGCTCGGAGCCGGGGCCTGTACGGGGCGCCGGGCTCGGCTCATGCCACGGGCTGCTTGGCGTGTTCGCCGATCGCGGTCCGGCCACGCAGGCGCATCGCCGCCAGCACTCGCTCCTGGGCGATCTGCCGGGCCGCGACGTGCGGCGTGGTGCCGCGCGTGCTGCTCTCCAGCAGCACCGTCGCGGCGTTGCCGCGGATCTTCGTGGATATGTGGGCGAAGATCTGAGCTGGGTCGGTGGCGAACGGCGAGTATCGGTTGTCCATGGAGAACGCGGCGGCGATGACCCCTCCCGCGTTGGCGATGAAGTCGGGAACCACGGAGACGCCCCGCGCCGCCAGCACCTCCAGGGCCGGACCGGTCGTCGGCATGTTGGCTCCCTCGACCACCAGGGAGGCCGTCGTCGACCGGGCGACATCCACATCCACCACGTCCTGGATGGCCGCGGGGACCAGGATGTCGCAGTCGAAGGCCAGCGCGTCGCCGGTCGGCCGGACCCCGCCGTACTCGCGCACACACCCGTCGCCGGCCTCGCCGCGCAGTTGCAGGAGCCGGTTCAGGTCCAGGCCGTCAGGATCGTGCACCGAGCCGACGGACGTGGACACGCCGACAACCGTGGCTCCCAAGGCGCGGAACCGCTCGGCGGCCGCGGCGCCCACCGCCCCGAAGCCCTGGATGACGACCCGGGCGCCCTCCATGGGGACGCTGAGGGTCTGGGCCGCGGCATCGGCCGCCTCCGCGACGCCGAAGCCGGTGACCCCGAGCTCGTCGTAGGGCACTCCTCCGAGCGCCGTGGGAAGGCCGACCGCCGCTCCACGATCGCCGAGCTCGTCGATGAAGATCGCCGCGTCCTTCTCCGAAAGCCCCATGTCCAGGCCGAAGACGTACTCCTTCGGCACCTCGTTGGAAAGGGCCCGCGCGAAGGCCCGCAGGAGTTGCTCCTTGTTCGCCGCGTTGGGGTCCCCCATGAGGCCGGCCTTGGCGCCGCCGTAGTAAAGATCCGCGGCCGCCCATTTCCACGTCATCGTGCGCGCCAGGCGAGCCACCTCGTTGACGGACAATGTGGGACTCATCCGGGTGCCGCCTTTGCCCATGCCCCGAGCGGTGTTGTCCAGGACAAGCACGCCCTTCATCCCGGATTTGCGATCCGAGACACAGACAACCTTCTCCGGACCCCATTCATCCATGAGCGCGAGGACGTCCGTCACAGTTCTCCTTAGGTCATTGTGATGCCGACTCAGCATCACTGAGGCGGTAGCCGGTTGGAAGGCTCTCAGCCGCTGGGTTTCGACACTCCAGCACCAGATCCGCTGGTGGTCACGGGCCTTCCGTGGCGCGGTCGACCCGCCGTACGGACGAGTCCGGAAACGCTGAGCGGGCGGGCCGGTGAAAAGCACCGGCCGCCGGTGGGCGCTCCTTCAGCCGGCGCGCCAACCGCGTCGCCTTGGCCATGTCTCGCGCCCACACATGCCGGAGTTGATCGATCTGGTCCGTCGCGGCCCGTGCTCCGCCGAAGTATTCCGCCAGGGGTTTCGTCACCTTCTCCTGGACGGCCAGCAGGTCAAGGAGCAATTCCGACTGCGCCGAATAGACGGGCAGTTGAGGACCTCGCGGGGCGATGAGACCCACAAAGAACAGACGCGAGGCATTGAGCGGCAGCACGCCGCCCGCGACCCTCAACGGAACGCCTTCACGGGTCTCGACGGCGGAGGGTTCCAGGAATGGCAGGGCGACTTTGAATCCCGAAGCCCACAGGATGGAGTCGAACTCCTCGGTGGTGCCGTCGGCGAACGACACCGCCCTGCCGTCGATGGCGACGACCTCGCCCACCACCCGGATACGACCGTGGTCGATCCAGTAAGTCAGCAGGCTGTTGACGACGGGGAGGTTCTCGAAGAGGTTCCGGCTGTCGGGCTTCGGGAGCCCGCGATGGCTTTCCGGGTCCCCGACGGCGATTCTCACCAGCTCACGCAGGACGCGCTCCTGAAGCCGCGGCGGGAGTTTCGCGACGAGCTTCAGCTCGCTGCGCGGCCTGCCGTACAGCGTCTTGGGTTGGTAGACCCGGCCGCCTCTGATCGAGATGCTGGTGGTGAAGCCGCCCTGCGCGGCGTCGACGGCCAGGTCGCATCCCGAGTTGCCCGCGCCCACCACGAGGACTCGCGGTCCTTCGAGATCCCGGGTGTTCCTGTATTGAGATGAGTGCAGGGAAACGCCGGTGAATCCACTGGCGACATCCGGGAGGGCGGGATCCCACAGGTGTCCGTTGGCCACGATCACCGCGTCGAAGTGCCGTGTCGCGCCATCAGACGTCGAGACGAGCCAGCCCTGGCTGGAGTCCCCGTTGACAGGTCTGACCTGGACCACCTCTGTGGAGAACAGAATGTGCTCGGTCAGTCCGTTGCTCATTCCGTAGTCGACGATGTAGTCCCGCATCTGGTTCCGGCTGGGGAACGTCGGGTAGGCGCTGGGCATCTCGCGGTCCGCGAAGCCGGAGGAATCCCGGGGCGTGATCAGATGCAACGCCTCGTAGTCCGTGTGCCAATGCCCGCCGATGCGGTCGCTGCGTTCGAAACATGTGACATCGTGGCCCGCGCTCACCAACGCCTTGAGCGCGGCCAGGCCGGCTGCTCCCGCGCCGATGATGCAGTACGCGGGTTTGGTGGACTTTGTCACGTTGATATTCCTTCAGGAGGTCGTGCGAGGGGGCAGCGCGTCGAGGTAGTCGTTCAGCCGGACGACGAAGTCCTCGGGGAGACCGGCCGATCGGGAGCCTTCGCGCACCAGGCCCACGTATGCGTCGTCGGGGGTCGCCGGTCGCAGAGGATCCGTCAGGAAGTACGTCGTGACCACCATGGGCACGCCGTCCACCGTGGTGACGTCGATGGGCAGGCGCCGGAACCAGCCGTTGCCGACACCTGACGCTCGGTCGAGGTCCGCCATCTCCGAATCGGGGACCCGGTAGACGACGCCGTACGCCGTCGTTCCCGGCGCCTCGGCCAGGTGGCATCCCACGCGGTTCTCGTCGTAGGCCCAGAATTCGAGCCGGTGGCCGGGGAAGGAGGCGACGGCGACCTTCTCGGCGCCCGGACAGTACTTCCGCATCTCGTCGGTTCCCAGCAGGGTGCCGTAACCGAAGTAGTAGGTGGTGGATTCATCAGGCGAGGTCATTGTCATTCCTCTGAGTAGCGGGGGCTTCGGGAGGCAGGGCTCACCCGATGGTTCGTTTGGCGTATTCCGCGCCGGACACCGGGAACCCGGCACCCGCGAATCGATTCAGGTTGAACGGCGTCAGATCGACGGTCGTCGTGTCGTGGCCGAGAATGAGCTCGCTGAGGGACAGCCCCGCCGCCGGCGCCACCTTGTGCCCTTTGCCGGCCGCTGCGACATTCAGGTATAACCCCGGCATCTGATCCACCCCGCCGAAGATTGGCTTGCCGTCTGGGGCGTAGGTGTCGACTCTGGTCCATGACCGCCGGACCTTCGAGCCGCCGAGTGTCGGTACGCGGGAGGCGACCTTCGCGATCCCCTCCGCGTCGGCGGCCGGGTCGACGCGCAGGCCGTACCTGTCGGGATCCGCCGGCTTCGCCGTGAACTCGTCATGCAGCGTGATGAGGCCGCGACGACCGGGTCTGGGCGTCAGCCAGGAATCGGTGATCGGATCCATGTACGAACTGACTCGGCCGAGCTCCTCGGGAAGGTCGATCTCGCCCACGGATATCGCCCGTGATTCCAGCGGCAACGCGATGCCCGCCGACGCGGCGAGGGGCTTCGACCAGGCGCCCGCCGCCAGCACGACGGTCCGCGTGGCGATGGTCTCCCCGCCGGCGGTCTCAACGCCTGTCACTCCGCGGTCATCGACCAGAATCGCGGTGGCGTCCGTGGGGCTCACGTGGACACCCAGCCGCTTGACCGCGGCGCGAAGCGTCGTCGTGCACTGCCAGTTGTCGGCCGTTCCGGCGTTGGGCTCATAGACCGCCGCGCCGATCCCGTGCAGGTCGAAGTAGGGGTGGAGGCCGGCGATCTCCGCGGGGCCAAGAACGAGCGCCTCCACTCCGAGCTCATGCTGAATGGCGACATTGGTCTTGAGGCTCTCGACCTCGTCCTCGCCGACGAAACGGATGAAGCCCGAGGGGAGCCACCCGTTGGGCGCCCCAACGTGCTCCTCCCAATGCTCGAAGAACGGCATGCTCGCCGCCGCGAGAGCCGCCTCGGGCCTGTTGTCGTGGTGGGTTCTCAGCAGGCCGACGGCGTCCTGAGACGCGCTACGGTCCGCCATGGTTCCGGTCAGGAGAATGACCTGCCCCGCGCCCAGTCGGGACAGGTGATATGCCGTCGCGGCACCGTTGAGGCCGCCGCCGATGACGACGACGTCTTGTGTCACGGTCATGGGTGTTGATTCGCTTTCTTCCGGTGTCCGGGTACGACCGTCGACTATTCGTCCGGGAGGAGGACCGGGTTGGCCCGCCCGGGATCGGGGCAGGCCTCAGCCGCGTCATACGTCGCCCGCAACTCCTCCGCGTAGGACCGCGGCAGGGCCCACGCCTCGATGCCGGCCACGATGTGATCCCACTCATAGTCCGGGACCCTCATCGGCTCACCCGGATTGTTCAGGCAGTACGTCCAGCAGTCGTAGACGGCGCCGTCATCCCCGTACACGCTGAGGAACCGCGCCCCATTCGCCGCGAAGACCCGCGCGTTATGAGGCAGGCCCATTTCGATGATCGCGCCATATGCGACCCGGCCCCAGGCGTCACCGCTGTCCGAGAGGTGACACCAGCCCTTGCTGCCTTCCGAGTCCGCCGACCGGCGGAACTCGACTCGCCGGTTGTGAGCTCTGCCGAGGGTGACGACCCTCGCGCTGGGAGCCCTCGCCTTGAGGAGCCGAGGGTCGAGCCAGGTGCAATAGGCGAAGTAGTAGCCGATCTCGTCCGTCATGAACTTGTGATCTCCGATTACGCGGCTTCCGCTGTGCCGTGGTCGCCGCTCCGATGTGTAGAGCCGCCGCGATTAGAGCCGTGCGATCAGAGCCGGTGCGATTCGACGAGACGACGCAGGAATGCCTGCGTCTTCGGCCGATCCGGGTCCGACAGAATCTTCTCCGCGGGGCCTTCCTCGTATATCGAGCCGTCGGCGACGAAGCACACACGGGTGGCGACCTCGCGTGCGAAGCTCATTTCATGGGTCGCCAGCAGCATCGTCATCCCCTCGTTCGCGAGCTCGCGGACGATTTCCAGGACTTCGCCGACGAGTTCCGGATCGAGCGCGGAAGTGATCTCGTCGAGAAGAAGAGCCTGGGGGGACATGGCAAGCGTGCGGGCGATCGCCACCCGCTGCTGCTCGCCTCCTGAGAGCGCCTCGGGATATTTGCCGACCTTCTTCGACAGGCCGACGCGGGAGAGGAGCCGGAAAGCGATGTCCCGGGCCGCCCCCTTGTCCCTGCCCAGGACGCGCCGTTGCGCGACCATGACGTTTTCGATGGCCGTCATGTGCGGGAAGAGATTGAAGTGCTGGAAGACCATGCCCACGCGGCGGCGCACGGCATTCATGTCCACGATGGGACTCGACACCTCTAGGTCGCCGACGAAGACGGCTCCGGTCTGAATGGACTCCAGGCCGTTGACGCATCTCAGCATCGTTGACTTTCCGCAGCCGGAGGGGCCGATCAGACACACGACCTCATGCTTGCCGACCCGGAGATTCAGGTCGTTCAGCACCTTTATGGACCCGTAGGTCTTTCCCACATGTTCAAGTCTGACGAATGACATTCACTCACGCCTTTCCCTGGCGTTTGCGAGCTGAGCGCATGATGATGTAGTCCGTGAGGCGTGACAGCGGCAGCGTGACGACAAGGAAGCACAGGGAGACCCCCACCAGGGGGCTCAGATTCGACATGAAAGTGACCTGAATTCTCGCTGTCGTCAGGCCTTCGACCAGGCCGAGCACCGAGAGCAGCGAGGTGTCCTTGAGCACGGAGATGTACCAGTTCAGCAGCGAGGGCAGAGTCGACCGGATCGCTTGGGGCAAGATGATGTGGCGCATGGCGCCGAAATATCCGAATCCCAGGGAACGCGCCGCGGCGAGCTGCCCGCTCGGAATCGCGTCGATCGCTCCGCGGAAGATCTCGGCCACGTAGGCGCCGTAGACCACGATGAGGGCTATGGCGCCCGTCTGGTACAGCGACATGGTCGCGAAGAAGCCGATGCCGGTGGCGGGTAGTCCGAACCCGATCAGAAGGATCGTCAGAAGGCCGGGAAGCGCGCGGAACAGGTCGATGTAGCCAACGACGATAAGTCGTATTGGCAGGTATGCCCGGCCTGGCAGGGAGCGGCCTACGGCGAGAACAAGGCCCCAGATGACGATTCCGATTTCGGCGGTGATCGAAACGGTGAGGTTGCTCACGAAGGCGCCGGCGATGTCCGGGATGCTCTTCCCGAGGGCGTCGAGGTCGAAATACGCACGCAGCACGGCGTGATCGTTGAGCAGGAGAAACGCCGCGATCGCCACCACGATGAGGGTGGTGAGGGCCGCGCCGAACGCGTACGTGGCCCAATCCCGTGCCCTCAGGGCCTGCGCGACGGCGGGCCTCCCCTCCCGCACCGACCGGCGATATCTGACCGCGTTGATGAGGGAGACCAGTCCCACCGGCGGGAACAGCACCGTCGCGATGATCGGTGAAATCATGCTCGGGAATCTGTTCGGTGCGTTGTCGCCATCAGAATCAACCTGCCCGACGACCAACAGGCCGTCCGGCGACTGCGCTGGATTCTCAATGGTTTGATCCATAGTTCGCTTCCCTGGTCCGCTTCCCTGCTCGGCGGGAGAGCTCGGCCGTCCCGGGGGATGACGGCCGGGCTCTCCCGCGTGATCACTTCTTCGATGGCCGGCCGGAGCCGGCCGCAGAGGCCGGCGTCAGCCGAACGACGGGCATGTCGGCACGGAAGCCGGATCGACTCCACCGAGAGTGGGCAGGACGTTCTTTTCCTGCATCGCCTTGAGGGTTCCGTCCGCCTGGTACTTCTTCAGCAGGTCCTGAACCTTGGGGAAGACCGCTGCACCCTTGTTGAGGATCCAGGCGTACTGGCTTTCCTCGGGCAGTTGGCAGGCGGCCTGCATTCCGGAGTATTTGGGGGTCTGCATCTTGGAAAGGATCGTCGGCAGGTTGCCGAGGGCGCCGTCGATGCGGCCGTCCATCACCGCGTCGTACTTCTGCTGGTCTTCGTCGAAGCCGAGAGGCTTGACGTTGGGCTTGATCACGTTGTTGATGTATTGGGCCGTGTCGCAGGCTCCGCAGGAGCCCAGCTTCAGCTCTCGGATCTTGTCGGCGGTGCTCGCGTCCACGCCCTTTTTGGTGGCGATCGCGATATGGTCGGACCATATCGGAGTGGTCATATCGAATTTCTTGACGCGCTCCGGAAGGATCGAGAACGTGTCGGCTGAAATGTCGTAGTTCTTCGCCTGCCCACCGATCATTGCCGTGAAGTCGATCTTGTTGTATTCGACCTTGAGACCGAGATCCTTGCCCATCTTCTGAGTCAGGTCGACGAAGTAACCGCCCGTCGGGGCGGTCGGGTTGCTGCCTTCGATGAACCCGGGGTAAGGGAAGTCCGCGAAGACCACGGTCAGCACGCCGGGCTTGACGGTATCGATTCCGGACTTGTCGCCGGCGGCCGGATCGGAGCTTCCACATGCCGCCGTGGTGAGGGCAGTGAGGAACACCGCGCCGATGGCCAGAGAAATGCGCTTCGTGGTCATCGCTTGCCTTTCCTTGCTTCCCGGCGTGGTATCCCAGTTTGGGTGTGCCACTCCGGACCGGGGGGTCGCGCTTTTCGGGGTGCTGCAACAAGTGATAGACCGTTGTGCTGTCGAATTTCCATCCGCCGCGGCTGAGGGCAATCACTGTGCTGCGAGTCTCACGGGCGCCGGATGCAGTGTCCAGACGATAAGCGCGCGCCAATATTGCGCTGAGGATTAGCGATGCTAACCGCTGTTTTTTTTGGATCTTGGCGTGGCCGGTTGAAGTGTTCGGCCGAGGGATTGATTTCTGCCTTGGCCGGAGTGGAGGCCCGCCCGGCGCACCGGGTGGGCTGGTTCCGAGAGGCCCCGGGCGTCGCCCGGATCGGCTCAGGGGCCCAGTGGCCGGGATCGAGGATCCGCCCCTCAGTCGGTGCCGGCGGGCACGGAGGCTCCGACCCCGGCAGAACCGAGATCCAACCTGACCGGCAGTGCGGCCGGCAACTTGCCTCTTGACTCACCGTGCCCGGCCAGCCTTAAATTCAGATCATAAAATAAATAAGAAACCTTCCTGTCAGTATCGGGGCCGCCCGTCACGGCCTGCGGGAAGGCGGACCAAGGGAGGTTCTCAGGCCCTTAATTCGGAGGTTAGTTCAAGTCAAGCCTCTCTCGAAGAAAGAGACACGCCCCCCATGAAATCGCAACACTCCGGCCGCCACCTGCGTCTCCTCGTGGGCGCGCTGGTGGCCGCCCTGTCCCTCGTCGTGACCGGCGTCGTCCCCGCGTGGGCGGCCACAGGACAGATCACCGGCTACGGCGGCAAGTGCGTCGACGTGGCCGCCGCCAGCAGCGCCAACGGGACCCAGGTGCAGCTCTACACCTGCAACGGCACCGGCGCCCAGCAGTGGACCGTGGATACCGACGGCACTATCCGGGCGCTCGGCAAGTGCCTGGACGTCGCCGCCGCCAGCAGCGCCAACGGCACCAAGGTGCAGATCTGGGACTGCAACGGCACGGCGGCGCAGAACTGGACGGCCGGCTCCGACGGCACCCTGCGCGCTCTCGGCAAGTGCCTGGACGCCACCGGACCCAGCTCGGCCGACGGAACCCCGCTCCAGCTCTGGGACTGCTTCGCCGGGGCCAACCAGCGGTGGACGCTGCCCAGCGGTACCACCCCGCCGCCGCCACCCCCGCCCGGCAAGATGCCCGGCGCGCCGTACCTCTACATGGGCTGGGGCAGCCCGCCCAGCGCCACCTCGGTGATGAGCGCCACCGGGGTCAAGTCCTTCACCATGGCGTTCATCCTCTCCGGGGGAGGCTGCACGCCGATGTGGGACGGCTCCCGTCCGCTTACGGGGGGCGTGGACGCGCAGACGATCTCGTCGATCAAGGGGGCGGGCGGCAGCGTCCAGGTCTCCTTCGGCGGCTGGTCGGGCAACAAGCTCGGCCCGAACTGTTCGTCGTCCTCCGCCTTCGCCGGCGCGGTGCAGCAGGTCATCAACGCCGTCGGCCCCGCCGTGGTGGACTTCGACATCGAGAACACCGACGAGTTCTCGAACTACACGGTCCAGGACCGCATCCTGGGCGGCCTGAAGATCGTCAAGCAGAACAACCCCAACGTCAAGGTCGCCCTCACCTTCGGCACGAGCACCAGCGGGCCTGGCGGCGACGGCATCCGGCTGATCAACCAGTCCCGGGCGCTCAACGTGCCCATCGACAACTACACGATCATGCCGTTCGACTTCGGCGGCGGCGCGAACATGTACCAGAGCACGGTCAACGCGGCCGAGGGACTGAAGACCGCGCTCAAGAACGCGTGGGGCTGGACCGACGCCCAGGCGTACGCGCACATGGGCATCTCCGGCATGAACGGCCTGTCCGACCAGGGGGAGGTCACCACCCAGTCGACCTGGACGCAGATCCGTGACTGGGCCAACTCCAAGGGCCTCACCCGTCTCGCGTTCTGGTCGGTCAACCGGGACCGTCCGTGCGCGGGCGGCGGCCTTCAGGAGACCTGCAGCGGCCTGTCCGGTAACAACTGGGACTTCACCCGCATAACCGCCGGTTTCTGATCAGCTCGTCGTAGCAGCCCCGGCCACCGTCACGAGGCGGTGGCCGGGCGTGCGTCCGGCGACCATCCCAACGCCGGGCCGCACGCGGCGCGCCGTCCTGACCGCCGGGCCGTACTCTCCGGGACGCGTACGGCCCGGCGGTGCGACGGGGCCGGTCACTCCGTCGCGGCGGTGGAGGGCTGCGGGGTGGAGGGCTGCGGGGTGGCGGGTTGCGGGGTGGCGGTGGGCGCGATCCAGACGCTTCGCACGTTGGTGAACTCGCGGACGCCGGCCGCCCCCAACTCCCGGCCGTACCCGCTGCGCTTGATGCCGCCGAACGGCACCCTCGGGTCGGAGGAGACGAACGAGTTCACGAACAGGCACCCGGATTCGATCCGGCCGCCGACCGCGAGGGCGTGCTCGACGTCGCGGCTCCAGACACTGGCCGCCAGGCCGTACTCTGTGTCGTTCGCCACGGCGATGGCCTCCTCGTCGTCCTGGACGCGGATCAGGGCGGCCACCGGGCCGAAGGTCTCCTCGCTGAAGACCGGCATGTCCCGCGTCACGTTGGTCAGGACCGTCGGCGCGAAGAAGTTGCCGTCGCCGTCCATCCGCTCGCCGCCGCACAGCACCTTCGCGCCCTGCGCGACCGACTCCCGCACCTGGCGCTCCAGGTGGTCGAGGAGGTCCGCGCGGGCGAGCGGCCCCACGCTCGTGCCTTCGGCCGTCGGGTCGCCGACGGTCGCGGCGGCGATGGCGTCGACGAAGAGGCGCTCGAACTCGTCGGCGACGTCCGCGTGCACGATCACCCGCTTGGCCGCGATGCACGTCTGACCGGCGCACATCAGACGGGACTTCGCCGCGTGCACCGCGGCCGTCCGCAGGTCCGCGTCCGCGAGCACCACGAACGGGTCGGAGCCGCCGAGTTCGAGCACGCTCTTCTTCAGCGCCTTACCGGCCGCCGCCGCCACGTGGCCGCCCGCACGGGTCGACCCGGTGAGGGTCACGGCGGCGACCCTGCTGTCGGCGATGAGGCGGTCGGCCACGGCCGGGACGTCGCTCTCGTGCACGACGAGCGTGCGCAGCACCCCGGGCGGCAACTCCGCCGCGAAGACCTCCTCGATCGCCAGGGCGGAGCCCGTGACGTTCGGCGAGTGCTTCAGCAGCACGGTGTTGCCCGCCAGCATCGCCGGGACGGCGAACCGGAAAAGCTGCCAGAACGGGAAGTTCCACGGCATCACCGCGAGCACGACACCCAGCGGTTCGTAGACGATGTAGCTCGATTCCGCCGCGGTCTCGATGTGCTCGGGCTTCAGGAGCTCCGCTCCCGACGTGGCGTACTGGTCACACTGCCAGGCGCACTTGTCGATCTCCGCCAGCGCCTCGGGCAGCGGTTTGCCCATCTCCGCGGTGATGAGCCCGGCGAGCTCCTCCCGGCGCGACCGGAGAACGCCCGCGACCGCGCCGAGACGCCTCGCACGCTCCTCGACGGCGACACCGCGCCAGGCACGCGCCGTGCCGTACGCGTCGGCCAGCGCCTGGTCGATCTGCTCGTCGGAGAACGCGGGGTACGAACGCAGAGGGCGCCCGGTGGCCGGATTGACGGTGTCGACGGTGCGGGTCTGGGGCTCGGTCTCGGTCTGGGTCTGGGTCTGGGTCTCGCTGGTCATATCAGTCCTTGCCGGGATGTCGGTGCCGCGGTGTGGTGAAAGGGAGGAGCGGTGTGCCGGGGGCGGGGCCGTTCCCCCGCCGCGGGCGGCGGCTGTCAGGGAGTGTCAGACATGACTCAGGCCTCGCGGTAGCGCGGGCCGCGCTCGATCACGCGTGCCAGCAGTTCCTCATCGATGTCCTCGGCGACGCCGACGACGTGCGGCTGCTGGCCGGTGTACCCGAGCAGCCCGCGGACACGCGGGTTGGTGTAATAGCCCCCGGCGATGATCAGGCAGAGGGCGTCGTGGGCGGCGGGATCGAGTGCCCCCAGCTCGGCCATGATCTCCGGCGGATCGGCGTCGACGGTGAGCGTCCATGCCCGCAGCAGATGGTGGGTCAGGTCCGGCCGGCTCCTGAGCACCACGTCGAGCTGACGGCCGGCGACGCCCGCCTCACTCGCGGCGGGCATGGTCTCCGACGCGGGGATCAGCAGGTCGGCGACGCGCCGCAGCCAGTCACGGCACTCGTCCGGTACGGCCGGTCCGGCGTCGCCGATCCCACCGGGGCCGGCGACGTCAACGGAAACCGCATCTGCGGTCATTTCGCAGCCTCCTTCACTCGTCCCGCCATCAGGCGGGGATCCGCTGCTGCCTGCGGTTGGCGATCAGGTGCTCGGCCGACCGCAGGGCGAGCGCCACGATGGTGCTCGTCGGGTTAACGCCGCCCGATGTGACGAACACGCTGCCGTCCATCAGGTAGAGGTTCGGCACGTCATGGCTCCGGCCGAACTCGTCGACCACGGAGGTCGCAGGGTCGGTGCCCATCCGGGCCGTGCCGAGGAGGTGCCAGCCGGAGTAGCGCATCAGCGACTCCGTGGCGATGTCATAGGCGCCGGCCTCGCGCAGCGACTCGGTGGCGCGCGCGATGTGGAAGTCCAGCAGCCGCCGCGAGTTCGCGCCGACCTTGTAGGTGATCTTCGGGGCCGGGATGCCGGAGGAGTCGGTGAGCGATGAGTCGAGCTCGACGGCGTTCGACTCGTCCGGCAGGTCCTCGCCGAAGATGCCCCAGCTGATCGTCCGGCCGAGGTGGCGGCGCACGTGTTCGTGGTGCTCCGGCCCCCAGGCGTCCTCGCCGGCTCGCGTGGGCAGTGCGGCGTTCAGGGGCCCACCCGTCGGCGCCAGGCTCCACTTGGCGCCCCGCACGAAGTCGCGGTCCGGGTCGGTCTCGTAGAACTCATAGCAGGTGATTTTGGCGCCGACGTGCCCGTTCCAGCTGGCCATGTCGTCGTCGAAGTAGCCCAGGACGTTCGCGAACGGGTGCACCATCAGCCGCCGCCCCACCAGGCCGCTGGAGTTGGCCAGGCCCTGCGGGTGAAGCGGCGACGCGGAGTTGAGCAGGATCCGGGGCGTGCCCACCGCGTTGGCCGCCAGGATGACGACGTCGGCGCGCGCGATGTCCCACGACCCGTCGGGACGGACGAACTCCGCGCCGGTCGCCAGGCCCTGGCGCGAGACGAGGATGCGGGCCACCCGCGCCTCCGTGATGAGCCGGGTGCCCCTGCCGATGGCGGCCGGCCAGTGGGTCAGGTCGGTCGACGCCTTGGCGCCTTCGGGGCAGCCCTGCATGCACGCGCCGTACTGGACGCACGGCCGGCGTCCGGCGTAGGGAGCCGACAGCACGGCCTGCGCCGCCGGCCACCAGTGCCAGCCGAGCCGGTCGTGCGCGCGGGCCATCCGCAGCCCGGTCTGCCCGATGGGCAGGGGCGGCAGCGGCGGTTCCGCCCCATCCGGGTAGGCCGGGTCGCCGCCGGCACCGGAGACCCCGAAGGCCACGTCGGTGCGCTCGTAATAGGGCCGCAGGTCCGCGTAGCGCAGCGGCCAGTCGTCGGCGACGCCGTCGAGCGACCGGACCCGGAAGTCGGACGGCAGGAGCCGGGGCCAGTCCGCCGCATAGAGGGTCATGCTGCCGCCGACACCGGCGTACATGAGCGGCACGATGTCGGAGTCGCCGTCGTCGATCGGGTAGTCGGCGGCGTTCCGCCGTACGTTCGGGCTGCCCGACCACTGTTTGCGGGCCTCGAGCTCGTAGGTCATCCGTTGCGCGGGGAAGTCGGCCCGGTCGGGCCACGTGCCCTGTTCGAGGCACAGCACATCGAAACCCGCGTCCGCGAGCGCGGCGGCCGCGACACCGCCCGACGCCCCGGCACCGATGATCAGAACCTCGGCCTGTTCCATGCTGTCCTCTTCCGCGCCGCCTCGGAAACCGCTTTCCCGACACCATATGAAAGCGCCCAAACGGTGGCAAGGAGGCGTCGGTCCGAGGCTGTCGGTGTGTCCCAGGGCCGGGCCGAGATCATCCTCGGCCGTGGTTTCCTTCACGGAGTCGTTCCCGCTGTTCGGTTTCGACCTCGGGCAGTACGAGGAGTTGTTCGAGTCTCGCGCGCGGCCTGCTCGCGAGGCCGGCGTCAGCCCGTCAGCTGAACCTGACCTCGCCGAGGTCCAGTGTGATCGGGATCCACGACAGGTCCGGTGTCCGATCCTCGTTACGGACGTGGATGTGCCGCTTGATCGGCACCGTGATCCCGTCGAACGTCCGGGATTCGCGGATGTAGTGGGCGACCGGCGTCTGGCCGTTGACGACGGGCTGGTAGTCCATCCGGCGTAGCAGACCGGCCTCGTCGAAGTAGTAGAGCTGCGTCTCGCAGTGGGTGTCGATCGAGTCGGGGAAGGTCACGCTGAGGACGCGCCAGGTCTGCCCGTTCTCCGTCCACGGCTCCACCTCATGCGCATCGACGCCGGGCCAGGTGAAGACGTACGGCTCGACCAGGTAGTGCCAGGTGGCGTAGCTGCGGAAGTAGGCGATCCGCGCGAGGCTCCACCTGGTGTCCGGGGTGTAGCCGTCGAAGCTCGCGCGCGGGTCGTCGAGCGCCTCGATGATCTCGCCGTCCGCTCCGGTGACGGTGATCCGGTTCGCCTTCTTGTCGAAGACGACCGTGCGGCCGGTCGACTCCTGGACCTGGCGGGAGTGCTGCTCCTGGAGGTTCGCCTCCAGGGTGTCGGCGCCGGCGAAGTCGGCGTGGCCCTTGAACTCCCAGAATGGGCCACCGTACGTGATCCGTGCGCTGATGGTCGAGAGGTTCTTCCAGCGGTCGAGCCCGCCGTGGGCTTCGAGCACCTTTTCAAGCAGTGCGTCCATTGCTTACTCCTAGATTAGGACCAATGAGTGCGAGAGTAGCACTGATGAGTGCTCGTGCGTATCCTCGATCTGTGTCGCAGAGGAGCTATGAGGACGCCTGTGGAGCCGCCCTCGCCATGGACGTCATCGGTGAGCGGTGGGCCCTGCTGATCGCCCGCGAGTTGATGTTCGGCCCCAAGCGCTTCAGGGACCTGCGCGGCGGCTTGCCGAAGGCGAGCCAGAACGTGCTGAGCCAGCGACTCAGGGAGCTGGAGGGGAACGGCGTCGTGCGCCGGGTGGAGCTCGGCCCGCCAGTGAGCACGCACGTGTACGAGCTCACGGAGCGAGGACGGCAACTGGAGGCCGTACTGATCGCCCTGGCCCGCTGGGGAGCGCACATCCAGGGGAAGGACGGTGCCGACATGAGCACCGACGCCTTCATGCTGCTGCTGAAGGCGCTCTATCTCCCGCCCGCGGACGGAGTCCCGACGATGGCCGTCCGTCTCCTCGTCGGCGTGGACTCGTTCGATGTCGAGGTGGAGCCGGCGTCGATCAGCGTCGTGCGAGGGGCGCGCGCGGACGTGGACGCCACCGCCCGCGCCGACGTCCCGACGCTGTTGAGCCTGATCTTCACTGACGCGACCGTCGCGTCGGCCGTCGACGCGGGGGTCCTGGAGGTGACCGGGGACCAGGCCGCGGGGCAGCGGTTCTTCACACTCTTCGGCCTGCCGCCGTCGTGACAGGCTGACTCTCCCTTGCGGCAACGGCCCACGACCGGGCCGCCGGCCGGCTGAGACCCGCCGTTGGTGACCTTCACCTTGGTGACTCGCCGCCCTATGCTGACGTCGGGGGGAACTTGGGCTCGCACGAGCCCGTTGTCACGGCATACAGGCGGGTTCCCGGGCGGTGATGAACAGTGCGACGGGCGCTGAGGGTGCTGGTCGCCACGGTCCTACCAGTGCTCGCCGCCATAGGTTCCTGGTGGGTCTGCGACGTGTACGGCCTCGCACTGGATGAGACCGGCATCATCGTGGGTCTGGTGGTCGGAGTCCTGGCTACTCCGACGAGTCTCTGGGTCGGCAAGGAGGCCTCCGAGAGGGTCGGCCGCCGTTCACGCCTTGACCTCGCTGAGGAGAAAGCGCCGGCGGATCCACCTCAATTCACTCCCGAAGGCACACCGCTCGCATTGGACGTAGGAGCCGCGCAGCTTGCCGGTGTGCCGCCGTTGATCGGATATCTGCCTCGGGCGCCCAAGGCGTTCCAGTGGAGAACCGACCTGATGGAGCGAATCGGCGAGGCGCTGGCGGGAGGTCGTCCAGCGGCCGTGTGTTCGCTCACCGGAGCGCGTGGAGTCGGCAAAACGCAGCTTGCCGCGGCTTATGCGCGATCGTCGCTGGACTCGGGTGTTCCGGTCGCCTGGCTTACGGCGGAAACGCAGGAACAACTGTTCAGCGGTCTTGACACGATGGCCCAAGCGCTCAATATCCGCATCTTGGGTGAGGACTCCATCCGTACTGGGCATCGGGTGCGGGAATGGCTCGAAGGCCGCCGCGTGCCGTACCTCATTATTTTCGACAACGCCGTGGACCCCGACCTGCTGAGCGAATATCTGCCGACTGTCGGCCATGCTCAGGTGCTCATCACCACCAATCGTCAGGAGTTCGGCACCCTGGCCGACATGGTCCCCGTGGACCGCTTCACCACCGACGAGGCTCTGGCGTTCCTCCATGAGCGAGTGGGCCCGGCCGACGGTCCCGGTGCCCGGGCGCTCATCGACGAGGTGGATCACCTGCCCCTGGCACTGGCGTTGGCTGCCACCCGCATCGTCGGCCCGCCTCGGTTGAGCTACGCCCAGCCGTGCGTATCGGTCGGCGGGCAGGCTGGATGAGGCGATCGGGCTGCACGAGCGGACCTTGGCGGACCGGGAGCGGGTGCTCGGGATAGATCATCAGGACACGCTGATGTCGCGGAACAATCTGGCTTATGCGTACCGGTCAGCGGGCAGGCTGGACGAGGCGATCGGGTTGCACGAACGGACGCTGGCAGATCAGGATCGCCTGTTGGGTGCCGATCACCCGGACACGCTGACCTCGAAGAGCAATCTCGCGGGGGCGTATTGGTCGGCGGGCAGGCTGGATGAGGCGATCGGGTTGCACGAGCGGACCTTGGCGGACCGGGAGCGGGTGCTTGGTGCGGACCATACCTGCACGCTGATGTCGCAGAACAACCTGGCGAATGCCTACGGGTCGGCGGGGAGGTCGGACGAGGCGATCGGGTTGCACGAGCGCACGCTGGCGGACCGGGAGCGGGTGCTCGGGGCGGATCACCCGGACACGCTGATGTCCAAGAGCAATCTCGCGGGGGCGTATCGGTCGGCGGGCAGGCTGGATGGGGCGACCGCGCTCTACAAGCAGACGATCACGGAGATGGAAAGGGTGCTCGGTTGTGATCACCCTTACACGCGGATAACGCGCGACAATCTGGCTGCGCTACAGGTTCCGCAGGAGTCATGACCCCCCATCGGCGTGCCGCCCACCCGGACCGGTGGGGCGTCGAGCTCGATGCCCGGCCGGCGGTGGGAGCGAAGGCCGCATAGGCGAGCGAGGCGGATTGGAAGCGCCCGCGGATGATGCTGTTGATGTTGATGGTGCCCGCCATGGCGCCGGTGTCACGCACACACACACCAGACTTCGCGACTGCGGCAAGGCGGCGCGACAGGCGTGGACGGCACATGAAGCAGACGTGCACGAGGTGTCAATGCCGCGGCGCTTCCATGGGGACGTGATCGGAACGACCGATCGCAGGTGACCAGGGGAGTAGGTCCCGATGATCGACAAGAAGATCATTGCCGTGGTCGGCGCCACCGGCCAGCAGGGTGGCGGTCTGGCCCGTGCCATCCTCGATGACCCGGCGGGACGGTTCGCCCTCCGCGCGCTCACGCGGCGGCCCGACTCGGACGCCGCGAAGGCGCTGGCCGACCGCGGCGCCGAGGTCGTGGCCGCGGACGCCGACGACGAGGCAGGCCTGACGAGGGCACTGCAGGGCGCGTACGGCGCCTACTTCGTCACCGCGTTCTGGGAGCTGCAGTCCGTCGAGCGTGAGCAGGCCCAGGCCCGCGCGATGGCCGCGGCCGCCAAGGCCGCGGGGCTCCAGCACGTCATCTGGTCGACGCTGCCCGACACCCGCGAGCACATCCCGCTCCACGACGATCGCGTCCCGACGCTGCACGGCAAGTACAAGGTGCCGCACTTCGACGGCAAGGGCGAGGCCGACTCGTTCTTCACCGACGCGGGTGTGCCGACCACGTTCCTGTCCACCACGTTCTACTTCGAGGCGTTCCTCGACTTATTCCGCCCGGCGCGCGGTGAGGACGGCACCCTCGCGATCAATCTCCCGATGGGCGACCGGAAGCTCCCCGGGATCGCGTCCGAGGACATCGGCCGCACCGCGTTCGGCATCTTCAAGCGCGGCACGGAGCTGGTCGGGCAGACGATCAACATCTCCGGCGAGAACCTGACCGGCGAGGAGTACGCCGCCGCGTTCAGCAAAGAGCTCGGCGAGCCCGTCCTCTACCGGCCGGCGAGTCTCGACGTGGTCCGCGGGTGGCCGTCCCCGATCGCCGACGAGGCCGCGAACATGTTCTTCTTCTACGCCGAGCACGAGGACGTGTTCGCCGGCGTCCGCGACCCCGAAAAGGTGCGGGAGCTCAACCCGCGGCTGCAGGACTTCGCCACCTGGCTCGCCGCCAACCACGACAAGTTCACGAGCTGAGGGATGAAAGCCATGCAATTCGGCATCTTCACGGTCGGCGACATCGTGCCCGATCCCACGACCGGGCGCGCGCCGACCGAGTACGAGCGGATCAAGGGGTTTGTCGAGATGGCGCTGAAGGCGGAGGAGGTGGGCCTCGACGTCTTCGCGATGGGAGAGCACCACAATCGGCCGTTCGTCCCGTCGTCGCCCACCACGATTCTCGGCTACATCGCGGCGCGGACCAGCGAGATCCTGCTGTCGACGTCGACGACGCTGATCACCACGAACGATCCGGTGAAGATCGCCGAGGACTACGCGATGCTCCAGCACCTCGCGGACGGCCGGGTCGACCTGATTCTGGGCCGCGGTAACACCGGCCCGGTGTATCCGTGGTTCGGCAAGGACATCCGCGACGGGATCGCGCTCGCGGTGGAGAACTACGCGCTGCTACGCCAGTTGTGGCGTGAGGACGTGGTCGACTGGCAGGGTAAGTTCCGCACGCCGCTTCAGGCGTTCACCTCGACCCCGCGCCCGCTCGACGACGTGCCGCCGTTCGTCTGGCACGGCTCGATCCGCAGCCCGGAGATCGCCGAGCAGGCCGCCTACTACGGCGACGGGTTCTTCCACAACAACGTCCTGCTGCCGATAGAGCACACCCGGCAGATGATCGATCTGTACCGCACGCGCTTCGAGCACTACGGGCACGGACCGGCCGACCAGGCGATCGTCGGGCTCGGCGGGCACGTGTTCATGCGGCGCAGATCGCAGGACGCGATCGCCGAGTTCCGCCCGTACTTCGACAGCTCCCCGGCGTACGGCAGCGGGCCGTCGCTTGAGGAGACCATGCAGTACACGCCGCTGGTGGTGGGCAGCCCGCAGGAGGTCATCGACACGACGCTCCGGTTCCGGGAGCACTTCGGCGACTACCAGCGCCAGCTGTTCAATGTGGACGGCATGGGCCTGCCCCTCAAGGCGGTGCTGGAGCAGATCGACTTCCTCGGCGAGGAAGTCGTCCCCGTGCTCCGTAAGGAGTTCGCGGTGGTGCGTCCGGCGCACATCCCGGACGCGCCGACGCACGAGTCACTGAAGGCGGCGAGAGCCTGATGAAGCGCACCATCGCCGTTGTGTCCGCCGGGCTCGGCCGCCCGTCGTCGAGCCGGCTGCTCGCCGACCGGCTGGCCGCGGCCACGGAGCGGGAGCTGCGCCAGGTGGGCGACGAGGTGGAGGTGCGCGTGGTGGAGGTCCGCGACCACGCGCACGACCTGGTCAACAACCTGGTCAGCAGCTACCCCGCCCCGGAGCTCCGGGACGCATTCGACGCGGTGACCGGAGCCGACGGGCTGATCGCCGTGACTCCCACGTTCGCCTCCTCCTACAGTGGAATGTTCAAGACGTTCTTCGACGTCCTCGACATGTTGGACGGCGAGGCGCTGGCGGACAAGCCGGTGCTGATCGGCGCGACGGGCGGCACCGCGAGGCACTCGCTCGTGCTGGAGCACGCTATGCGGCCGTTGTTCACCTATCTGCGAGGTGTGGTCGTGCCGACCTCGGTGTTCGCGGCGCCGGAGGACTGGGGCGGCGCGGCCGCCCCGGACCTGCTGGCCCGCCGGATCGACCGGGCCGCGGCTCAGCTCGCCGCGGAGATCCACCGACGAGATGCGCCGGTTGGCCGAGATCCGTTCGAGCCGACGCCGTTCGAAGACCTCCTCGATGCGGGCTGACCCGGAATATCGGCCGTACGCCGGCGGTTGCGGCGCTTGAGTGTGCGGTCGGTTCCCGAGGAGGTCTGGTGGGCGAACAGCTGCGGTTCGAGCTGCTCGGTCCGGTGCGTGCCTGGCGCGGGGACGTTGAGATCGAGCTTGGCTCCCCGCAGCAGCGGGCGATCCTCGCGATCCTCCTGCTACAGGCGGGCACGCCCGCCTCGGCCGACCAACTGGTCACGGCGATCTGGGGCGGCGCTCCGCCGCCCGCCGCGATCGGCATGGTCCGCTCGTACGTGTCCCGGCTGCGCCGCGTGCTCGATCCCGGCCACCCGGCGACGGTGATCGAGTCGCTCGGCGGCGGCTACGCGGTGCGGGCCGAGGAGCTCGACCTCACCGAGTTCCATCGGCAGCTCGGGGTCGCCAGGGAGGCCCGCCGCGCCGGTGACGCGCCCGCCGCGGCGACCGCGCTGCGCACCGCGCTCGATCTGTGGCACGGCACGCCGCTCGCCGGCGTCAACGGTGAGTACGCCGAATTCGAACGCACCAGGCTCGGGCAGTTGCGGCTCACGGTGATCGAAGACTTGGCGGCGGCCGACATCGAGTCGGGCAGGCCCGTCGAGGCGGCCGCCGAGCTGGCAGAGGTGATCGCCGAGCAGCCGCTGAGGGAACGGCCACGCGAGCTGCTGATGCTCGCGCTGTACCGGTCGGGCCGGCAGGCCGACGCGCTCGCCGTGTTCGGGCAGGTCCAGCGGCTGCTCGCCGACGAGCTGGGCCTGGACCCCGGCCCGGACCTGCGGGAGATGCAGCGGCGGATCCTCGTGTCCGACCCGGCGCTGGCCGCTCCCGTCGCACCGACGCCGGCGATGACTCCGTCGCGCATCCCCGCGCAGCTGCCGCCTGACCTGCCGGACTTCGTCGGCCGAGACGAGACGAAATACCGTATGGCCGACGCACTGACCCCGTCCAACGCGAGCGTGCCGGTGGTCGGTGTCGAGGGGCTCGCCGGCATCGGCAAGACCACTCTCGCCGTGCACGTCGGGCATGCGGTCGCCGCGAGCTTCCCCGACGGTCAGCTGTTCGTCGACCTCGGCGCGGCCGGCGAGCCGCTGGCCGAGCTGTTGCGTGGCGTCGGCGTGCCGTACGCGGGGCTGCCCGAGTCGTTCAGCGAGCGGGTGGCGTTGTGGCGGACGCTGACCACCGGCCGCCGGCTGCTCGTCGTGCTGGACGACGCCCGCGACACCGAGCAGGTGCGGCCGCTGCTGCCCGGCCCGGGCGGGTCCACGGTCATAATCACTGCGCGGCAGCGGCTGTACGGCCTGGCGTACGTGCACTGGCTGAAGCTGGGCGGGCTGAGCGAGGACGACTCGGTCGCCCTGCTGGAACGGCTCATCGGCATCGAACGGGTGCGCCCGGAGCTGGCGGACATCCGCGAGATTGTCCGGAACACCGCCGGCCTGCCGCAGGTGCTGCAGGTGGTCGGCGCGCGGATCGCCGCGCGGCCGGGCTGGAGCATCGCGGAGGCGAGGCAACGGCTCAGCAGGCCCGACCCTGGCTCGCCAGTGCTCCCGCCGGATTGCGCGGCCATCGACCGGCCGTACACTTCGGCGATGGAGCAGCTGTCACCCACGCAGGCGAGGGCGTTCCGCCTGCTCTCCTTGGCGGATGGGCCGGACATCTCGCTCACCGCCGCTTCGGCCCTGTTGGACCTGCCGCCCGGCGACACCTCGGCGCTGCTGGAATCCCTCGTGGACATGCACCTGCTGGAGCCTGGAGGCCTGGACCGGTACTACTACCAGGAGCCACTGCGGAGTTTCGCCCGCAGCCGCGCGTTCGCCGACGACGGTCCCGAAGCGAGCCAGGCGGCGCTGACCAGGCTCGCCCGGTTCTACAGCGCGGAGGAGGCTCGGTTCCGCGCCGGACACCACTTCAATCAGCGTCTGCGCCTCCAGGCATGAATCGGCATCTGTTGCCCTTGGGACGCATCGGCCGGCTGGTGGGCCGAGTCCGCGCGATGAAGATCATTTGCACATGACGACCGCTGCGGAATACGCCGAGTTCGCCGCGCGCGAGGCGCACGGCGTGTCAGCCGCGTACGAGCGCCTGTCTCTCGCGGTCTCCCGCGACGACGAGGTGCTCGCCCTGCTCGGCACGCTTCCGCCGATCAAGCGGCAGCCGAACCTGCTGTTCGGTGTCGTACGGTTCCTCGGCGGCCCGGTCGATGACCCGGCCGCGTTCCACGATTACACGGTGGCGAACTGGCCGGCGATCGAGGCGGAGATGGGCACCCGGGCCACGCAGACGAACGAGGCGGGGCGGTGTGCCGTACTGCTGCCAGTGCTCGCCGCGCTGCCGCAGCCGCTCGCGCTGCTGGAGGTCGGCGCGTCCGCCGGGCTGTGCCTCTACCCCGACCGGTACGCCTACCGCTACGGGCAACACATGATCGGCTCTGGCGAACCGGTCCTCGACTGCGCGGCGACCGGAGTGGCGCCGCCGGCCTGCGTACCCGATGTGGTGTGGCGGGCCGGCCTGGATCTGAACCCGCTCGACGTGACCGACTCCGCGGACGTCGCGTGGCTCGACGCCCTGATCTGGCCGGAGCACGCACAACGCCGCGCCCGGCTGCGGGCCGCAGCGGCCGTAGCCGCGGCCGATCCGCCGCTACTCGTGCGCGGCGACTTGGTGGACGACCTCCCGGCGCTGGCCGCGCGGGCACCGGCCGGCGCGACGCTGGTGGTGTTCCACACCTCCGTGATGTACCAGGTGCCGGCGCCACGGCGGGAGGCGTTCACCGGGGTCGTACGCGCGCTACCCGGGCACTGGATCGCGAACGAGGCCCCTGACGTGCTGCCGTACGACGCGCTGCCGAAGCCGCCAGGCGCGGTGCTGCACAACGTGCTCGCGCTGGACGGGACGCCGCTCGCCTGGACCCGGTCGCACGGCCAGGCGATCACCTGGTTCGCGTAACTCATGCCGTGGCGGGTCGACCATGGTGACCTGGGTGACCTGGGTGACCTGGGTGGCCTGCCGGTCGCCATGCCCACCAGTGAGCACCGCCGGCCGCGGGACCTGCCTGGTACCGGTAGTCCCAGGAAGACGGGACGAGTGGCTGACCATACCGCCCGGCTGGAAGGCTGGAGGCATGACGACAACACTGATCACCGGAGCGAACAAGGGGCTGGGCTTTGAGACCGCCCGCCGACTCATCGCAGCAGGTCATACCGTCTACGTGGGCAGCCGGAACGCCGAACGCGGGCGCCGGGCCGCTGAGCAGCTGGGCGCGCGGATGCTCCTCATCGATGTCACCGACGACGCGTCCGTCGCGGACGCGGCGAAAACCATCGACGCCGACGGCGGGCTGGACGTGCTGATCAACAACGCCGGCATCGAACGGCGCGGCGAAGGGAACACCGTGGTCGGCGCCGCGGAGGTGACCGCCGACATAATGCGGCAGGTGTTCGAGACGAACGTCTTCGGCGTTGTGCGGGTCACCCACGCGTTCCTGCCGCTGCTGCGGCGGTCCGCGGCCCCGGTCGTGGTGAACGTGAGCAGCGGTCTGGCGTCGATGGCCCGGGTCTCCGCCCCGGGCGCACCGGCGTACGCGTACCCGGGGGTCGCCTATCCGGCGTCGAAGGCCGCGGTCAACATGATCACCGTGCAGTACGCCAAGGCGTTCCCGGGCATGCGGATCAACGCGGTGGAGCCCGGTTACACCGCGACGGACCTGAACGGGCACAGCGGCACGCAGACCGTCGAGGAGGGCGCCGAGATCATCGTTCGCATGGCGCAGGTGGGCCCCGACGGTCCGACCGGAGGCTACTTCGATGCCACAGGCCCCATCCCCTGGTAAGGCTTCACCCGGTGGAAGCACTGGCCCCGATGCCGCGTCAGGAATGGCCGAGCACATGATCGGGATCCCTGCCGGTGAGATCGTCCTGCGGGACGAGGGCACGCAGACGAACTGGAAGGTCGAGGTCGGGGCCTTCCGGCTGGCGCCGTATCCGGTGACCCGTGAGCTGTACCGCGCGGTTCGAGGCGAGGGGCTCGACAGCTCGGCGGGGCCGCGGATGCCGATGACCGAGGTCTCCTGGAAGGAGGCCGTTCGGTTCTGCAACCTGCTCTCGCAGGAGGCGGGGCTCGAACCCTGCTACCGGATGGGTGATGACCCCGACGGGCAGGACGTGGTTTGCGACTGGGCGGCCGACGGCTATCGCCTTCCGTCCGAGGCGGAGTGGGAGTACGCGTGCAGGGCCGGGACCTCCGGTGTTCGCTACGGAGAGTTGGACGAGATCGCCTGGTACCGCGAGAACTCCGGCGGCGAAGTGCATGACGTCGCGACCAAGGCGCCGAACGCGTGGGGTGTCCACGACATGATCGGCAACGTGTGGGAGTGGTGCTGGGATCTCTATGATCCCGGGGTCTATGGCCCGTACCGCGTGTTCCGGGGTGGAGGTGCGCATGATCGACCCCGAGGATGCCGGGCGTCGTGCCGCCGGAAGAGTCACCCGACCTTTCGCATCGACGACCTCGGGTTCCGTCTCGCCCGATCGCTGTGAGCTATGGGTCCTCGGAGACCTGCGCCGATTTACGGAGCCTCGTCCAACCCGCTCCGAGTCCTGCTCCTCTGGTGGGGCAGGAAGTTGGAGTTGAGAACGTCATACAGGGTGCTCTGCGGAATCCGGTCTTCCTTCCGGCGCCTGGTCTGTGAGATTGTCCCGACACTCGGCGATCTTGGCGAGCAGCTGGTCACGTTCACCCCGTACGGCGGCAACCTCACGTACCAGCCGGTCGTGGGCGGTGCGTAGTTTCGCCAGCCGGGCGCGCAGGTCCTGAACGCGTCGGCGCGACGCCTGAGGATCGGATGCGCGCGGGCCCTGCCAGAGCCGCACCGTGCGGTCCCAGCCGCTGGTGGCGAGGAGGTGGCCGTCGGGGTGGAAAGCCACCCCTTGAACCCAGCCGGTGTGGCCGGTGAGGGGTTCGCCGATGGGTTGGCCGGTGATGGTGTCCCACAGCCGCACCGTGGCGTCGTTGCTGGCGGTGGCGAGGAGGTGGCCGTCGGGGTGAAAGGCCACCTTCGAGACAGCGTCGGTGTGGCCGGTGAGGGGTTCGCCGATGGGTTGGCCGGTGCTGGTGTCCCACAGCCGCACCGTCGTGTCGGCGCCAGTGGTGGCGAGGAGGTGGCCGTCGGGGTGGAAGGCCACCCCATAGACGGGGCGGGTGTGGCCGGTGAGGGGCTCGCCGACCTGCTGGCCGGTGGCGACGTCCCACAGCCGAACTGTCTGGTCGTGGCTTGTGGTGGCGAGGAGATGGCCCTCGGGGTGGAAGGCCACCCCGATGAGGGAGCCGGTGTGTGTGAGAAGCGCGCCGACGGGCTGGCGCGTGATGGGGTCCCAGAGCCAGACCGTTTCCCCCTTACCGTTGGTGGCGAGGAGGTGGCCGTCGGGGTGGAAGGCCACCCCGATGAGGAGGTCGGTGTGTGCGAGGGGCTCGCCGACCTGCTGGCCGGTGGCGACGTCCCACAGCCGCACCGTCTTGTCGTAGCTGGCGGTGGCGAGGAGGTGGCCGTCCGGGTGGAAGGCCACCCTCCAGACGACGTTGGTGTGGCCGGTGAGGGGCTCGCCGATGGGTTGGCCGGTGATGGTGTCCCACAGCCGCACCGTCGTGTCGGCGCCAGTGGTAGCGAGTAAGTGGCCGTCAGGGTGGAAGGCCACCCCACAGACCGGGTGGGTGTGGCCGGTGAGGAGTTCGCCGACCGGCTGGTACAGCCCCGTCGGCTCGGCTGGGGGCGGCGTGGCCGCCGCACGGGTGGCGGCTTCGTCGGCGGCTAGCCACAGGGCGCGGAACTCCTCCACATCGCCGCCGAGCGCCTCGACGGTGAGCTCGATCTGGCCCCAGCGTGGCAGCTTCTGGCAGCGGATGACCGCGTGGGCGGTGGTGTGGCTCAGTGCGCCGGTGCGGTCGGCCAGCTGGCGGTAGCTGGGCCTGCCGCGGTGGCGATACAGCTCCTGGAGCCGGTCGCGCAGGGCGGCCAGGGCGTCGTCGCCGGGCGGGGTGGCGGGGGCGTCGGGCATGGCGGGATCGAGCATTCCAGACCGTCAGAAAACGTAAAGCCCCTTTGCGGAACTGCCGCCAGAAATGGCCGCACTCTCCCCCGGGAGGGAGGGGTTCGTCAGGATTCGTCAGCGCCCTACCGGTGTCCGCGTCTGTCAGCGGGCGTCATGAGGTGTACGGGTTCATCCGTTCCCGTCAACGATCGGACGAGATCGTCAACGGGGCTCTGGCGTACCGCACCTTGGAGATACGCCGTCGGCATCCCCGCCGATGGCGGTCCCGCACCGCCGTACCGGCAGGTGAATCGGGGTGGCGTGGCCCGGCCCCGTCGCAACCGTCGCCGGCACCACACCACCCCACGGGGCGCACTCCACACGCGAAAGGGACGCACCCCATGACCATCCTCACCCAGCTGGCGGACCTCGGCACCATCGGCGCGCTCCTGGTGGCCACCCCCGCGGTCGTCTACCTGTTCTCGGCCAAGCCCGACCGCCGGGCCCGGGCCCTGCGGGTGCTGCGGCTCCTGCTGCGCCGGTGATCACCCATCACCGCCGCGCCGCGCCGCCCGCCCCGCCTTTCGGAGCGAGCGGTTCCCCGGAAGAGGTTGCGAGCGGGTGACGGGAATCGAACCGGGCCAGTAACAGGACTCTCACCTGTGGGTTTGCTGTTTCGGCAGTTCGTGACCCATGGGGTTATGCCGGGTTCCACGCCTTCGCCAAGGACGACCCGCGGTACGTCAACGTGATGACGAAGTGGGATCTGACCGCCTTCGACCAGCACTGCAAGGACGGCACCCTGCCCACGGTCTCCTGGCTTGTGGCGCCCTACCTGTTCTGCGAGCATCCGGCGGCCAGCCCCGACTACGGCGCCCACAGGGTGAACCCGGCGCTGCAGTCACTGACGCAGGCGATGTCGCTTGCGTAGACTCGTTGCTATGAGCGCCGGGCATGCGCATGAGGAGCTTCACCACCTGGTGGACCGGCTGTCACCGGACCAGGCGCGTCGTCTCCTGCGTTTGGTGAAGACGGACCCTGACTTGGCTGAGGCGGCATCAGCTGAACCGTCTGAGCCCGTTCGCCGTCGGCGGTTGTCGATCGCGGGGATTGGTGCCTCCGGTCAGGGGGATCTGTCGGAACGGGTCGAAGATCTGCTGGCGGAGCGGTTCAATCGGTCAACGTGACCGCCACGCTCCTGGACACGGGTCCATTGATCGCTGTTGTCGATCGGGATGACAAGCACCATGCCTCATGTGTGCGACTGCTCGAAGAGTTGGAGGGGCCGCTCCTGCTGCCTTCGACTGGCTTGATCCCGTGGCAACCGTGAAGACGACCGCGCAGATGACGTGGTCGTCCGCGCGTGCGGGCCGGGATGTCTGTCACCCTTCCGGCAGAGCGCTCGGCGTACCGCTCACCACGATGAGATCGGGGGCGCGCGCCGTCCAAGACTCACTCGTCATGACTCCATGCGCATGGCCGCGGCGTGGCGGCCACCTGGCGGGTCAGCGCGCAGAACGCGAGCGTCAGCGGCTTGGCGGGGAAGCGCCCCCGGCGAATGGGAACACCCAGATGATCTACAGTGTGCTTATACAGACGGAAGGATGCGGGAATGGCTGCCTGGGATCGGGATCCGATCGTCATCGATCCGACCATCCCGAGCTCGGCCCGGATGTACGACTACTATCTCGGCGGAAAGGACAATTTCGCGTCCGATCGCGAAGCCGCCGAGAAGGTCCTGGCCAACTTTCCGGCAATGCGGACCACGGCCCGGGAGAATCGAGCCTTCCTCGGGCGTGTTATCCGCTATCTGGCGGCAGAGGCCGGGATCAGGCAGTTCATAGATATCGGTACGGGGATCCCCACGGCGAACAACACCCACCAGGTCGCTCAACGTATCGACCCGGATGTGCGCGTGATCTACGTGGACAACGACCCGATCGTGCTCACTCACGCTCGGGCACTGTTGACCACCGCGGACGGAGTCGTCGATTACATCGATGCCGACCTGCGCGACCCCGGCGAGATCTTGTCCGACAAGCGGATGAGCGCACTGGACTTCTCGCAACCGATCGCCGTGTTGCTGTTCGCGATTCTCCATTTCATCCCAGACCAGGATCAGCCGTACGCGATCGTCAACCAGTTGATCGACGCCGTTCCGCCAGGTAGCTACCTTGCCCTGTCCCATGGGACGGGCGACCATCTGCCCCCCGGCCAATCCGAGACCGGCAGCCAGATCTACACCAGGGCCGGCATCGATCTTCGGATCCGCGGTCTCGGGGAGGTCGAGAGCTTCTTCGATGGGCTCGACCTCGTTGATCCGGGCGTGGTTCCCGTCTCCGCCTGGCGTCCGGACTACCCCGAAATCGAGCCCGTCCCGTTGGCCGAGGCATCGTTGTACGGGGCCGTAGCCCGCAAGTCCTAGCTCGCCGGGCGACAAGTCCCAGCTCGCCGGGCGAGCAGACGGCAACGCGTCCCTGCGGTGGTGTTCGCGGGCCGGCAGCCGCGGCCTGTCTTCTGCTGTGTTACCTATGGGCGTCGGTAACAACGCGCGAAAACGGCGAAAAGTGCCCACTATTCCAAGCGAAATAGATGCTGACAATTGCCTGGCTATCGGGCAATAATGCGTTACGTCTCGGGGGAGACGCTCGCAAAACGGTGGGAGTCAATGCGGGATTTCGTGGGCGCGGCGCTCGGGTTCCCGGCGGTCCTGTTCAGCTTCATGCTGCTGGTCGTCATCGGCTACTGGCTGCTCGTGCCGCTGGGGGGCCTGGGGTTGGAGTTGCCCGACGATCTCCTGACCGGCATCGGGCTGCGCGGAGTGCCGGCCAGCGTCGTGATCTCGCTCATGGTGGTGATCTCCTGGTTCGTCAGCCTCGCCGGCGCGGCGCTGGTGGAGGGGACGGCCGCACGGACCGCTGTCCTTCTGGTCGCGCTTCTCGCCGGCTGGCTGTGCACCCGCCTGTTGGTGCTGCCGATCCGCGCGCTGTTCCCGGCCGTGCCCGCGCCGTCGCGGAGCGACTTCGTCGGCCGCATGTGCGTCATCCGTACTGGACGGGTCGGACCCGATTTCGGCCAGGCCGAGGTCACGGCGGAGGACGGCTCCTCGGCCCTCGTCCAGGTGCGCCAGACGGGAGCCGACGATCTCCGCGCCGGCAGCTCCGCCCTCATCTTCGACTACGACCCAGAGGGCGAGTTCTTCTGGGTCATGCCCTACGACCTCCACTGACAGGGGACTTGGATGGATGTCATCACCACGGGGATGGGCGTTCTTCTCGCCGTTCTCCTTCTCGTCGTCATCGGTCTCGTGTTCGCCGTGACCCGGCTGTTTCACAAGGTCGAGCAGGGTAAGGCCCTGATCGTCTCCAAGGTCAGGAACGTCGACGTGACGTTCACCGGCGCCATCGTCCTGCCCGTGCTGCACAAGGCCGAGGTGATGGACATCTCGGTGAAGACGATCGAGATCACCCGGACCGGCCAGGAGGGGCTGATCTGCCGGGACAACATCCGGGCCGACATACGCATCACGTTCTTCGTGCGGGTCAACAAGACCGTCGAAGACGTCATCAAGGTGGCCCAGGCGATCGGCACCGCCCGGGCCAGCGACGAGTCGACGCTGCAGGTGCTGTTCAACGCCAAGTTCTCCGAGGCGCTCAAGACGGTCGGCAAGCAACTCGACTTCGTCGACCTCTACACGAAGCGCGACGAGTTCCGCGACCAGATCGTCCGGGTGATCGGCACCGACCTGAACGGCTACAGCCTCGAGGACGCCGCCATCGACTTCCTCGAGCAGACGCCCATGGCGCAGCTCGACCCGGCCAACATCCTCGACGCGCAGGGCATTCGCAAGATCACTGAGCTGACCGCGATAGAGCACATCCGGACCAACGAGTATCAGCGCAACGAGCAGAAGGAGATCACCCGCCAGAATGTCGACGCGCGGGAGGCCATCCTGGAGCTGGAGCGACGGCAGGCCGACGCGGAGACCAAGCAGAGGCGCGAGATCGAGACCATGAAGGCGCGCGAGGAGGCCGAGACCGCCAGGGTCCAGGCCGAGGAGCGGCTGAAGGCCCAGGCCGCGAACATCCGCACCGACGAGCAACTCGGCATCCAGCACGAGAACCGGGCGAGGGAGATCGCCGTCGCGGAGAAGAACCGCGAGCGTGTCATCGCGATCGAGAGCGAGCGGATCGAGAAGGACCGCATGCTCGAGGTAATCGCCCGGGAGCGCGAGACCGAGCTGTCGCGAATCGCCAAGGACAAGGAACTCGAGGTCGAGAAGCGGGCGATCGCCGAGGTGACGCGCGAGCGGATCGCGGTGGACAAGACGGTCGCAGAGCAGGAGGAGAACATCAAGCGCCTGCGTGTCGTCGAGGAGGCGGAGCGGACGCGACAGGCGCTGGTGATCCAGGCCGAGGCCGTGGCGCAGGAGAACCTGGTCAAGGACATCAAGGCCGCCGAGGCCGCCGAGCAGGCCGCGAAGTACAAGGCCCGTGAGGAGCTCGTCCTCGCCGAGGCCCGCCAGCAGGCGGCCGAGCTCGACAGCCGGGCGAAGATCCGCCTCGCGGAGGGTCTCCAGGCGGAGGCGGCCGCGGTCGGGCTCGCCGAGGTCCAGGTGCGCGAGCGCGACGCCGAAGCCGTCGAGAAGATGGGACGCGCGGAGGCCACCGTCGAGCGGGAGAAGGCCCTCGCCGCCGCGCTGGCCATGGGTGAGAAGCTCAAGGCGGAAGCCGAGGGTGAGCAGGCGATGGCGCTGGCCGCCGCGGCGGCTGTGGGCGAGAAGCTCAAGGCCGAGGCGGAAGGCCTCACCCAGAAGGCCGCGGCGCTGGCCGCGCTGGACGAGGCGAGCCGCGGGCACGAGGAGTACCGGCTCCGGCTGGACGCGGAGAAGGAGATCCGTCTCAAGAGCATCGACGTCCAGCGGGACGTCGCGCAGGCGCAGGCGACCGTGCTGGCGGCGGGACTGGAGAAGGCCGACATCGATATCGTCGGCGGCGAGAGCATCTTCTTCGACCGGCTCATGAGCTCGATCACGATGGGCAAGAGCGTGGACGGCTTCGTCGAGAATTCGAGCGTGGCACGGGCGCTCGCCACGCCGTACCTCGACGGGACCTTAAGCCTTCCGCAGGACCTCTCCCGGATGCTCGGCTCGCTGGACACGGCGGACGTGCGGAATCTCACGCTGTCCGCCCTGCTCGTGAAGCTGATCAAGGCGGGTGGCCCCGACGCCGGCAAGCTGCAGGATCTGCTGAGCGCCGCGCAGCGGCTGGGCGTGGCCGAGCAGCCGGTCGCGGCACTCAACTCCGGGAAGCACTGACGCGCCCGTGACAGAGGCCATCGAGACACAGCTCACCGAGACACAGCTCATCGAGACGCGGGCGGGGCTCGACGCGGGCACCTATGAGGTGCTCCGGTCCCGGCTGTCCGAGCAGGCCAAGGAGCTCGCCCGCCGGGCCGAGGCGCTCAACGCCCGGCGCCTGGAGGTCTTCGGCGGCGCCGAGCTCCGGCTGGTCGGCACCGAGCGCATCCGCACCGAGAACAACTGCGTGCCCCGCGACATCGTGTCGGTGGGCGGGGTCATGCTGTTCGGCTACAACGTGTTCATCGGGCTGAAGTCCGAGACGACCGTCCGGGACGTGTTCTCGTGTCACCGTTTCATCCGCGACGGCGACGCCTTCCGGTTCGACGACGCCCCCCTGCTGCTCGACGACCAGCAGTTCGAGCGGGACTTCGGCGAACTGTACCGGTACTACAAGGAAACCCGGCTGACGCAGCTGCGCCGGCTGGAAGGCCGGCTGCTGGCCGTCTTCCAGACCGGCCCGCAGGACATCCGAGTGCTGCGATGGAGCGTCGGAACCGATGGCTCCGTCAGCTACCTGGACAACCGGGGCGAGCGTGACCACGTCTTCCCGCCGTCGCACGACTTCGAGTGGACGGCGACCACCAGGGACGACCACGTCCTCGGCCGTCACCCGCACATCTCGATCGGCGACGAGGTGTTCGTCGAGACCGTGGGCGGCGACCTCACCGTCAAGGTCGAGAACAACACCGAGACCGGTGAGGGGATCTACCGTGAGCCCGTCGTCGAGCCGCTGCAGAGCCTGGCGGACGCGGACGTCCACTATGCCAGGGTCGGTCCGCTGATCCTGCTCCGCATCCGGCCCTACAACGAGGCCGAGTGGCGGCACCTGGTGTTCAACACCAGGACCAGAGGCGTGGTCCGGCTGGACGGCATCGGACAGGCCTGCCAGCGGCTACCCGAAGACCAGGGCATCATCTTCCCCGGTGGCTACTACCTCGCCACCGGTACGGCGAAGACCTTCGACACGGACGTCGCCAGCCTGGAGTTCGAGCGCGTCATCCGCTCACCCAACGGGGAGGACGTGCTCTACGTCTTCCACGCGAGGGCGGAGGGCCGGACGCTGCTGCTGCCGTACAACGTGATCCGCAAGGAGGTCGCCAACCCGATCCCGTGCCACGGCTACTCGCTGTTCGACGACGGAACCCTCGTGGTGTTCCGGGCGACCGGTGACGAGCCGACCCGCGTCCATCCCATGCAGGTATGGCAGACGCCGTACGTCTCGGACACCTTCGCCGCGGCCCAGCCGGTGGGCGCCGGGCCGCTGGAGCGCATCGGCAACGCCGAGCTGGTGCGCGGGGTCTCGGACTGCCTGTCCGTCGTCCGCATGGTCGAGGAGATGGCGCCGTCGGTGCCGGTCTTCGAGGCGCTGATCGCGGCATGCGTCCGGGCTTTCGACCACTACCACTGGCTGAACGACCACGATCTCCGCTCGCCGCTCGCCGACGTCAGGGCGACCGCCGAGCAGGTGCTGGACGAGTTCGAGAAGGTCCAGTCGCTCACCCGCCAGGCGGCGTCCGAGCTGGACGAGGCCGCCGCGCGGATCGAGTCGCTGGTACGGCAGGCGCGCGGCGAGTCGCCCATGACGTCTGACGCGTGGGTGCGGCAGCTCGCTGAGCTGCGGCGTGCGCAGGGACGCCTCGCGACGTTGCGGGAGCTGCGCTACATCGACACCGAGCGGGTCGACGCGCTGGCCGGCCACCTCGAGACCGAGCTCGCCGCGGCCGCGCAGCGCGCTGTCGCGTTCCTCCAGCGTGACGACGCGTTCACCGGCTACCACGCCGACGTGGAACGGCTCACCTCGGACGCCCAGGCCATCAGGACCGTCGCGGAGTCCGCGCCGATCTCGGAGCGGCTGGTGGAGCAGGGCGAGGGGCTGGCGATCCTGACCGAGGTCGTCGGCACCCTGGAGATCACCGACGTCACCGTGCGCACCGCGATTCTGGAACGGATCGGGGAGGTGCTCGGCGGGATCAACCGGGCCCGGGCCACTCTCGCGGCGAAACGCGGGGAGCTGCTCGCGGCCGAAGGAAGGGCCGGCTTCGCCGCCGAGTTCGCCGTGCTCGGCCAGACCATAACCGGCGCGCTCGCGGTGGCGGACACCCCCGAGCACTGCGACGAGCAGTTGGGCCGACTGCTGCTCCAACTGGAGAACCTGGGGTCTCGCTTCGGGGAGTTCGACGACCTCGTGGCCCGGCTGGAGCAGAAGCGGGAGGACGTCTACGAGGCGTTCTCCTCACGCAAGCAGGCGCTGCTGGACGAGCGCGCGCGCCGGGCCGACAGGCTGGCGGTCTCCGCCGACCGGATCCTGAGCAGCGTGCGACGGCGTGTTGTGAGCCTCGAGTCGATCGAGGAGGTGAACACCTACTTCGCCTCCGATCCCATGGTGGCCAAGCTGCGAACGGTCGCCGATGAGCTGCGCTCGCTGGGTGACCAGGTCCGGGCCGAAGAGCTGGAGGGCCGGATCAAGTCGGCCCGCCTGGACGCGGGCCGTGCCCTGCGCGACCGCGTCGACCTCTACTCCGACGCCGGGACGACCATCCGCCTCGGCCGTCACCGGT
Source organism: Planotetraspora sp. GP83 (assembly GCF_041262585.1). Classification (NCBI taxonomy): domain Bacteria; kingdom Bacillati; phylum Actinomycetota; class Actinomycetes; order Streptosporangiales; family Streptosporangiaceae; genus Planotetraspora; species Planotetraspora sp. GP83. The sequence goes on along the minus strand of NZ_JBGCBZ010000002.1, from coordinate 24,111 downwards.
TCGCCGTCAACACCCAGCCGCTCGACCTCACGCTCGTTCCCCTGGACGGGCGAATGGCGTTCGCCATCACCGGGACCGACTACCGGTCGCCTGTCGACGAGGAGTCGTTCGAGGCGACCCGGCCGTTCTGGGACCAGTTGCTCGTCTCCGAGTCCGCCGACGTGTATCGGGCGGAACATCTCGCCGCTTCGATCCTCGCCGAAGCGGAGGCCGGCGGCCTCGCGGGGGCCGATGCCGTCAGCGGCGCGGGACTGTCTCTCGACGCTCTGCACGCGGCCGCGCTCGCCGACGGCGGTCTGCTCGGGGTGGTGCGCCGCGTCGCGGAGACGCGTTACGACGAGGGTTACGAGCGCGGCGTCCATGACCAGGACGCCGCCGCGATCCTCGATGCCCTGCTCCGCCTCCACACGGGAGCCGGTCTGCTGCGCTTCCCGCCCGAAGCGCGGGCCGCGGCACAGCTCTTCTGGACGTTCGGTACGGCGGAGGCCGCCCGCAGGGCCTGGACCACGCGGGCCCGATCACTGGCCCGGGCCCGGGGCGCGTTCGGGCATGGGGCGGAGGTGGCCCGGCTCTCGCAGCCTCGGATGGACGCGATCGGCGAGATCCGAGCCGAACTGGCGTCGGCCATGGCCGGTTTCCTGCGGGATGCCGGACTGCCGGGCGGTGAGACCGGCCTCGCGGGGGAGTACCTCTTCGAGGAGCTGTCGAGCTCGCCCTCCGGCTTCGTCACCAGCGCCGCCGCCCGAGGCATCCTGGGGAGGTTTCGAGCGGCACTCGGCGGTTCCCTCAAGGAGTTCGAGGACGATCTGCGCGCCCTGGACGATGATCCGGACGCCGCGGGAGTCCCGGGAGTCCCGGGAGCCCTGGGAGTCCGGTATCAGCTGGCGGAGGCCTGGCTGGCGGCTTTCCTGCGCACGTCCTTCCTGCGCGAATCCGGCGAACAGAACGCGGAAGCGGGAGCTGTACAGGCCGGAGACCTCGCGGAGGCGATCGCCGTACAGCTGTGTGATGTCCCGCGGTACGACTCGTCGGCGGCGCTGACGACCACCGTCGAGCGTCTGCTGGGCGCGCATCCCCGGCTGTCCGGGCGGAGCCTCGGGCTGCGCCTCGACGAGACGCTCACCCGCACCCGGCGGTTCCGGACCGAGCGGGTGCCCGCCTACCGGGCCTACCAGCGGCGGCGTAACGAACTCATCGAGCGCGAGCGGGCGCGGCTGCGGCTCGGCGAATACCAGCCCAAGGTGATGAGCGCGTTCGTGCGCAACCGGCTGCTGGACGAGGTGTACCTGCCGCTGATCGGTGACAACCTGGCCAAGCAGCTCGGCGCGGCGGGGGAGGCCAAGCGCACCGATCAGATGGGGCTCCTGCTGCTCATCTCCCCGCCGGGGTACGGCAAGACGACGCTCATGGAGTACGTCGCGAGCCGGCTGGGTCTGGTGTTCGTCAAGGTCAACGGCCCGTCACTCGGCCACGCGATCACCTCGCTCGATCCGGCGCAGGCGCCGGACGCCACCGCGCGACAGGAGATCGAGAAGGTCTCGTTCGCGCTGGAATGCGGGAACAACGTGCTGCTCTATCTGGACGACATCCAGCACACCTCTCCCGAGCTGCTGCAGAAGTTCATCTCGATGTGCGACGCGCAGCGCCGGATGGAGGGCGTCTGGAACGGCCGGACCCGGACCTACGATCTGCGCGGCAAGCGCTTCGCCGTCTGCATGGCGGGCAACCCGTACACCGAGTCGGGCGGGCGGTTCCGCATCCCGGACATGCTGGCCAACCGTGCCGACGTGTGGAACCTCGGCGACGTGCTGTCCGGCAAGGAGGAACTGTTCGCGCTGAGTTACATAGAGAACGCGCTGACTTCCAATCCCGTTCTCGCGCCGCTCTCCACGCGGGACCGCGCCGACGTCGAACTGCTGGTACGGCTGGCACGAGGTGATTCGGGGGTGCGCGCCGACCAGCTGAGCCACCCCTATTCCAGAGTCGAGCTCGACCAGATCCTCGCGGTGCTGGACAAGCTTCTGCGGGTCCAGGAAGTCGTGCTGGCGATCAACGAGGCGTACATCGCGTCGGCCGCCCAGTCCGATGCCTCTCGCACGGAGCCCCCCTTCCAGCTGCAGGGGTCGTACCGGAACATGAACAAGCTGGCCGAGCGGATAGCTCCGGTCATGAACGACGGCGAACTCCACGCGGTGATCGACGACCACTACCTGGGGGAGGCCCAGACTCTCGCCTCAGGGGCCGAGGCCAACCTGCTCAAGCTGGCGGAGTTGCGCGGCACGATGACCGCCGACCAGGCCAGGCGCTGGGCGGAGGTGAAATCCGGCTACCTCCGCTCCAAGGCCCTGGGCGGGGACGGAGACGACCCCGTCTCCCGGGCCGTCGGCGCCATCGGTCTCCTCGCCGACCGCGTAGGGGGCGTCGAGAAGGCGATCGAACGTGCGGCCCTGCCTGACGGATCGGCTCATTGACGAGCCGCCGGCCGTGAGACCACTGCCCTCCCCGCAGCCGTGCCAAGCCATTTGTAGAAAATCTCCGCGTGAATGACGCGGATCGCGTTGTGCCGCGGCTCATCCGCGAAGTCCACCGGCACCCGCCGGCCAATTCTTTCGGCGTGCGGCCGAGAGCCGCCCACCAGGCGACATCCGATCGCTGTTCGGAGCTGATGTCGGATCACGGGGAGACGCCATCGAGGAGATGTTTCTCGAGGCCAACCAGGTCGTTGGCAGCTTCTTCCGTCGCCGGGGGCGCGCGTGAGGATCTCGAGGAGCTCTCGGCTCTCCTGATCGATCGCGAATGGTAGGCCCCTGATCGCCCGTTTCCCCCAGCCCTGTACGGCTCGGCTCAGCGAAAGCCCCTCACCGGAAAGAAGGCAAGGCGATGACGAACGATCCGGCCGACACGATCGAGAAGTGGTTCGCCACCTTCAACAGCTACGACGCCGAGCGCTGGGCGGAGTGCTACACCGAGGACGCCGTCTTCGAGGACATCGCCCTTCGGCGGACCTTCAAGGGACGCAAGGAGCTGGCGGACTTCATGCGGATATGGGTCGAGGCGTGTCCGGACACCCATGTCGAGATGGGCGAGGCCGTCATCGCGGACCGCCGGGCAGCCGTGCCCTGGAACGGGACGGGAACCCTGCTGGGCAACTTCCCGCACCTGCCGGAAAGCGCCGCCAGAGGCAGCCGCATCGACAACCGCGGGCTGAGCCTCATGGAGTTCACCGAAGACGGCCTGATCAGGCGGCAGACGGACTATTACGACGTGCTCGCCGTACTGCAGCAAATCGGCGTGCTGCCGAAGTAATCGTCTTCCGCCCCCGACCGCGCGCTATCGGCGCCGGTGGGAAGCGGGTCACGCATGGAGACTCGCGCAGCCGGATATACGCCGGCCGAGTGACCATGAGCCGTGATTTCCGCGCTGGTCGCTGTCCGCATTAGGTCGGAAGGATAACATCTCAGCATATATCCGGCCATTGGGGGATTGAGGGCGGACTGTTTCTCGGACGATCCGAAACTTTTTCATCGATGACAGATTGAACAATTCGCCTATATCATCGCGGTTCGTGCCTAAAGGTGATCTTTCAAGCCCGCGGCCCCCGTGAATGCCAACACGGCCGCGTGGCCGCTCGCCCGCCTAACCCTCGCCGTCCAGCGGGGCAGGCCGCCCGGGGCCGGTGACCGCGTCCTCCACGGGCTCGTCGTTGGGCTCTCGTCGGGCTTGTCGTCGCCACCGGCGGTGCCCAGCGGGCTCTGCGGGAGCGCGATCCCGCGTTCGCGGCCGCCACGATCGCCATGCTTCCCCGTACCGCTGCAGAGACTCATCGTTCAGACCGAGGTCGCCGTCGGCGAAGCCGTGTGATCAACCGTTGGCGACCCCCACCCCCCATCTAACGGAGTTTCCGGATGTCCCTCACAGAGCAACGACCCAGCGCCGTGTCCGGCGCGCTGGCCAACGATCGGCTCGGCATCCCATCGGTCGTGTTCTTCGTCATCTCCGCGGCGGCGCCGCTGATGGTCGTCGCGGGTTCGGTCCCGACGGCGTACGCGGTGACGGGCGTCATCGGTGTGCCGTTCGCGTTCCTGATGCTGGGCGCGATCTTCGCGCTTTTCGCTGTCGGATACGTGACGATGGCCAGGCACGTCGTGAACGCGGGCGCGTTCTACGCCTATGCCGCCCAAGGGCTCGGCCGGACGCAGGGGGTGGTGACCGCGTGGGTGGCACTGCTGGCCTACAACGCGCTGCAGCTTGGCCTCTACGGAATCATCGGGTCGGCGGCCGAGCCGCTGCTCCGCGACTGGTTCGACGCCTCGCCCGCGTGGTGGGTGATCGCGCTGGCGGCGTGGGCGCTGACCGGCCTGCTCGGCCTGCTGCGGGTGGACGTCAACGGCAAGGTCCTCTCTGTCCTGCTGGTCAGCGAGATCACCGTCGTCCTGGTGTTCGACATCGGTGACCTGTTCCACGCCGCCCCGAGCGGCGTCAACTTCGAGGGCTTCACCCCGGGCTCGCTGTTCGTGCCCGGTGTGGGCGCCGCGCTCGCCACTGTCGTCGCGGGGTTCGCCGGATTCGAGTCGTCGGTGGTCTTCGCCGAGGAGTCCAGGGACCGCGACAGGACCGTCCCCGTCGCCACCTACCTGGGCATCGCGATCATCGCGGTCCTGTACGCGATCTCCGCCTGGGCCCAGACGGTGCCGACCGGGCCGGACGGAATCGTCAAGGCGGCGTCCGAACAGGGGCCCGTGCTCGTCTTCAACCAGGCGGCCGCCCATCTGGGCTCCACCGTCGCGGCGATCGGCTCCGTGCTGTTCGTGACCAGCAGCATCGCCTGCATGATCGCCTTCCACAACACCACGGCCCGCTACATCTTCGCCCTGGGCCGTGAAAACGTGCTTCCCCCGGTGTTCGGGCGCACCTCGGCCCGCACCGCCGCTCCGGTGGCCGGATCGTTGCTGCAGACGGCGCTCGGGCTGATTGTGATCGCCGTCTACGCGATCACCGGCCTCGATCCGGTCACGAAACTGTTCTTCACTTTCGGCGCGTTCGGTGGCCTCGGGCTGCTGGCCCTGCTCGCCGTCACCTCGATCGCGGTGATCGTGTTCTTCTCCAAGAACCCCTCGGGGGAGACGGCGTGGCGGACACGCGTCGCCCCGGCCCTGGCGGCCCTGGCGCTATGTGTGATCATCGGACTGACGCTGATCAACTTCGACACGGTCCTGGGGGTCGCGCCCGACTCGGTCCTTCGCTGGATCCTGCCCGGCATCTTCGTCGTCGCGATCGTCTTCGGCGTCGTGTGGGCTCGTGTGCTGAAGGCGACCAGGCCGGAGGTGTACGCCAACATCGGCTTCGGCGCGCAGGCCGTCACGGGAGGCTCAAAGTGACGGCTGAGATCACCCGGATGACGGACGCCGCCGTGGCCGGCGCGGTCATCGCCGACACGTTCGGCTCCGACGCGATCAGCACTTGGCTCATCCCTCCGGCGCAGGATCGGCCGCCGATCCAGCTGCGGTTCTTCACCATGTACGTCGCGCACGCGCTCGACCACGGCGACGTCTACGGGATCCACGAGTCAGGCGAGCTCGCCGGGGTCGCGGTCTGGTTCACCGCGCCGTTCCCGGAGATCCCGGGCGAGGAGGAGGCGATCGCCTCCTTCGCCGGGAAATACGCCGATAGGTACGACACCCTCGGCCGGCAGATGGACAAGCTCCACCCGACCGAGCCGCACCACTACCTGGCATTCATCGCTCTGGTACGGGGGAAGACCGGGCGTGGCCTCGGCAGTCTGCTGCTGGAGGAGCACCACCGGCGGCTCGACGCCCAGGGGATGCCGGCCTACCTGGAGGCCAGCAGTGAGGCGAGCCGCCGGCTCTATCTCCGGCACGGCTACGTAGACATGCCGGAGTTGGTCCGGCTGCCCGACGGTCCGGTCATGTATCCGATGTGGCGCGCGCCGTTCTCCCGCGTCGGCCGCCTGGCCGACGGCCATATCGAGGAGAACGGTCCAGGCACGCTCGAGTGATCAGCCCGGAGAAGCAGGTGGAGGCCCGACAGGTGTGGCCTCCACCTCGCCGGGGGCTGACCGGCACCCGGCCGAGGGGCGCTGCCCCCTCCGTCGCGGCGGCACCTGTCGCGACCGTTCAAGCGTCGCGGCGGCGCAGGACCAGGTAGCCGCCGATAAGCGAGGCGGCGGTCCAGAGCGCGACGATACCCAGTCCGGTCCACGGGCCGTAGGGGCGGGCGAAGCGCGGGTCACCCGGCGGGCCGGCAAGATGCATGATCACCATGCCGGCCTGGTCCGGCAGGTACTGCGCGACGGTCTTCACCTTCGGGACGTTGCCGAGCCCTTGTGAGCCAAGGAAGAGCAGCGGGAGCAGGATCGCGAGCGAGCGCACCGAGCTGCGCGACATTGCCGCCACACCCGTGGCGAACAGGGAGATGAGTGTCAGGTAGAGGCAGGCCCCCACAATGGCTTGGGGTGCACCGTCCGAGCCAGGCGGGGTGCGGTGTGGGCCAAGCGCCGCCTGTGCCGTGTAGAAGGTGGCCAGCACGGTGACCAGCGAGACGCCGAGAACCGGCAATGTCGCCGCGAGCAGCTTGCAGCCGTAGAACAGGCCGCGCCGCGGCACCGCCGCGAGCGAGGCGCGGATCGACCCGGAGCTGTATTCGCTGCTCATGACGAGCACCCCGAACACCACCAGGGCAAGCTGGCCGAGGGTGAGGCTGTAGAAGGTGGCGAAGAGCGGGTCGAAGGTCTCCTGCTGCTCGCGGGACATGTGGGAGAAGCCGTTACGGAAGCTGAGCCCGACCAGGAAGCCGAGGCCCACGCTGAGGACCAACGTCGGCAGCAGCGTCCACACCGTCGACCGCACAGTCCGGATCTTGGTCCATTCGGCGGTGAGGACCGCTCGTGGGGAGGTTCTGCTCACTGCTGCAGACCTCCGGCCCGATACTCCACGGCGTCGCTGGTAAGCCGCATGAACGCCTCCTCCAGCGAAGCCGACTGGGTGCTGACCTCGTGCACCGTCAGGCTGTTGGCGGCGACGAGTTCGCCGATCTTCGCGGCCTCCGTCTCGTATGCCTCCAGCGCGCCATCGGCTGTCTGCTTCACTCTGATGCCGGCCCCGGTTAGGGCGTCGCGCATCCGCTCCGGCTCGGGCGTACGGATCCGTACATACGAGCGTGCGTTTTCCTGGATGAACTCCCGCACGCTGGTGTCGGCGAGCAGCCGGCCGCGGCCGATCACAATGAGGTGCTCCGCGGCGAGCGCCGTCTCGCTCATCAGGTGGCTGGAGACGAACACTGTGCGGCCCTCCGCGGCCAATCCCTTCATCAGGTTCCGGATCCAAAGGATGCCTTCGGGGTCGAGCCCGTTGACCGGTTCGTCCAGAAGAAGCACCGGTGGGTCTCCGAGCAGTGCCGCGGCGATGCCGAGCCGCTGGGCCATGCCGAGGGAAAAGGTCCCGGCCCGTTTCCTGGCGGCGTGCTCCAGTCCGACCAGCGCGAGGACCTGCCGCACCCGCGCCTTGGGGATCCGGTTGCTCTGGGCCAGCCACAGCAGATGGTGGTACGCGCTGCGGCCGCCGTGCACAGCCTTGGCCTCCAGCAGGGCGCCGACGTGCCGCAGCGGCTCGGGCAGCCGCCGGTAATGCCTGCCGTCGATGAGGACCTGACCTCCGGTGGGGCGGTCGAGGTCCAGCATCATTCGCATCGTGGTGGACTTGCCGGCCCCGTTCGGCCCGAGGAACCCGGTTACCTGGCCGGGCCGCACCGTGAAGGACAGCTCGTCGACCGCGACAGCTTTCCCGTATCTCTTGCTGAGGTTCCGCACTTCGATCACCTGGCTCACCGTAGGAGCCGGGCCGGCCGCGGGCAGTCCTCGAAAGTCGCCGGTCTGCGCCGACCAAAGTTGACGCGGCGGCCGAGCAGTAGCCTGGTGACCATGACCCGACACCTTCTCGTCGCTGTCGTGGTTGTCGCGGACACCGCGCTCATGGCCGGGCACCCGGGTGGTCTGCCCCTCTGGGGCGTACCGATCTACGCGCTGGCTGTCGCGATGGTGATCGCGCTGGGACACCGGACACCCATGGCTGCGTTCGTCGCCGCGCTGGTGCTCGCCTCGCTGACCGGTGGGTCGTTTGTCCTGCTGCTCTGGGCCGCCTACCAGGCCGGTCATGCTGTCCTGTCGCGGTCGGACACAGCCATGGTCGTCGGCGCGGCGCTGGGCGGCCTCGGCGTACAGTTCGTGACCGAGTCGGCGGAGCCGCAGGCGATTCCCCGCATTGTCTCGACGTACGTCGTGTTCGTGGCGCTGCCGCTGCTGGCCGGCCGATACCTCGCCCAGCATGAGCGGCTGGTGTCGGCACTCGATCAGCACAACCGGCAGCTCCGCCGCCAGCGGGAGCTCCTTGTCGAGCAGGAGCGGCTGGGTGAGCGGCTGCGGATCGCCCGAGACATGCACGATTCCCTCGGTCACCGGCTCAGCCTGGTGTCAGTCCAGGCGGCCGCGCTGGAGGTGTCGCCGCTGCCGCCGCAGCAGCGGCAGGCCGTCGAGCAACTGGCGAAGGCGGCGCGTGGCGCCATGAATGAGTTGTACGAGCTGGTCGGGGTGCTTCGCGCAGAGGATGAAACGCCAGGGCGGTCGCCTGGAGTGGAGGCGATCGGCACGGTGGTGGAGGAGTTCCAGGCGGCCGGAGTGACAGTGACGCTGCGGCAGCGCGGAGAGCCGCGGCTGCTGTCCCCTGCGGCCGGGCAGGCGGCGTACCGAGTGGTCGAGGAAGGCCTGACCAACGCGGCCAAACACGCCCCTGACCAGCCGATCACGGTGAGCGTCGAGTGGGAGCCGGACACGCTGCTGCTCACCGTCGCCAATCCGCTCCAAGACCATCCGGTTCTCCCGGCTGCCGAGGGGGCCCGGCACGGCCTGTCCGGGCTGGGCGAGCGGGTACGACCGGTAGGCGGGGTCCTGGATCACAGCATTTCCGATGGAATGTTCCGGCTCGTCGCGATGCTGCCCGCCGTCGCCGAAGAGCTTCCAGTCCGGCTCGTAAGCTCGCCAGGGGAGACGGCCGACGACGATGACCTGCCCGCGGTCGGACACATCCGTACGGTGGTGATCGGGTTCGCCACCGCGGTGTTGATGTTCGCACTCTTGCCCGCGAGCATGCTGCTGGGAGTGCGCTGAGGTGATCAGGGTTCTGGTCGCCGACGACGAGCCGCTGATCAGAGCCGGCATCCGCACCGTGCTGGAATCGGCGGCCGACATCGAGGTCGTCGCCCAGGCCGAAACCGGCCGGGGGGCCGTGAACGAGGCGATCAGGCACCGCGTCGACGTGGCGCTGATCGATATCAAAATGCCGGTGCTGGACGGGCTGAGCGCGATCGAGGAGCTGCGCAGGCAGGTGCCCGTGCTGCGGATCGTGGTGCTGACCTCGTTCAGCGCGGAGCCGAACGTGCTGCGCGCGCTGCAGAACGGCGCGGCCGGGTTCGTGCTCAAGAACTGTACGCCCGACGAACTGATCCGCGCGGTCCGGGCGGCGCATGTCGGTGACGCCTACCTGTCCCCCGAGGTGACCCGGCTGGTGCTGGGCATGGTCACGCCCATAGACGCCCGGCGCCGGCGGGAAGCGGCCGAGCGGCTGGCGGCGCTCACGCCCCGCGAGTCGGAAGTCCTCCACCTATTGGCCGAGGGCATGTCCAACGCCGAGATCGGCCGGCGGCTGCGCATGACCGAAACGACCATCAAGACGTACGTAAGCAGGATCCTGGCCAAGCTCGACTGCTCCAACCGCGTCCAGGCAGCTCTGCTGGTCCGCGACACCGGCCCAGGCACCCGCGGTTGAGGCCGATCAGCCGAAGTCCTGCCCGGAAGGCTCAAGGCGATGCAGCCACGGCCAGGGGTGGTTTCTCAAGGACACGGCCCAGCCGCGACTGTCAGAGGCGCGCAGTACGGTCCTGTCATGGCAGCCAGAATCGATCTGACCCTTGACCGTACGAACGCTCAGCTCCTCGCCCAGTTCTGGAAGACGGCACTGGGGTATGTCGACGAGCCTCCCCCCGCTCCCTTCAAAACCCGGGAGGAGTGGTTTGCACAATTCGACCTGCCGGAGGACACTCCGTGGAAGACGGCGCATGGCTCTGCGATCCGGACGGCGTCGGCCCCCGTGCCCTAGGTCCCCGCTGATCGCTGATCGCCGAGCGGACGGGCACGCAACGGGCACGTCTGTCTTCTGTGGCGCTCAGTCGTACCAAGCAACTTGAATGATCTCCACCAGGCGTCGGTACTCGACGTCAGGTAGGTAACCATGCCCGAACCGCCACCACCGAACGTCTGGGTCCGCATCGGGGCGTCGGGCCGTTCTCCTATGAAGGGGTTGCCGTTCCAAGGCGCGACTTGAAGGAACACAGTCACCTCGTGGAACGCTGCGAGCGCTTCGGCGGGAAGGGTAGCGATCTGCTCGTCTACCTGCTTGCTCTTGCCAACCGTGTACATCTAAAGGTCGAGTTGCACGCCGAGTTCGGATGCTCGTTCGGCAATAACCTCCCGCAGCGGTCTCCCCGGGACGTATTCGCCCCGTTCGATCTGCTCTTGGATGCGAGCGCCGTGTTCCAGGACCGTTTCGTACTCCCCAGTCGCCTTCATCCTGGCCATGTGCCACCAATGAGTGAGCAGGGTGTTGACAGGCGCGAGGTCTAGTTCCTCGGTGGCCTTGGTCATGGCCCGCCGGTAGTCCCTGTCGAAGTAGTCGCGATCGGTAGGAGGAAGGCAAGCACGGATGTTACGCGGACTCCGATCGGCCTTCAGAGACTCCACGATCTGTTCAGGCGTCCGAACGCTGATCAGTTCGTGCGGTTGGGCGGTCATGCCGCTACCTCCTTGCGCTGATAGGTGCCCTGACGTGGTAAGCGAGCCGAGGCATCTGCTACCGAGCTTAGCCGTCGGCGGCCGACCATGGACGGCTGATGGGAGCGTTGGGATGACCGAGCGTCATTGAGGTAGTGGAGCGGGTGACGTGAAATCGAACCGGACCGGTTATAAGGTTCTCACCTGTGGGTTTGTCTTTTCCCGCTGGTCACGGCAACCAGGCTGAGCCGGGTTCTGCGCGGTTCTGACGACTCTTGCGAGCACCGTTGATCTTGGCAGATAGGGGCAATCCTCCTGTCGCTCGGCAGCGCGGTGTGGCTGCAGCGCCTGCCCAACCGCGCCATCGCGGCCCGGCTGACGATCACCGAGTGCGCGGTCGAAGCGTATGTGGCGCAGATCTTCGCCAAGCTGGGGTTGCGCGACTCGCCAGACTCGCACCGCCGCGTCCTGGCGGTGCTCGCGCACATCCGGTCGGAACGGCAGGGCGCGGGCTGAATTGGACGGCGCGGGGCGTGCGGTGTGAGCATCGTCCTCGTGACACTGCACGCCCTCGTGGGACGAGACGCCGAACTGCGCGACCTGCTGGCACTGTTGGACGGCGCGAAGGAAGGCGGCGGGGCGCTCGTGTTGAGCGGCGCGGCGGGCGTCGGCAAGTCGGCGCTGCTCGGGGCCGCCACGGCCGAGGCCGAGGCCAGGGGCGCGCGCGTGCTGACCGTGACCGGCGTGCCCGCCGAAGCCCAGGTCCCGTACGAGGGTCTGCGCAGGCTGCTCGCGGGGACCGGGCTCGAGCCCGGTGACCTCGACGGCGGGCCGCTGCGCACCGCGATGTCCGTGCTGCACCGGCTGTCCGCGCTGGCGGGCGACACGCCCGTGGTGCTCGCCGTCGAGGACGCGCACTGGTTGGACGGGCCGAGCTGGGAGGCGCTCGCGTTCGTCGGCCGCCGGCTGCGCTCGGACGCCGTCGTGCTGCTGGCGACCCTGCGCGACGACGCCGACTCCCAGGCCAGGCTCGCCGCGTCGGGGCTGCCCGCGCTGACCGTGCCGCCGCTGACCCACCAGGCGGCGGCGGAGCTGCTGGCGAGGGTCGCGCCCGACCTGGGCACCGCGCTGCGCGCCCGCGTGCTGGCGGAGGCGGCGGGCAACCCGCTCGCGCTGATGGAGTTCGCCGCGCTGGCGTCCCGGCAGGACCAGGAGATGCTCGCGTCGAGCAGGCTGCCTCTGACGGAGCGGCTGGAACGCGCGTTCGCCCAGGCGCTCGCCGCGCTGCCCGCCGACACCAGGACCCTGGCTCTCATCGCCGCCGTCAACGAGCACGACGCGATCGAGGAGAACACACGGGTCGCGTCCCTGCTGGCGGGCGCGCCGATCGAGGCGGCCGCGCTGGCCCCCGCGACCCGGGCGGGGCTGGTCGTGGCCGACGCCGTGCGCGTCAGGTTCCGGCACCCCCTGATCAGGTCGGCGATCGTCCAGGCGGCCGGGGCCGACCTGTTACGCGACGCACACGCCGCGCTCGCCGCCGCCCTGCCCGATGACGACGACCGCAGGATCTGGCACCGGGCGGCCGCCGCGACGTCCCACGACGACGACGTCGCAGCCGGGCTCGCCGCCGCCGCGATGCGCGCCCACGGCAGGGGCGCGTCGGGGCTTGCGCTGGAGGCGATGGAGCGCGCCGCCTACCTCAGCGCCGACCCGGCCCGCCGGGGCGCGCGGCTGATCGACGCCGCCGCGATGGCCTTCGACCTCGGCGACCGCGCCGCCCTGGAACGCCTCGTCGGCCGCGCGGAGGACGCCGACCTCGCCCCGGTCGACCGGTCCAGGCTCACCTACTTCCGCGACATCACCCTGCATTTCGTGTGGACCGGCGTGGACCGGCTGTCCGACCTCCCCGGGTTCCTCGACGAGATGCGCGCACGTGACGGCTCGGCGTTCGCGCTGCGCTGGCTGGCCAGCGTCAGCACGCGCTGGTTCTTTTCCAACCCCACGCGGGAGGTCCGCGCGCCCCTGCTCGCCGCGATCGAACGGCTGGCCGTGCCTCCGGACGACCCGCAGATCGTCGCGTCGCTCGCGGTGATCGCCCCGGTGGAGCGCGGCAGGCAGTCGCTGGCCCGGCTCGACGCGCTGAGCACGGCGAGCTGGGTCAGCCCGCACAACCTGCAACTGCTGGGCAACGCGGCGAACGCGGTCGGGGCGTTCCCGCTGGGCGCGCGGCTGTACGCGGAGGCGATCGCGGGGATGCGGGCGCGGGGGCCGTTCGGGGCGCTCGCGCAGGCGCTCGTCGGGCAGACGACGTCGGCGGCGCGACTCGCCGACACCCGGCTCGGGGTCGTCGCCGCCGCCGAGGCCAGGGCGCTGGCCGTGGAGACCAGGCAGCCGCAGTGGGTGCTCACCGCGGACGCAGTATCCGCCGAGATCCACGCGCTGCGCGGCGCGACGGACGTCACGCGCGACCTCGCCGCGCAGGCCGAACGGGCGTTCCTGTCGGCGGGCGCGCACCCGATGCTGGCCCTGGTGCAGCTCGCGCGCGGAGCCGCCGAGCTGGCCGACGGGACCTTCGGCGCGGCCTGGGACGCGCTGCGCCCGATCTTCGACCCCAGCGAAGTCAGCTACAGCCAGTACATGCGGCTGTGGGCGCTGCCGCACCTGGCGGAGGCGGCGTTGCTCAGCGGACGGCAGGAGGAGCTGCGCGCGGTCGCAGACGAGCTGGCCCCGGTGATCGAGGAGAGCGGGTCGCCGGTCGGGCACGTGGCGCTCGCCTACGTCAGGGCCGTCACCGCGCCCGACGAGACCGCCGAGGAGCTGTTCACGCAGGCGCTGCGCGAGGACCTGGTCGGCTGGCCGTTCGAACGGGCGCGGCTGCGGCACGCGTGGGGCGCGTGGCTGCGCCGCCAGCGCCGTGCCGCCGAGGCCAGGGCGCCGCTACGCGCGGCGGCTGAGGCGTTCGACGCGCTCGGCGCGGTGCCCTGGTCGGAGCGCGCGCTGCGCGAGCTGCGCGCGAGCGGCGAGCGGATCCGCCGCAAGCACGACACCCGCGACCGGCTCACCGCCCAGGAGCTCCAGATCGCGCAGCTCGTCGCGGACGGCCTGACCAACCGCGACATCGGCCAGCGGCTGTTCGTCTCGCCCCGCACGGTCAGCACGCACCTGTCGCGCATCTTCCCCAAGCTCGGCATCACCACGCGCGGTGAGCTGAGCCGTCTCATGGCCGCGAGGGAGGGCGACTACATCATTTGACGTACGCGAGGGGAGCCGCCCGGTTCCTACCGTGGGACGTGTTCCACCCCTTCTCCCCTCGCAGAGGAACGCCATGATCCGCAACATCGTGCTCGTCCACGGCGGCTTCGTCGACGGCTCCGGCTGGCAGGCCGTCTACGACCTGCTCGTCGCCGACGGCTTCCGCGTGTCGGTCGTGCAGAACCCGACCCTGTCCCTGGCCGGGGACGTCGCCGCCACTCACCAGGTCGTCGACGGCCTGCACGGCCCGTGCGTCCTGGTCGGCCACTCCTACGGCGGCGTCGTGATCACCGAGGCGGGCGGCCACCCGGACGTCGCGGCACTCGTGTACATCGCAGCCTTCGCCCCGGACAAGGGCGAGTCGGTCAACACGCTCATCGCCGACCCGCCGCCCGGCGCGCCCGTCCCGCCGATCCTGCCCCCGGTGAACGGGTTCCTCTTCCTCGACCGGGACAAGTTCGCCGCGTCGTTCGCGGGAGATCTGCCCGCCGACCAGGCGGCGTTCATGGCCGACTCGCAGGTCCCGTGGGGCGTGGACGCCCTCGGCGGCGCGGTCGCCGAACCCGCGTGGCGCGCCAAGCCTTCCTGGTACCTGGTGGCGACCGACGACCGGATGATCCCGCCGCCGGCCCAGCGCGCCATGGCGCAGCGCGCCGGGGCGACCGTCGCGGAGACGCCGGGCAGCCACTCGGTCTACCTGTCGCAGCCCGCGGCGGTGGCCGCCCTCATCCGCCAGGCCGCCGCCTGACGACGACCCTGGCTGACCAGGGGCCGTGCCGTACAGGCCGAGCGCCGCTCCTGGGTTCACCGAGTCGGCCGGGCCCACCCGGTTCCCCCAACCAACTCCCACTGGAGACAGACATGAACGCTCGTTCCGCATTGCCGCGCCGTATGGTGCTCGCCGTCGCTGCCGGCGGCCTGGCCGCCGCGCTGCTCACCGTGCCGTCCGCGTCCGCGACCGCCGCGCACGAGGGCGCTTCTCCCACGGCCAAGCCCACGATCGTCTTGGTGCACGGCGGCTTCGCCGACGGCTCCAACTGGAACGGCGTGATCAGCCGGCTCCAGCACGACGGCTACCAGACGATCGCCCCCGCCAACCCGCTGCGCGGGCTGCCCACCGACGCGCCGTACATCGCCAGCGTCCTGAAGTCGATCGACGGCCCGATCGTGCTGGTCGGCCACTCCTACGGCGGCGCCGTGATCACCAACGCCGCCGCCGACAACCCCAACGTCAAGGCGCTGGTCTACATCGCCGCGTTCGTTCCCGACGAAGGCGAACAGCTCGGCGTCCTGATCAACAAATACCCAGGCACCCAGATCCCCGCCGCCGTGCAGGAGGTCCCCTACGCCAACCCGGACGGCACCACCGGCACCGACCTTTACCTGCGGGCCGACAAGTTCCGGGCCGCGTTCGCCGCCGACCTGCCCGCCTCCACCACCCGGCTCATGCAGGCCACCCAGCGGCCCTTCAGCGCCTCCTCCTTCACCGACGTGACCAAGGCCGCCGCCTGGCACTCGATCCCTTCCTGGGGGCTGGTCGCCACCCAGGACAAGGCCATCCCGCCCGCCCTGGAACGCTTCTTCTACGAGCGTGCCAAGGCCCACGTCGTCGAGGTCGCCGCCTCCCACGTCGCCATGATCAGCCACCCGGGGACCACCACCCGCCTCATCGAGGACGCCGCGCGTGCGGCCGGCTGAGCCGGCCGGGCCGGCTTCGCGCTGCTACCACCGCATCCTCTCGGCCTGACTTTCCGTCACCACCGAAAGGAGTAGAGACAGAGCATCCAGAGTGATACCCCGCGCTCTTGCCTGCCGGGGTCACCCGGCGACGGCGGGCGGGATGTTGTGGTTGAGCCGGAAGATGTTCTGGGGGTCGTAGACGGCCTTGACCTCGGTCAGGCGCTGGTAGTCCTTGGGGTCGTACGCGGAGGCCACGTCCTTGGCGTCATTCTCGCCGATCATGAAGTTCAGCGCCCGGCCGCCGGTGGTCCACGGCATGATCGCCGCGAACACGCGCTCGTGCGCGGGCCGGACGGCGGTGATCTCGGCGCGCTCCAGCCGGGAGACCACGTTGATCACGTAACGCGCGTTGCGATGGCCGACGGCGTTCGGGACGGCGGGGGGACGGGCGAGCTGCCCGCCGAGGTGGCGCAGTTCGACGACGTGCGGCACCGGTGCTTGGGGGCCGACGTGCTCGAGCAGGGCGCGCACCGCGGCGGAGTCGAACTCGCCCAGCAGGGCGGTGCCGGACTCGAAGGTCCCCGGGAAGGGCGGGTCGTTGTGGATGGATCCGGCCTGGGCGAAGGGTATCTCGGCGACGGTGTCGATGAACGGGTTGAGCGCCCGCAGCGGCGCCACCAGGCCCTCGCCCGCCCCGAGGGTGTCTGCGGCGTAGGCGATACGGATGTGGACGACGTAGCGGCCGCGCAACGGCTCCGGGAGCGCCGGGACCTCGGGGAAGGAGATCAGCGCGACCGACGAGGTCATCTCGTCGGGCACGGTGGTCGTCCATTGCGCGTAGGTGTCGAGGACCTCGGCGGCCGACCCGGCGTCGAAGAACAGTCCGCCGCCGTAGATCGTCGTGATCGGCATGAGGTCGACCTCGATGCCGGTCACCACGCCGAAGTTGTCCCGGCCGCCGCGCAGCGCCCAGAACAGGTCCGGGTCGGAGGTCTCGGTGACGTGCCGCAGCGTGCTGTCCGCCGTGACGACGTCGATGCTGCGCACATGGTCGGCGGCGTACCCGTACCGCCGCGACAGCGGGCCCAAGCCGCCGCCGAGGGTGTAGGAGACCACGCCGACGCCCGGGGCCGAGCCCGACAGCGGGGCCAGCCCGGCCGCTGCCGCCTCGTGGATCACTTGGTCCCACTTCGTCCCGGCGCCCACCCACACGGTGCCCGCCTCGGTATTCACCCGGACATCCGCCATCCGTGAGGTGTTGATCAGCACTCCGCCCTCGGCGGCGACGGCGGAGAGCGCGTGCCCTGTGCCTTGCACCGCCACCGGGAGTCCGTGGCTGTGCGCGAACGCCACCGCCGCCTGCACGTCGGCGGGCCCGATCGCGCCCACTACCACGTCGGGCCGGTGCCAGCGGGTGGTCTGGTGCCCGGCGCGTTCGGCGTCGTACTGCTCGTTGTCAGGGGTGAGCACCGGACCCTTCACCTGCTTGGCCAAAGCGTCGATCGCCGCGGCGTCGACGCCGGTGACCTTGTTTCCCTCGTGGTCGAAACGGCTCATCAAATTCCCACCTCTACCGGTATTCGGGGATTCGCCACTGGATCGGCCATACGACAACACACGATGGCTCGCTCGGTCGCATCATGGTTGTCAAGTTCAGTAAAGCTACTGTCCTATTAGGAGTATTGTATTGTCAAGCAGCCTGACGAAGTGGGCTGCATTAGAGAGGTCGCTCGGGATGACGACGCAATCCGGGGAGCGCGGCGAGGAGGACGCGGGCCAGGCGCCGCTTCCCGCTCTGCTCACACGGGCCAAGGACATCACGATCGAGTTGCTCCACCAGCGGCTCGGCGAGGAGGGGTTGGAGGGAATCCGGTACCGGCACGGCTCCGTCTTCCGGTTCATCGACGAGGAGGGGGCGCGGCTGACCGTGCTCGCCGACCGCGCCGGGCTCACGAAACAGGCCATCGCCGAGCTGGTCGACGAACTCGAGCGGCTCGGCTACGTCGAGCGGGCGACCGACCCGAAGGACCGCCGGGCGAAGATCATCCGGCTGACCGAGCGGGGCGTGGCGGGCCAGGCGGCCGCCGCGCGAATCCTCAGGGACATCGAACAGCAGTGGGTGCTGCACCTCGGTCAAGACCGGATCGCCATGCTGCGCCGGACGGTGGAGGAGATCATCGCCCTCCACAGTGGATAGAAGTCCGCCGCGGGCGCCTGCACCCTGTGCGACACCGGAACCCTCGTCAGACGGTGCGACCGCGCCGTTGGGGCAAGCGCGTCCCAAGTGTCTTCCTCCTCCGCCGCCGGAAGGGGTGCCAAGTCCACGCCAAGCCCACGGCAAGCGAGATGGGCGACGGTAGTGAACGTGTATCTCCGAGCCGATGGCGATCCGCGGCGCGGCGTATGCCGCGCGTTGTGACCTGACAGCTTTACCGGGGGTACAGGAAGGGCGCTTTCCGCACAGAGGGTGGACTTCTACAGGAGGAGACTCCAGACATGCCAACGTTATGCAAGCCGTCGGTGCGTGTGCCGGAATATGTCATCACGCTGGACGACACGTTGAAATTCGCCGAGAAGGCACACGCCGGAAAGCCGCAGCTTCCGTTGGCGCTCCGATTGATCAGGAACACGGGCGTGCAGAAGCGGCATTTGGTGCAGCCCATCGAGGATACGCTGCGCCACCCCGGCTTCGAGGAGCGCAACCGCATCTTCGAGTTGGAGTCGCAGAAGAGGTGCCCCGTGGTCATCGAGGAGGCCCTGGCGAACGCCTCGCTGACGGCGCAGGACATCGACGCGATCATCTTCGTGTCGTGCACCGGGTTCACGATGCCGTCGCAGACCGCATGGTTGATCAACAACATGGGATTCCGGTACAACACCCGGCAGATTCCCATCGCGCAGCTGGGTTGCGCGGCGGGCGGCGCGGCGATCAACCGCGCCCACGACTTCTGCATGGCCTATCCGGACAACAACGTCCTGATCGTCTCCTGCGAGCTGTGCTCGCTGTGCTACCAGCCCGAGGACGACGGTGTCGGGTCCCTGCTGTCCGACGGGCTGTTCGGAGACGGGGTCGCGGCCGCCGTGGTGCGGGGGAGCGGCGGCTACGGTGTGGCGCTGGAGCGCAACGCCTCCTACATCATCCCGGACACCGAGAACTGGATCTCCTACGCCGTGCGCTCCACCGGCTTCCACTTCCAACTGGATCGCCGGGTGCCCGGGACGATGGAGCCGCTCGCCCCGGTGCTGCGCGAACTCGCCCTCGACCACGGCTGGGACGTCGGCAACCTCGACTTCTACGTCATCCACGCGGGCGGCCCGCGGATCCTGGCCGACCTGAGCAAGTACCTCGGTGTCGACAACAGCATGTTCCGCCACAGCTGGGCGACGCTGACCGAGTACGGCAACATCGCCAGCGCTGTGGTGCTCGACGCGCTGCGCAGGCTGTTCGAGGAAGACACGATGACACCCGGTGCCACCGGTGTGATCGCCGGTTTCGGACCGGGCATCACCGCGGAAATGGCGGTGGGTAGTTGGTCCCTGGACGCGCCGGCGAGCATGGAGCGGATTCCCGAGGCCGTATCGGCGTCCCACTGAGGGCCGGCCGCCGGAACATCGGCGCGCGGTCGCGTGCCACCTACACGCAGGACTCAGGAGGCAGCGTGAGTAACGACCAACCGAGGCCGGACCGGATCATGGAGATCGCCAACGGCTACTGGGCCACCGGCATCCTCGGTTCGGCGGCGAAGTACTCGCTTTTCACCCACCTCGACGCGGGTGTGGACACTGCGGACCAGCTGGCCGCCAAAGCTGGGATCTCGAAGCGGGGTGCGCAGACCCTGCTCGACGGGCTCGTCGGCTTGGGCCTGGTCGAGCTGCACGGCGCGAGCTACCGCAACACCGCAGAAGCGGCCGCGTTCCTTGTCGACGGCAGGCCCGCCAGCTTGAGCGGCTACGCCAAGCTCAAGCTGGGGCAGATGGACAAGATGGGAAGCCTGCTCGAGGTGTTTCGCACAGGGGGACCGGTGGACGCCATGACCGAGGTGGCCGACAACCCGCATTGGGAGGACGTGGTCCCCGCCATCGCCGCGCAGTCGGTCCCGGTGGCGACGGTCGCCGCCGACCTGCTGGGGCTGGCGGAGGCCGGGGAGGTCTCGATCCTCGACCTCGGCGGCGGCTCGGGCATCTTCTCGGCCATCTGGCTCGAGCTCAACCCCGCCGCCCGCTCGACCCAGCTCGACTGGGGGCCGATCAACGCGATCGCTCACAGGCTGCTGAAGGAGCGGCGGGTGGCCGACCGGTTCACCTGCGTCGACGGGGACCTCCACACTGTGGAGTTCGGCACCGCCGCCTACGACATCGCGGTGTACTCGCACGTCGCGCACCAGGAAGGGCCGGAGGACAACATCGCGATTTTCGCGAAGGTCAGGGCAGCCCTCAAGCCCGGGGGCACGCTGGTCGTCTGCGACTACGTCGTCGACGACGACCGCGGCGGCCCGTTCTTCCCGCTCCTGTTCGCCTCGGAAATGCTGCTCAAGAGCAAGAAGGGCGGGACTTGGCGGCAGGCCGACTACCGGGCCTGGCTCACGGAGGCGGGTTTCGACGACGTCTCGTTCCATTCGACGCCGTCGCCCACCACTTTGGTCTTCGCGCGGTAAACCCGGCGGCGCGGGCATTGCGCTATTTGCCGTAATCGCCGTGAAGCCCGTCGTCGCACGTTCTCCAGGAGAGCGACAGCGCTGGCGCGGCCGCCGTCCGGCGGGTATTCTCGACGCGGTGCATCTGGGTGGGTTTATGGAATTTCAGGTGTTGGGTTCGCTGTCCATCCAGCGAGACGGCGAAGACCTGGTGCACATTACCGGGAAGCCTCGGCAGTTGCTTGCCTTGTTGCTGCTCAACGAACCGCACCGGGTGTCGACTAGTTCGCTGATCACCGAATTGTGGGACAACTCGCCGCCGCGGAGCGCCGCGACCACGCTGCAGACCCATATCTTCTACCTACGTACGGAGTTCGCTCGAAAGCTCGGTGTTCCGCGCGACCTGGTCGCACAAGACCTGCTGCAAACTCACGTCGGCGGCTACCGGTTGGACCTCGGCAAGGCGTCCTTCGACCTGCCCGAGTTCCACCGGCTGCGGTCCTTGGGGCGGACACTGCTGAACACCGGGGACGTCCTCGGCGCCAGCCGGCTGCTGAGTGAGGCACTGGGGTTGTGGCGGGGCCCGGCGTTGCTGGACGTCGACCACGGCAGGCTGCTCCGGGCCGCCGTTGCCGAGCTCGACCAGTCCAGATTGGACACACTGGTCCTGTTCTTCGGTACGCAGTTGGACATGGGCAGGCACCGCGAGATGCTGAGCGAGCTGGCCAGGCTCGTCGTCCGGCATCCGCATCACGAAGAGCTACACGCCCAGTTCATGATCGCCCTGTACCGTTCGGGATACCGGACCCAGGCCCTCGAGGTGTTCGACCGGCTGCGGCGGAACATACAGGACGAACTCGGCATAGCGCCGTCCAACCGGATCTCCCGGCTGTGGCACGTCATGCGGGTCGCCGACACCGCGGCCGTCGACGCCGCAGGCGGCTACGGCAATGCCAAAGCCGTGTAGCGGCGGGCTTGCGCTACGGCTGCAGCGCCGGGAGTTCGCTGGGCAGCGGCCATACCGGCATCTCGTCCAGCCCCGGGTCGGAGGTGAGGATCGCGTGGTAGTACCTCTGTAACTTGGGGGACGGTTCCAAGCCGAACCTGGCGACCATGTCCTCGCGCAGCCGGCGGAACGCCTCCAGCGCGCAGGCGCGGTAGCCGCAGCGGTACAGCGCGATGATGAACTGCGCGTGCAGGTCCTCGTTGAACCTGTCGTGCGACACCAGGTTTATCAGCTCGCCCAGGATCTCCCGGTGTCTGCCGAACCTCAGCTCCAGTCCGATGCGGTGGTTCAGCATCGTGGCCCTCGACTGCTCGAGCCCGGCCACCTCGGCCCGGATGCTCGGCCCCGGTTCGACGCCCGCCAACGCCGGACCACTCCACATCAACAGCGCCGTGTGGAAGTCCCGAGCGGCCTTGATCAGGTCGCCCTCGGCCACGGCGGCCACCCCCGTCTGCTCCCGTTGACGGAAGGACCGTAGGTCGAACCAGGTCGGTTCGGCGACGAACTCGTAGCCGTTGCGCGCCCTGCGCAAGATCTCGTTGCCGACGGCGTCCATGCTGAGGCCGGTGGCCTCGGCGAGTCTCTTGCGCAGTTCGAAGACGTAGATCTGCACGGCCGCGCGCGCCGTTTTCGGTGCGGACCCGTCCCACAGCTCATCTATCAACGCGGCCGTGGGCACGACCCGCGAGTAGTTGAGCAGGAGCAGAGCGAGAATCTGCCGCGGTTTCCGCGCGACCGGCGACATCTCGCCGTCAGCGCAGAAAATCCGCAGCGGCCCAAGAAGGTGAATCCGGATGTCGATTCTCCTCTCCGGACAACGCGAATGGCCAAGCCATGGACACGTTCTCCTGCCGCCTTGGCACTGGTGAGGTCACCAGATCACGCGCGACAATCGAGTCGCGGGTGCCGGTGGACCAGCACCAAGTCGGCTTTCCTGGAGGCGGCGCGGACAACTACTCGTCACCGCGCGTCGCGTGATATGAACAGCCATGGCCAAGTGGCCGCCACCCGGTGGCTGATCTCGAATCGCGAACTCTTGAATTGTGAACTATAAACTCCGACCGATCGTATATTCGCCACAGGCGGTTGTCAAGAAACCTGATAATTGGTGTTCTGTGGTGGCATTCCGCGTGACCGACTCATTCTGGTACTGGTGAGGCGGTCGGCCGCGAATGGTCGGACATCACCGTTGTCGATACGTCTACAGCGGTAGACCTGCGGCGATGTGCGCCCGGCCGCCGCACCATCGTGGCGGCCGCCAAGTCGACGCCAACTCGCCGAACAGTCCCAGCCAAGTCCCGTGGCCGATGCTGGAGAGTGGGTAGCCGCGACCGCCCGGGTCCCCGCCGGATCGTGGCGACGCGGCGCGGTGCCCCACAGTGCTCCTCATCGGGGTGGCAGCGGGTTCGCGTTATGTGCCGCTGGAGCGTAACCAACTCGAAGGGATTAGTGCATGACCGCAGAAGCCACGCTCGCGCGATTCCGTGAATACATGGTTGGACCCGCGCGGTTCATGAACCTGCTGTCCTGTTTCGAACTGGGCATCATCGACGCGCTCCGGGCTGGCCCCGGCATGACCGCGGTCGAGCTCGGCGCCGTTGCCGGGGCCAAGCCCGCGGCCGTGGAGCAGCTGCTGTTCCTGCCGGTCAAGGAGGGTTTCGTCGCCTACGACGAGGCGTCCGGGGCGTACTCCCTCGACGCGCTCGCTGAGCTGGACGACATCGACCTCAAGCGGCCGCTCGACTTCATGGACAAGATCAAGGTCACCACGCTCCGGCAGCTGTTCTACCTCACCGAGAGCGTGCGGACCGGCAAGCCCGTCGGCCTTCGCGAGCTCTACGGGTTCGACGGGGACCTGTACGAGGCCATGACCGTGCACGCGGACCTGCGGGAATCCTGGTCGAGGCTGATGGACTCGGTCACCGCCCGCATCGACCCCTGGTTCTTCGACAACGTCGACATCCCGGCGGGTTCGCGGGTTCTCGACCTGGCGGGCAACACCGGCCTCGGCGCGATCCACACCCTCAAGATGAAGCCGTCGCCCGGGCTACGGGTGACGACGTTCGACCTGCCCGGCCGGGAAGAGGCGTGCCTGAGGAACTTCCGGGAGCACGGGGTGGACGAGCAATGCTCGTTCATCGGCGGTGACGTCTTCGTGGAGGTTCCCAAGGGCTTCGACGTCGTGCTGATCAAACACTTCCTCAACATGTTCGACAAGAGCGAGGTGTTCAAGATCCTCAACGGCGTCCGGGACTCGCTGGAGGTCGGCGGCCAGGTCCACATCCTGGTGCCGATCTATTCCGAGGACATCAAGGAATCCGGCACCGTCGACTACTACCCGAGCTTCTTCCTCGGCTGCGCTACAGGGCAGGGCGGGCCGCAGAAGCTGTCGACGTTCCGGAGCTGGTTGGAAGAATGCGGTTTCACCGTCACGAAGGCGATCGCCCAGCATCCTTCCGAACTGCCCCCGGACGCCCTCCCCTTGCAGGGCATTTTGAGCGCGACGAAGACCGTGTGACCGGCCGGCGTGGGACCGGCTCCACGCAGGGATAGCGAATCCACCCCGTACACCTCTTTCACGAACCGCATGACTCGGAGGGATCAGAACATGACCGCAGAAGCCACGCTCGCGCGATTCCGTGAATACATGGTTGGACCCGCGCGGTTCATGAACCTGCTGTCCTGTTTCGAACTGGGCATCA